>JACRAF010000069.1 GCA_016213505.1 Devosia nanyangense
CCGTGCGTTCGCCCGAACTAAGATAGTGTTCTAGTACGCATGCCCCCTCAGACTTAGCAGAACTGCCGGTGGCCATTGTGCCGGAGACTTCAATGCGTTGGGTCCTCCGCCGGTGGCAGACAATGAGGGTCGGCCCCAGCCTCAGATAGGCAGCAGCTACGGGGAAAATAGGGACCATACGACGCTGCGATGGCCGGCGATTGCCATAGCGCGCGGAACCAGCCGCATGTTTTGCCCTCGGCGATCTGTCCCTCCGAGTATGATCGCCTCATTGGAGGCCCCCGGAGACGCCCGGAACTCCGCGACTGCTGAGTATGATTGGCATCATACTCGGTTTGTGGCTGTAAGCCCCGGAACTCCGCACATCCCGAGTATGATTGGGTGAAACGGGGTACTTGCGCCCATCGCGGGTGTGGAGTGCGTGAACCTCTTGCCGACGCCGCGCCTCCTAGTTCGCCTTCCCGCCGATGGCGGCGCGCAGCAGCCGGCTCACGGTGTCGTCATCGGTCTCGCCGAGAAGTCGGGCGGCATCGATGTGCTCGAACACCTCGTCGTCGACCGGAATCGTCCAGCGCCCGTCCGGCAGTCGTGTCGCGGTCCGGCGGATCGTGTAGCCGGGTAGGGCTTGAGCATCGATCAGGTGCTTGGTGTCGTCGCTCACAGTGATGATCTTCATGGCGCCTCGTCCTCCGTGTCATGGAGGTCACCACGCTTGCTCGAGCCGACAAGGCCAGTGCTTTCTGCAAGACCGGAAAAGCGTGGTTAGCGGGAGCCGGCCCACGCGACGAGGTCTCGTCGGAAGGCGATGACCTGGCGGCGCACCGCCGTGTCGAACACTGCGCCGTCGTCGAGCAGCGACCACCTCAATGCCTCGTACTTGACGAGCATGTCGTCGATGCTGCGGGCCGGATGCCGGACAATCCGATCAATGAGAGCTGCAATCTCGTCGGCACTTGCTGACCACCGTGCCCAGGCGGTGTGGTAGCCGACTTCGGCGCGGACGGCATCGAGGGCCGCACTGTGGCGCCTACCGGCGCCAACACGGCCGATGCCGCGCGGCGCAGCCAACTCCTCGGCCTGGGCCGCAAGTTGCCGCACACGGTGGCCTTGTCGGGCGCAACGGCGGCGAAGTCGGGCGAACTCGATTCCGAGGGCGAACAGTTCGCTGGGTGGCGCCAAGTCGGGCTGCACCGCACCCGCTGGCAACGACAACGCGGCTGCTGCTGCGGCGCCACTCAGCAACACACCGCGCCGATTGACCAAACTGGATGGAGCACCCATGCCGCGACCTCCCGTCAAAGAGCATCGCGGTCGTGGCTTGGTCTCGGCTGTGTCGTCAAGATGGAGCAGATGGCCATCTTGTCATGACGTGCCCGCGGTGAATCTTGACCGTGATCTTACCGCCTGCGCGCCTGCGCCTGCTCGTTCATGAGCGACTGCCGGCGCGGGTGCTGATCGCAAGTAGTCAAATAGAATCAACTTCTAACGGGTCCTGCCGCCGCGACTGCCGGTGAGGGTCGGCCCCAGCCTCAGTTAGGCTCCACCTAATGAGGATTTTCGAGGCACTGCTGCTCCACCTCGCCCCTTATTCCCGTAACCCACGGTTAAGTCGTTGCTTAAGCAGCGTCTGCTCATCCTCGGTGCGTTTTTGGCACTTTACCGCCTCAAGAAAACGCCCGCGTTCCGGGCGTCTCCGGAGGCTCCGGAGTAGTCCCCCGCACTACTCGGGCTAAAACCCCTCAATGCCCCACCGGCTGGGGCTTTGAGGCCGATTTTGTCCCAAAAAGGGAGTAGTGCCGAGGTTGCCTCGAGGTCACCCGGCGGCGCCCGGCTGGACTGGGACGGAGTGGGTACCTATCTGCCGGTCAGCCGGCGAGCCTCCTCCCGAGCGTTCTTTCCCTGTTTGCTCGCTAGCCGCTCGGCTGCGCGCGAGCCGGCGGGCGATCTGGTCGGCAAGTTCCGCCACATCGCTGACGGCCCCAGACCACCGCGCCCATTCGATCGAGTGTCAGTCCAGATCCATTTTTGACGCAATCTGAAATGCACTTGAAGACCTTGTCTCCAGATGCAAAGCTATTTGCGGAGGCGACGGGGGGAGTTTCAGTGCATCTTGTTTTTGTTGATGACGATAGAGAGATTTGCGAACAGATTTCGGAGTGGGCCGCTTCGATTACCGATGCGGAGGGGCGGCCTTCAATTCATCCAATAACCTTGATCCAGAAGAAGAAGTCGGCCATCGAGCGCATCCGCCGGGCAATTTCTGATTCAACGGTTCCTGACGTGATCCTATTGCTTGACCTTTGTCTCGACGGCGACAAGCAGTTTGGCTTCGAGGCTTTACGGGCTGTTCGTGAGGCCGAGCATGAGGTGCGAGATATTCCTGTCGTAATCTATAGTTCTAGCGACGCTGATGATGACATCAGCGAGAGCTATGCACTCAAAGCCAATTCGTTCGTGTGGAAAGGTTTCGGCAGCGAGCAACAGCAGCGCTTTTTGGAACTGATGCAATACTGGCTTAACATCGCCTCAGTAAAGCCGGTAGGCGGCTGATGATGCTTGTCGAGGAGCCAAGATACTCTATCTTAGTCGTCGATGATCAACCAGAGTGGGCCGAAGATCTCCAAGAACAAGGTCATGAATTAGGCCTCCCGATCGACTTTGAGGTCGAGCGAAACGCCTCGTCAGCAGCTCGCAGATTGACGAGCCCCACCAGATACGACCTGGTCATGGTCGATCTTTTCCTGAAGCGTGGCCTAGGTCTGGATGTTATTGAGAGAGCGATAACCGATGGCGTGACTGCGCCATTTGCTATCGTTAGCGCCACGGGTAGGGACGATCTGAAGGTGTCTGACGCCCCCTTGTTCGAGAGATATCAAAACTCCGGGGCAATCCAGTATATCGATAAATCAGATATTCGGGGCGCCCGTGCGTTTTCGGATTACATCACCTCGATCATCAGGGCGTTTGCGCAAGTTACGAACCTGAACAGGCTCCGCGAGGAGCGGCGAGCGAGCATTCTTCGCAATGCTACTGGAGAAATATCAGTCCTACTTGATGTTCTGCGGAGTTATCGAGAGGATATCGACTCGTCTGCAACGTTTTCCCGTCTCTGCGGCGGGGTTTCCGCGGCGCTGGATACGATACGCGAAACAACGGAAGGGCACGGGGAGCGGCACCGCCCGCGCCGGCTTCCGTACCGGCCGCTTGATCTGGTGCCATTGAAGGAAGTGGGGCTTAAAGAACGGCTCGATCAAGCGTTGAGGCGCGCAAGAGGCTTGACGGCGACGGACGATATTCGCGTGGCGATGCGAGATCTATTCCTTCCACGCACCTCGGACAGGGCTATCCAAACCGCCTGCCGAGTCGTCGCTTCTAGAGCAGACCGACTCTTCGAACGTGGAAAGAGCGAACACGCGGTCGCGGTGCTGCTCGGATTTGCAGAGACCCTGCCCACCAGGCGCGGCGGTCTGGAGCGAGCCCTGGAGCTTAGGCTCTTAGCGACCGAGATTCTAATTTCCGACGGGCGGAAGCAAACCGCACATGTAATTCGCGAGGACGTTCTGAGGTCGGCGGCGAAGTTGGGAATCGACTATTCTGGTTTCCTAGGTGAACCTGACCGTTCGTCGCGTAAGCGCACTCCGAGTGATGACGATGAGTAGTCTAGTCGGCGCCCTTGGGGATTTGGCGGTACGACGGCGACCGGCGGTCCACGGGCGGAGCGACGTTGCGACTGCGGCCCCATCGAGCAAGGTCAATGAACCGCGATTCGGAATTGTGACTGCGCTGCCAATAGAAACACTCGCAGTCAGGCGGGTATTTGGGAATAGCCTCGACATACCCACACGAGCGCTTGATCGATGCCCGGTCGTGCTCAGGTCGATCGTTCTGACCCATGGGAAATCCCGGTATGAGATAGTGCATTGCGAGTGCTTGCAGATGGGCAACAACTCAGCGTCGATCGCAACAACCGCACTTCTCATGCTGTACCCAACGATAACCGATGTTCTAATGGTCGGCATTGCCGGTGGCGTTCCGCACCATCCATTCGATCTTAAGCACGCCGACGCACCCGACCACGTTCGACTTGGGGACATCGTGTTTGCGGACGAGGTATATCAATACGACATGATCAAAAGGGAGCGCGCGGCCGATACGAACCGCGCTAAGCCGCGGCCCGCTTCAGCTCTGTTCCAGAAGGCGTACACGAGGCTCTCTCAAAAAGAATTCGACAAAAAGGCGCCATGGACCAAGCATGTTGCGCGGGTATCGCGCACTCATTCGGAGTTTAAACGGCCCGTATCAGATGAGCTCCATGTGTTCTCTATCTCCGATCTTGGGGTGATTACTGACACTATCGTCACTCATCCCCCCCAAATACGCAGAAAGGCCAACACTGCGCCGCTGGTTCACAAGGGTCGAGTGGGGTCGGCAAACATACTCCTGAAAGACGACGTCACGCGGAATGCGCTGCGATCTCTTGGGATCCGAGCGGTTGAGATGGAGGGTAGTGGGGTAGCCGACGCAACATGGAATTTTGACGTCGGTTATGGCATCGTTCGCGGAATTTGCGACTACTGCGATCCTATCAAAAACGAAACTTGGCAATTGTACGCGGCGCTAGCGGCCGCTGCATTCTCGAGGGCGGTCATCGAGGTGTCTGTCTAGCGACCAGTTCTCGCGGAGGAATGCTGTCAGCGTGACCTCTTGCGAGCAGCAGCGTAAAGCACGTCGTGTCTCGTCGCGCTGTGTCAACGAAGAGCAGGCCCCCATGCAGCACCGCCACTAGTCTCGCTATTGCCAGTCCCATTCCAGTACCCTCTACCCCGGTTTCCTCCAGGCTGTTGGTTACCGCGGGAGAGAAGATTGCATCTAGGTTGTCAGCATCGATCCCTCGCCCATTGTCCTCTATACAAATATCCAACCACTCGCCGCGAGCTGCCCCGTATCGCTCAAGCTGCCCGGGATATTTTCGCCTCAGCACGGAGAAATTAGCTACTTCGATAACTACTGAAACGACCGCATTCCGCGGATTGCTGGGCGCGGTCGCATACTTAATAGCGTTCGCCAAGAGATTTTGAAACAGAAGTATAAGTTGATTCCTAATACCTTCAACCTCCGAATCTCCCATCATCCGGAACTCGATAGAAGCACTTCGAGCATTTCCGCGGGTCATCAAGTCGTATATTTCCGAAATGACCCGCCTGAGCGGAAACGTGGTGAAGTGTTCGATCCCAACAGAGGTTGGACGTAAGAAATGGGACAGCGCGCCAAACATCTCCTGCGCCTGTGCTGCCCCCGAGCGCAGCTTCTGGCGGCGAAGAAGTAGATAGGCATTATCTGCGGGCAGCTCGCGCGCGATCCCGACCGCCAATCGACGCATCCGAACGAAGAGTGGTGTCACGCTTCGATCAAGCTCATTGAATGCTTTGAATATGAGATCTGCGCGAAGGCCGGCCATTTCCTTTCCAAAGGACGTGAGGAGGTTCATCGCCCTCCTCTCGAGCTCCATCAGCTCCCGACACATTTCTGTGGCTTCTTGGTACGCTTTGCTCCTCTCAGGGGATTGGTTTGCTATGTACTCGGCTATCTGCGCGGCACTCCTCCCAATCCGATTTAGGGGAAGACCGAAGTCGTGACGCAATGCAGCACAAGCTATCGCGGACGAATAGCTATAGAACTCCTGTGCATCCATGATCCGCACCGTCCTTGGACAACTATACCCGGCGGTGAAGCAAAGGGGGATTTCTGGGCATCCGTCAACAGCTTACGCCTCGGTCAAGAGGGCGATCGCATGGCGGCCTCGGCGTCGCGTTCCCGTTTGACCATCAGCGCCTCCAGTATTGGCGCTGACGGCACAAGGGGCGAGCCGCTGAGGAAGTCTAGTCGAAGAAGGGATCAGCCGAGCAAGATCGGTGGTCCGAGAAATAGCCACGACCGGACATCTGTATGCGACCCCTCCCAGCCTACCGGCGGCGAGTAGTTCAATGAAATCAAATTCTAACGGGTCCTGCCGGCGGACCTGCCGATGAGGGTCGGCCCCAGCCTCAGTTAGTCTCCACCTAATGAGAATTTTCGGCCATACGACGACACCACCTCGCGCCTGTTCCCGTAACCCACGGCTACCACGTCGCTAAAGCTCGTCGAGGTTTTCCAAGCATGCATTATGGCGCAAAACGACCTCTCAAAAAACGCCCAGGTTGTGGGCCTCTCCGGGGGTCTCGGTGTCCGCTCTAGAACGACATGGTCTTAAAGCCCTCAAAGTCGCACCGGCCGTGGCTTTGAGGCCGATTTTGGCGCAAAATAGCTGTCCTATCCCACGACACCGGACTGTTGCCCGCCTTTCGCAGCAGGCGCCCCGGTGACGCACTCGACGAAACCGCGCCTCCTAGCTCGGCTTCTTGCCGATGGCGGCACGCAGCAGCCGGCTCACCGTGTCGTCGTCGGTCTCGCCGGGGAGGCGGGCGGCAGCGATGCGGTCGAACACCTCGTCGTCGACCGGGATGGTCCAGCGCCCATCCGGCAGTCGTGCCGCGGTCCGGCGGATCGTGTAGCCGGGTAGGGCCTGAACATCGATCAGGCGCTTGGTCTCGTCGCTGACGGTGATGATCTTCATGGCGCGTGTCTCCCCTATGTGGGGGTCAACACGCTTGTTTGGGGCGACAAGACCAGTGTGTTCCGAGGCATGGTTAGCGTGAGCCGGCCAAAGCGACGAGGTCTCGCCGGAAGGCGACGACTTGGCGCCGCACCGCCGTATCGAATGCTGCGCCGTCGTCGAGCAGCGACCACTGCAGGGCGTCGTACTTGATGATCAGGTCGTCGATGCCGCGGGCCGGATGCCGGGCAATCCGATCAATGAGAGCCGCAATCTCGTCCGCACTTGCTGACCACTGCGCCCAGGCGGCGTGGTAGCCCACCTTTTCGCGGATGGCGTCCAGAGCCGCCCTGTGGCGCCGACCGGAGCCTGTCGTGGGCTTGGTTGCCAAGGTGGCGATCCTGTCGGCCTCGGCCGCGAGTTGCCGCACGTGGCGGCCCTGTCGGGCACAGCGACGGCGAAGTCGGGCGAAACTCTGACCAAGCTCGACGAGAGGTGTGCTTGACCGGCTATCATCCTGCGTGTCGGCCCTGCCGCTGCGTTGTCTGCCGTCACCGGATCTTGCCACCATGCGCCCACTCCCTGGGGAAAACCCGGTCGTGGTGGCTTGGTGTCGGCTGTGTCGTCAACAGGGGACGGTGGTCGACATCAGCGGGCTCGAACTAGGGCTTCTGCCTGGGTGACGCTGATCCTGAGCTCTTCGTCGCTGAGTTCACGAGCCGCGGTAGCGAGTCGCTCAACTAGCGCCGTTCGTTTGGTCGGACGCTTTCCTTCGCCGTCGAGCCCGAGCAGCCAGTTCGGGGTGGTGCCGAGCCCATTGGCGATCCGGACCAGGGTGTCGAGATCGGGTTCCCGGCGATTGCCGGCGTAGTGGGCATAGCGGCGCTCCTCGAGCCCGCATTGCCGTGCCGCCTCGCGGTCTGAGATCCCCAGTTGTGCTGCTCGTTCCTTGAGCCGTTTGGCGAACATGTCCATGAGAACGGATTGTTCTTCATCGACATCAATTCGGCTACGAACGTTATGTCTTCCTTCAAGTCCATATTGTAGTCACGTGACACACCTGAGAAGGGAGTGGTCGAAAATGACAATCCAAGGCACATTTGGACGCCGTAACGCCCGCAAGACGGCGGTTCGGGCGCCGCAGCGAGAATCGGCGAACGAACGCATCGAGGTCGCCCCATTGCGGGCGTCGGGGCGCGGGCGGGCAGCCCTCCTGGGCGTGGTCGGCACTTTTCTGGTGCTATGGGCCATAGGGGCCGGAATGAGGGCTCACAAGGCGCCCGACACCCCGGCGCAGTCGGCGGCGGTGGAAACCAGCGCACCAGCGCGCAAGGCCCCAGAACCCTGCGAGGCGACGATGAAAGAGTACTCCTCTCTGACTCCAGGGATGTCGCTGCGACGCGCGGCGTCGATCATCGGATGTGCGGGGGAAGAGATGAGCCGTGCCGCGATCGGCGGGCAGGAGACCGTCATGGTGTCCTGGACGGGCAATGGCGGCTTCATCTCCAACATGAACGCCACATTCGATAATGATCGTCTCGTCGCAAAAGCACAGCTGGGGCTGGAGTAGAAGCAGGTTGGATCGCGCCCACCGCATCGCCGGCCTGACCCGCCGACGTCCGGTCGGACTAACAGCTTCTGCACGCGGAGACATGGATTTTTGCTGCCCGACTTCGTGCTAGGATTTCGTTCGTCACCCGCCGGGATCAGCCAGTGGTCGCAAGCCTGAAACCTCTCTTTCTGTCGTCCTGCTTCCAGGACCCGCTTGGGGAGAAGCTAGGTATTCGCGCCCGCGTCCAGAAGGTGACTGGTGGCGACCGGGATGCGGCGGGATCGTCACGACCGGTGTGGATGGCCGAAGACTTCCCGGAACTCGACCCTACCTCTCCACTCCCCGGTATTGAAAAAGCTCAATTGTGCCTCGACGGGGTGCGCGCGGCGGAATGCTTTGTTGCAGTGCTCAGCCATCGCCATGGGTGGCCGGTCGAGGTCGACGGCGCTGGGACAGTACCCAGCTCTTTCTTCGAGGCTGAACTGTTCGAGGCGGCCTTGCTGGAAAAGCCCGCCTTCATCTTCCTGCTGGACGGGTTCGATCCGATCGACAGGTTGTCGAACCTCCTTAAGCTGCTCGGTCCGTTCTTTCCGGGCATGGACCTGACACCTCTGAGCGAGGATGAAATCCTGCGGCGGATTTCACACCTGATTGCCCGGTATGAACGCCCGCGATGGATGCGGCTCCCGCTTGCGGCGCCACGCGTGGTGCCGCTGGCAAAAACCCTGATTGATTTGCGACACAGGCCCTATGACGTGCGGTCGGGCCTGCCTCCGCTGCGGTTCGTCGGACGGAGCGGCGATGCTTCTCTGCCGATACCCGATCCGGCCGTCGTTGCCGCCGTGATCGAGAAGGCAAGAGCATCGCCCAAGAACCAGACCCGCCTGATGCTGCTGTGGTTCGCCATCCGCGCACTGATGCGCGCGCCGATCGCCGACCCTGCCTTCGCACATCTCCTTCCCTTGTGGTCCGACGCGTTCGGTGCCTGGGCCAGCGCAGGCGCTTGGTACGGGCTGCACGCCCATATCGGCATGGGCTGCATCGCTGCACTGGGTTCGGCGGCGGAGGTGCGTGCGCTACAGGGAAGTGGTCCGGAAGCCTGGCGGACTCTCCCTCACGGCCCGCTTGCAACTGAATATTACTCGCTGGCGCGGATTACCCGCAGCCCGCCAGGCATCCTCGATCTCGCCCTCCAGCATGTTAATGCGGCGATCGAAGCAGGCGCCGGCGTCCCGTCTCACGCGATGGCGATCCGCGCGAGCATCTATCGCGAGATGGGAAACATGGCCGCCGCGCTCGCGGAGTACGAGCGTGTCTGCGACTTGCGGCGTGGAGAGGGGGCGGGCTTTGGAGAAGCACAGAACGAATATGGCTTTGCACTCGTGCTGGCTGGCAGAACACGGGAAGGACTGAGGCTGATGGAAGAAGGCATTGCCAAGGAAACGCGACCCGACTTCCGGATTCGGGCTACTAGGAAGCTCGCGCTGGGCCATGCGCGCTCAGGGCACTTGATAAGGGCGCTGGACCTTGCTGTGATGGCCCACGACACGGCGGTCGAGGTCGGAGCCTACGACCAGATCCGAGGCCTCGAGCGCATGGCCAAGCAGATCGATCGACTGCGCTTCTGGCGCCTATGACGACCGGGTTTTTGGAGGTTTCCATGCCATGTTTCACTACGAGGAGATCGGTCACTCTCGATCGGCGAGATCGGGCGCACCGGGTCACTGACGTTGCCCCCAAGTTTTATCCAGCCTGAAGGAGACTCGGGCGGTTCCAAAACGGAGTGCTTACCCGTTGTGACTTATCGACTTTCGCGACCGGCAGCTTCTACCCGAGTTGCCACGACTCCTCATCGGTGAGCTGGCGCGCTGAGCCGAGAGGGCCGATCGGCAAAGCAGTCCGTTTGGTCGGGGCCATCGCATCAAAACCGGGCGGTGACCGCAACACAGCTTGGCTGGGGCAGAGAGTCCAGCACTCTTCACGTCCAGCTTGAGCATTGATGCCAGCTGGCTAACGGTACCTGCAAAGGGCGCGACCTATCTCAGTCGCCTGGTATCAGTTGTTCGCTTCCACCCGAAGGCGGCTGAGTGACATGATTGTGTAGAACGCCGTACCTTGTACTTGAATTGAGATTACAACCACCGGTTCGCTTGGAGTCACCTGGACGCTTCCCTCGGTGCCAGGGAGCGTGATGTCTGCCGGCGTCTCGCGTTGGGTGATGACTCCACAACCCGCCGGAACCGTTGCGTTAGGATCGATGCTGAATTCCATCCTCTCGGAAATCGGCGTTTCAAGGCACCGAGCGTAGACCTGCTGGACGACATCGGAAAGCGGCTCACGGAACTCAGCCGGGACGTTGTCTGCAAAGAATGGGGTGAAGAGCAATTTCTCGAAAGTGTCATCGGATGGAACCTGGCCCGGGTTGAACACGGTGGTCCGTGCAAAGTCCTTGAGCGCGGCCCCAAACTGAAAGGTTTGAGTGTCCGAAGATGATTTCGTGGAAGAGCCCTCAATGGTAAACGTGCACGTCTTTCCCGAAGTGGAAAGTGTCGTCGTCAGGCCGCTCGCTGCGGACGCTGTGGCCTTGTCATTGACGGCCGTGCAGTCTGTGATCGTATTGGCGTGAGTAACATCAGTGACCAACAAGAGGGCCATTGCCGCGATGAAAAACCTAAGCATTTGACAGTCTCCCTATCTCGAAAAGGCATCGATGGCCGCAGCTGAGCAGCCACAATAAAGCGTGTCTCCGTCCGAGGATGTCTCAAGGTGCCCCTGGGCCTTCGAGGGCAACCAGCGGAAGTTCGCTAGATCCTTGCTCTGGCTCATGCATTGGGGAAAGGCAGAGGCGAAATCGACGATCGCGGCGAACGGGTCAGTCATCTCTCGGGCCGGATCGTAGGGCTTGCAGGACGAGACACTGAGAAGGTCGTCGTCGTACTGAAGAGCTGTCTTGAATTCGCGCCCCCATAAGAAACTCTGGATTGGTTCGGGAGGGCAGAGGGCCCCTCCAAGCGGGCAGATGAGCCTCGCCTCATCCGTGTATCTCTGGACGATGGATCTCCACGGGTAGAGGGAGACCAACCCCTCGCCCTCAACTTGAGCAGATCGCGAGGGTGTGGCCGCGTTGGCGTAGAATGAATGCGCGGGATAGAGAATCTTGAGCGCGATCGTCAGGCCAATCAAGAGCAGGATAACCGCGAGGATCTGCTTGATATGGATCCTACCGAAGATGTCGATGTATCGAGGGGCAGACGCCGGAGTCTCGGCCCCAGGGGTGATCGTTCCGTCGCGGAGAAAGGGTACCCAATACTGGCTCGCAAAATTGCCATCAAAGAAGTAGCCGTGCCCGGCGCCGTTGTGAAATCGATCCGTCACATAGGCTGAATCGCCGTAGCCGAAGGTGCCGATGCTACCGCATCCAAAGGCTATGGCCTCGGCCACAGCCGGCCATGGGTCGGCCGTGCCAACGTCGTTGAGAACGACGTCTCTGAACCGTTGGTGGAAAAGATTGAACGGAAACTCTCGTGGCACGACACTGCCGCAGAAGATGACGTATCGTGCCTTTACGTCGAACTCGCTCTTGAGAATGTTCGCTACACAGTGGCTGCCGAAGCTGTGAGCGACAAAGGAGATCTCTGCGTTCTTGTAACGATCCCTCAGCTCGCGAATCCGAACCATGACGCGTTCGAGCGCCCAACGACGAAGGATGGGCAGCGGTACAAGAAATTGCAGCAGGCCAAAGAAGCCGATGTTCGCACGAGTTACGACAACGTCTGGAAGCGCCTCTTTGATCTGAGCGCCAACGACTTTTGTCCACTTCCCGAAGTCGCGGATGCCCGGCACGATGAGAACGACGTGTTCCACCTTGGCATCTGCCTCCTCCGTGCCCGCCATTGCTCACCTCCAAATCTATCTAGCCGTACGAAGGCCGCGATTATTCCCGAGCGGAACGCTGATCCATCGGCAACTGAGTGTCGCGACCGCCGAAGACCAGGTCGTCCATGAGGTCGCCTGGAGGCGCCTCGGAACTCATGACCGAATTGTCGTCTGGTGGAGGCGCCAGCGTGTCAGCGAACACATCGCCGGACGCCTGGAGAAATCTCTCGCACTCCTGCGATCCCGCTACCAAGTCTTTCGGCTTGGGGCCGGTGTACGGCGCGATATCGCCCTGCACGTTGTCGCCACGACACTTTGCCCAAGCTCGGAAATTGAGGATGCCTTTCATCGCTTGCAACGAGTAGTCGAGCGCCAGCGTGCCTTGCAGGATCGGCACGTCAGCTCCACGGGTTTCAAAGTAGCTCTTCAGCTCCGGGCGAGGGGCTGTCCCAGCCAATACCTCGGCGACCCAAGCTGGTGCGGGTCGTGTGAACGGAAGCTCGTCCGAGCCGTGACCGAAGTCGGCCGCGGTGTTGTGGCACGACAAGCAGGAGCTCACCGGGTTGTCGATGGGACCATTTGATCGGCCAAATAAACCCGTCCAAGGTGTGACGCCCTTCGATACGCGCCACGCCCACAACCGATCGCGGTAGAACGGGTCGTACCAACTCTCTGATAGGGCGGGCAGCGCAGCCGCTGTCGCCGGGAACGCATCCGGCGGAATGTGAAGTCCCGTCGGCCAGACGTCCTTATCATTCCCCCACTGCAGCGTGAACGGATGGACGTCCGACCAACTGAACGTCGTTGCCGTGTCAGAAGAGTAGATGAATGTTCCGAAGAGCCAACCGGTCAGGGAGTTGGCGTCCGTGTCCCGCACGGCGATGTCGACCTGCGCGAGGCGGGCCTTCCGCTGCACGTGGTCATCGCACACGTCGACAGATATCGAACCTTTGAGGTAGGGCACCTCTGCATCCGGCGCTGTGCTGAAGAGCAGTTTGACCGCGACGGCCCCCGGTTCCATTGCGAAGTCTACGGTCGAGGGATCGGCTGGGTCCGCCCACATCTTCGCGAATGCTCGAGCAGCGATAGCATTGTAGATGCCCACCGCGTAGTTGGTGTGCCCCTGCGTTTGGTTGGGATGCAACTCGAACTTGAGGGATTGTCGTTCAAAGGTCAGTCCGTTGAACGGATCTCGATCCTGCGCCATCCACGGCGCGTGGACCCAACCATTCACGGGGTGCTTGCCGAGTTGCCATTGGATGGGATCGTTGTCGGTGATCGCCGATTGCAATACCGCCTGCATGTATTGTGCTGGCTGTAGCTTGAAATCGATGGCCTCCCAGGGCCGCGGCGGGCTCATCGCGCCGGCTCCCGCAAAGTCTAGCTGCGCCTGAAACCCTGCGTCTGCTGCGATGCCACAATCCGCGTTGTGGTCGCGCTGCAGCATGACTGGCGCGGCGGTTGCAAGCGGTGCTCGGACCGGCACCTGGGCAAGGGACGGGGATGCGAGAAGAGTGAGAACCACGAAGGCTAAGCGCCGCATCGTACCCCCCAAATAGACCTCAAGTATTACCTCAGTGAATGACAAATGCGTGGGCCCGTCAACTTCGGAGTCAAGTGAAGGCGATGGCGGCTCTGTGGTGCCGACCGGGCCCAGCCGTGGGCTTGGTTCGCGAGGCGGCGATCCTATCGGCCCGGCCGCAAGTTGCCGCACACGGCGGCCCTGTCGGGCGCAGCGGCGGTGCAGCGGGGCGAACTCGGCGCCGAGGGCGAGACGTTCGCTGGTTCGCGCCGAGTCTGGCTGCACTGCGCCCGCTGGCAACGACAACGCGGCCGCCGCGGCACCACTCAACAGCACGCCACGCCGATTGACCAAACTGGATGAAGTACCCATATCGCGACCTCACCAAAGAGCGTCGCGGTCGTGGCTTGGTCTCGGCTGTGTCGTCAAGGTGGGGCAGATGGCCTTCCTGTCATGAAGTGCCCGCGGTGAATCTGACCGTGATCTCCATCCCCGACCCGGGCATGGGTTGCTGACGACCCTAACGGGTGGACCGCGCGCCCGGCGCCGCAGCTCGCGGCCGAACGAACGAATTTGGCGAGATAGCCCACTGTCCAGGTCGTCGAGTTCAAGGCGCCACTTATCGTGTCGGACTTAGCCGATAGGCCCGAAGAGTCGGCGGCCGGGACTGCGCCGATCGGCGCCGCCGTACGGGATCGATTCGTGTTCGAGCTTGCTGGAGACGATCGTCTCGGATCGCACCTCTATCTGCTCCTCTCCCCAAGCATGGGACGGACAAGGCGGTGAGCCGCAGAGGGGGTCTAGTGGAGAGAGACATGCAGCGGCGGGGCCAGGGAAAGAATGGGGCACGACCTGGCATAGCCCCTCCGCCGGACACGAAATCCTTCCGCCTCGGCTGGCATGACTGTACCGCACCACTTTTGGTGAATCGTCGTCGGGTCACGATCGAAAGGATACACATGCCGTTTCTCATCGCCGCCAAGACCTATCTCGACTTCATCGCCCACGTCCGCCGTCTCTCCGCCCATTCGGTCGCGGCATACCGTTCCGATCTCTCATGTTTTGCAGCGCGGTATCCAGGCGCACCTGCCGAACTGACGATGGGCATGCTCACCGAGCACGTCATCTGGCTTACGCGCGAACGTGGCCTCGCCGCAGCCAGTGTACGTCGCCACGCCGCGTCGCTTCGTTCCTTTGTCCGATACGCCGTTGAGCAGAAGCTCTGCGAACCGGCGCTAGCTGCATGGCGTCCTCAGCTCAAGCGTCCGCGTCGCTTGCCTCGGCCCGTCTCACGGGTCGAGATGCGCCAACTCGTCGCTACGTCCGGCAGAGCCGGCGACCTCGTCGTGACGGCTATCCTACTAATGGCGGGCACCGGTCTTCGCATCAGCGAACTCTGCGCGTTGCGGGTCGGGGATGTTGAGCCGGATGCCCGATCGATCCTCATTCTCGGCAAGGGAGCGCGGGAGCGGGTCGTCTATGTCGCCAATGCGAACCTTCGCGATCGCCTACGCAGCCTGATGGCAAGGAAGTCTGATGGTGGGGCACCGATCGACAGCTCATCGCCACTTTTCTATGCTCGTGACCACCGATCCCTATCGGCCGCCGCACTCCGCCGCCAAATCCGCGCACACGCGAAACGGACGGGCCTCGTGCGGCCAGTCTCACCGCACATGTTTCGGCATTCGGCGGCGACGTGGCTGATCGAGGAAGGGATCGATATTCGGACGGTGCAACGACTGTTGGGTCACGCTTCGATCGCTACCACGGAAATCTACACCCATGTGGCAGACCGCCTTTTAGAACAATCGCTTAAGCGGGTCGACGTACTCCGCCGTGTCGCAGGCTGAGTGCTCGATAACTCCGGATTATGCGCGCATTAGCGGTGCTCTTCCCACCGACGATCATCCGAAACGTCTTCGGCGCCGAGCTGGCGCCGAACTGGTTGGTTGTGGGTTCGATCGCCGCCCTTGCCTTGGTTCAGACGGCGGCGGTCTTTGTTGGATCGTACATCGACGCGACTTGGATACTCCCAGGTGTAGGAAAGGGGCTGCTTGAGCACTATGGGGTCTGGGCCATCCTCATCGCCGACCCGCTGCTTCTGATCGCCGCCGGCTTCGCCTATCGCCAGTTCTGCATCGCAATGGAAACGTTGCCGTTCGTCGAGCGGGAGGGGACCGGTGACCTCAAATCGATCGTCAGGCCCTACTTCGACTTCATTGAACTCAAGGGGCGTTCGGTTTTCATATACTACCTTCTGGCGATCGTCGGTCTGCTGGCATGGGTCCTAAACCTCCTTCAGACCATTCAGCCGTTCGCTACGTACGGAAACGACGTGTTCGATGCCCTAGCTTACCCGTGGGGGTACGTCGGTAACAAATTCAACCTATTCGTCTCCTGGGTCGTCGTCGCCCCGGCCGTTGGGTTCATGCTCGTGTCTATGAGCTTCTCAACTTGGTTGATTCTGCGCCGCGTTGAGAATCTCGATGCACTCGGTCCGTCGGTACTCCATCCCGACGGGTGCTACGGGTTCGAGCATCTCGGGACGCTGAACGTTGCGCTGCTTTGGCCCTACCTGATCTCGTTTGGAGTGATGTTTGCCCTCAAACTAACCCATGAAGGCACCTATCCGTCACTCGTCGTACCTGTGATTGTGCTCGCGGTCGTTTGTATCGTTGTTAGCATCGTAACGATTCAGCCGATCACCTCGCACACAAAGAAGATCAGGCGGAAGACCTTCAACTCGCTCGTAGAGAAGAGCCACACGCAGGAAAAGTCGACCAATGCGGAGAGGCTCCGCTTTGCCGTGGAGCGCCTATCATTCTCCATGACGAGTGCATCACCCTATTCGAAGAATCTCAGCGCCCTACTGAACGTGATGCGCTTCTCTCCGGCCGTCCTGACTATGGTCCGGTTGCTTTCTTGACGAGCTGTGTGGAGTGCAGGGCGATGGCTGCATAGCCGATGATAGCGGCAGCCCCGCCGAGAAGGCCATACAGGTGAAACCAGTGCGGCGGCGGGATCCCCGACGCCTGCACAAAGCTCCCAACAAAGAACGCACCAAAGTACAGTCGAATGACGATTGCTTGCGCGACGGAAAGCCTCCGCAGCATCCCAGCAGTGACACTCTGATCGGGATCAAGGCCCCTCAAGGCATAGATGGCAATCTCGCGAAAAACGAGCAACCAAGCTAAGCCTATTTGTGAGGGGTCGGCCCGCGTGATCGCGAAAAGGATTGCTACTGAAAAGGCGCGGTCTCCGAGTCCATCAAGATAGTAGCCCGTCCTACTGGAATGTCCGAGGCGCCTTGCCAGAAACCCATCGAGAAAATCAGAGACCAAGGCGTAGGCCAAGATCAGCAACGCCGGCACCATCGCGGCCGCTGTCTCGGTCGAGAACAGAACAAGAAAGAGGAACGCGGCGGGGATCCGGCTAAGGGAAAGTGCATTGGGAAGGTTCGCCCAAAATGCGCGCATAATCCGGAGTTATCGCTCACTGAAATGCGTCCTACAAACCACATATGGCCCTTCTTATTCAATCGGGATCAGGTAGAGACGCGTTACCGCCTTCATACTCAGCTGTTGAGGTGCCTTCCGCCCACTGCAGCTCGATGTCGCCAAAGTCCGCATCATCCCGATCCGGCACAAGGCGAATTGAGGATCGTGCCCTCAAGGCCAGAGCTGTGAGCCGCGAACGAAGTCTGGCTTAGGCTGAGTTGGCGAGCCGAGCGGCTCGCCAGTCTCGGTAAGTCGTGGCCGTTTCACCGATCTTCCACTCGAGCGGCCCGCTGGCGCTCCGAGCCGCGACGATCGAGGCGGCCGCACTCGGACTGGTGAAGACCACATCCGTCGCGAAGGTGAGAAGCTCGGCGGACGGACCGTCGACAAGTTGACCGTCCGCGACGAGCTTGTCGCGGAGGGCCCGGTATCCGGCAGGAAAGGTCTCGCTCTGACGCTTTCGAGCCATCGAGCCGGCAAGGACGACAAAGCCCTCGTCGGTTTCTCGAGCCGTGGCCGACGCCCCGGCTGTGGTGAACACGAACAGTGGATTGTCCGGACTCGCAACGGTGGACGCCGATTGGGCAGACGCGCGGCGAAACAGATCGAAGCCAAGAATGGGAAGGACGTGGCCGAGCTGATCGACGAAGTAATCCATGTCCGCCCGGTCGGCCTCGGGCAATCGCTGGAAATCAGGGTGAGTGTCGTTGGTGAGTGCGACTGATCCAGCTTGCTGGGTCAGCTTGATCACCTGGCTCTCGAGATATCGGACATGGCTCTTGGTAAGATTCTCGTCCGTGCTGACGATGATCACGAGCCGGTCGAAGAAGTCCTTGTCCTCGGACCGCAGGTGTATGCGGATACGTGCCCCCACATTGTCACCCTCGCCGATATAGGCCATGGCGCCACCGGCCCGATCCGGGTCCGGTCCCATGAGCACGTAAATGCCGGTTCGCGCTGCCTCGGGTCGCTTCAAGAGGTCGGGTAGCCGCGACCGGGGAGCACAGACAGCCTTGCCCGTCCAGTTGCCGATCTCGGCGACGATCAGGCCCTGAGGGGTACCATCGGCCAGAAATAGCCGGATCGAGCGGCCGCCGGGCCGCGGCGAACCCGCACTTGCTCCTGAGAATCCGGGTTGGCTCACACTATGGTCCTCGGCTAACGATCCGACGGACATCAAAGCCTACCGAGGTGAACAAATCCCTATTTGGGATAATCCGATAACGGGATCAGCTTCCTGCGCTCACCGCCCCAGCCGCGCGCAGCATGAGCAAATCGATCCACAGCCCCGAGCATGCCAAGCTTCGCGAACTGCTCATCGCCGCGCGCAAATCAGCCGGCCTCACTCAGCAGGACGTTGCCGATCGGCTCAAGCGGCCGCAGTCCTTCGTCGCCAAGTATGAAGGTGGGGAACGAAGGCTGGACGTGGTCGAGTTTCTCGAGATTGCCGGCGCCCTCGGTACCGACCCGGTCAAAGTGGTGCGGGCGCTTTCGCGGGCGGCCGGCGCTCGCGGCTGAGATCTCATGGTGTCGATGGGGTGCCGCCGCGGGCGTTCCGTGCCAGCTCAGAGTAGGCGAGATGGATCAGTCGTCGTCCGGCTGGTCGGTCCGCACCGCGAATCTCACCGGGTTGTGGTCTGAATAGAGCACCCGGAACCGATCGTGATTGTAGGGGGCACCGGGGAAGGCCGAAGCGGCTCCCGTCCAGCGCCGATGCATTTCGTCGATCAGGTTGATGACGGTGATCCCTCGCTGTGTTCTGAGCTCGTTGCTGGAATCCTCAGTCCAGTAGAACACCTGGTCGAAGGGCTTGCCGGCGTCCGGTTTGACGTTGGTCGCCTGACATCGGCTGTTGAGCGTTGCCATGCCGTCTGGGAGGTTGGCCTCGACCTCCGCGCAGTTCTGAAAGTTCATGTCGCCGAGGATGATGAAGTCGCGCTCTGCCCCGTCCTGCTCGCCGACCCAGGAGACGATGGCGTCTAGCTCCTCAATGCGTCGCGCCCGATTGTCAGGGCCGGCATCGGGGCGCAGATGTACCGAGATGAAGACGAGGTCAGCGTTGCCTACCTCGAAGGCAAAGGCGTAGGGGACGCGATCGAAATGTCGATTGTCCGAGCGGTCCCGGGCGAGGAAGCCGTGCGGCAGGGCTTCTGCGGGACTGACGCGATGGGGCTTGTAGAATGCGACGAACCACTCGGTCGCACTGCTGTTGAGGTGAATGGTCGGGCCTGGTCCGGTATCTTCCTCGGATAGGACGTACTCGAACCCCTCCGTCTGCATCGCATCGAAGAAGGCAGTGGCATCGGGATCGGGCACGAAGCTCGACCCGTTCGGAAAGTGCCCCGCATAGGGCGGGGCCAGCAACTCCTGGACGAAGACCAGGTCGAAGCGCGAGAGCATGTCGGCGAGATCGGCGTTGCGCCGGCTTTCGGACTGACCCAGAAACTGGATGTTGAACGACACAACCTTCAGGTCCGCCGCAAACGCGAGCGAACTTGAGAGGATCCCCAACAGGACCAGACCAGCGAGCGCCCCGAGTCTCATGCCGACGCGTTCATATCACGCCACCGCCGTTTCTGGGAGATGGGTAAAGACGTAGAACTCGTTGAGCCCGGACCACCGGTCGCGTCAATGGGCGCGGGCAGGGCCACGATACCCATTCGGCCATCGAGGCGTTAAGTTCCGATCGAGTGGGGAGGAGCGGCGGAAGAGCCGTTTTAGCGATATGGCTGGTGTGGACGACAACTCGACCGCCAAGATCGTTCGCGACCTGCTGGTGATCGCCAAGGTCGCGATGCCTCCGAAGCTCTACGCCGAAGATCCGCGGGTGACGAGAGCGACTGCGTTGCTGAAGTCCCTGGAGGCCGGCCTGTCCTCATCCCGGACGCCCAACCTGGCAAGCCGGCCGCCCGCATCCGACGTGACCGCGATGGCAGTGCGGCGGCCGGTCGAGGAGTCGAGGGATGGCATCTCGTTCGTCGTGGACTTGCCCTGGGACCTGGTCGAGGCGCTGGGCAAGGCGCTCGAAGTCGACGCGATGCCCCTCGATCCGTCCGATGCGCTCACCTTCATCGCACGGGACTGGTTCACCGCTCACGGCTACACCGGACTGCTGCCGGGCGCCGACGAGGCGAGCAACTAGCCCTTCGCGGTGCATGCGCAGGGGCTCCCCGTCGCCGACGTGGCTATGCCCGAACCAGCGCCTCTGCTTGGATTGTGAGGATCCTCAGTTCCTCGTCAGACACCTGACGCGCAGCAGCGGACAATCGCTCCAGCATCGCCCCGCGCTTGGTGGGCTTCTTGCCCTCGTGGTCTAGGCCAAGCAGCCAATTTGGCGTTGTGCCCAGACCGTGGGCGATCCGCACAAGGGTCTCCATGTCCGGCTCCCGTCGTCCGCCCGCATAGTGGGCATAGCGGCGCTCTTCGAGCCCGCACTGCCGCGCCGCCTGGCGGTCGGAAATGCCCAGTTGCGCTGCCCGTTCCTTGAGCCGGTTGGCGAAGATGTCCATGAGAACGGATTGTTCTTCATAGACGTCAATTCGGCTACGAACGTTATGTCTTCGTACAAGAACAGAGCGTAGCGCGCATGATGACCACGCAACGGAGTTTCGGACGCCGCGGAGCCAGTGCGGCAAGACTCTCGACGCCCTCTCGCCGATTCGACACCGAGATCGATCCTCGGCCGAAAAGGCAACGCTGGGGATGGGGCAGGATCACCCTCGCGATCGTCGGAGGCCTCTTCGTCCTCGGGGTCGTCGGCAATCTGATCGATGACCGCGATCCAGCGATCCAGCCGACTACCGCGAAAGCTGCGGTGTCTCCCACATCCCGCGAACCGTGTGGGGCCACGCTCAAGGAGTATTCCGCACTCAAGGCTGGAATGTCCCTGCACCGGGCCGCGTCGGTCATCGGATGCCCGGGAACAGAGATGAGCCGTGTCTCGATCGGCGGTCAGGAGACTGTCCTGGTTTCATGGCGAGGGACGCGCGGCCTCTTCAGCAACATGAACGCCACCTTCGACAACGACCGTCTCGTCGCCAAGGGGCAGCTCGGGCTGGAGTAGCTCGGCTGAGCCACCTGACCGAGACCGCAGACGGTTGAGGAGTCCAGCGCCGCCGTCGGAGAAATAGAACGCTGATCGAAGCTTGTCTGATGCCATCCCGGTAAGTGTCGTATCAGTAGTTACCCGTACGTATTATACCCCGGCGCATGAGTCTGTCAGACCGCTCGTCGGTCGTGTCAGTCACCGCCAACATATGCGGGTTCCCGGGGCGGATGCGGTGTCGTCGACACCGGTGTTTGATGGGCGAGATCGGCAACTGCGAATTGTCCACAGTCATGTAACTGCGACTATTGCCAACTAGGCTGCAATCATGGCCCAAACCACTCGGGCATGTTTTGGGGGATAGTCGTGCGCAACAATGCGTCGATTGGACTGGGTCGTTTTTTTTCACTTTTTCACACAGTAGCGAAGGCGGCAGCAGGCGGCGGGCGACGCGGCCTCTCGGTGTTGTTCAGCCTCATGCTGGTTTTTGGCACAATCGCCCCAAGTTATGCCGCGGGCTCGACAACGTCGTCGACAGCAGCGCCGGCAGGGACAGGCCTCGCAGACGCGAGCCAAGAGACGAGCGGCTCAGGTGCTGCAGCTCTGGTGGTTCCTGCCAACTACGACGAGGCCGGGGGCGGTTCGTCCCTGATGTCGATGAGCCTTTCGGCTGGCGTGTCGGGAGGCCAGAAGGCGAAGTTCGTGCCACCTGACACGCCTTACAACGGCGCGTTCACTCGATCCTTCGCGATCGACGTTCCGTCCTTTTTCGACATCACCCCGAAGCTTTCCGTGGACTACGGTTCTGGTGACACGCGGCTGCGGGCTGAGGATGGATTCTCACCCCTCGGCGTCGGTTGGACGCTCTCTGGCGGTTCGGTGATCAAGCGGACGTCGAGGTTCGGAGGCACGCCAACGTTTGCGACCGACGATGTGTTCGTGCTCGACGGCAATCCCTTGCTGTTCTGCACAACGGCGGGCTCGACCCCTTCCTGCGATAGCGGCGGCACACATACGGCACGGTTCGAGAGCTACGAGCGGATCGTCCAGGGGGCCGATCGTTGGACCATCACCGCCCGCGACGGCACCCTCTCGACCTATCGGCCGCTGAGTTTCTGGAACCCAGGCGGGGTCCAGGATGCGAATCTGCGCAACAGCTATCGTTGGCTGTTGGCCGAAGTGGCGGACACCGATGGAAATACGATCACGTACGCCTACGACTGCTCGTCGCTCCCCGATTGTTACGCGACCCAGATCGCTTATGGCATCACCACGGTGGCGTTCGCCTGGGAGGCGCGGCCCGACACCTTCACCTATGCGACGGGGGTCTCGATCTCGCCCGCCGTCGACAAGCGCCTCAAGTCCGTCGCCGTGCGCAATTCGGGGACGCTCATCCGCGCCTACGCGCTCTCTTACGCGACCTCGCCCGACACCAAGCGCTCGCTGCTGGCGTCGATCCAGCAGTTCGGCTCCGATGCGACAGTTGCTTCTGGTGTTGTCAGCGGCGGCATGAGCCTGCCTGCCGATGTCTTCACCTATTCGACCATGGCGACGCGCCGGAAGGGCACGATGATCTCGGATCTGGTGACCGCCGACGCCAATCCGGAGACGACACCGAGCACGACTGCAACCGAGCTGCAGTCGAAGCTCGCCACCAATCCGGCAACCAATGCCAACTACGTGTTCGGCGACTTCAATGGCGACAACAAGACCGACCTGTTGATCACCAAGAAGGGCGCCAGCGCCTGTCAGGCGGAATACTATGCCTCTGGTCAATGGGCGGGCACGTCGACCACACCGACCGGAGGCCCGATCGTCGCCGACCCGAGTAGCCTGGCCCCGATCGGCTTCTGCACGGATGGCACGAACTGGTATGTCGGCGACTTCAACGGCGATGGCACGGATGACGTTGCCACGCCGACAACACGCGGGGCGCTCAACGCAGCGTTCAAGCCTGCGGGATACGCGGACGCTGACGCGGTCATTGCCGTCCTGCTTCTGACCAAGAACTCCGCCACGGGGGGTCTGAAGGTGACCGCGTCGATGGTTGCTCCGGTGGGTACCGGAGCCAGTGCTGGTCTGCGCGACGCGGATCAGAAAGCCAAGCTCGTCGTGGGGGACTTCAACGGCGACGGCAAGGACGATTTCTATCGCGGCGCGGTGTTCATCTCGAACGGTACCGCCTTCACAAAGAGCACGTGGGCCAACCAGAACTGGGGCCGCCCCGGTGACTTCAACGGCGACGGCCTCACCGATTTCGTCGTTCTCGACGGCACAAATGGCGTCGACTCGTATTTCTTGCTCTCGACTGGAGCGTCATTCTCCAAGAAGCTTGTCGGCTTGACGACAAACCGCGACGATCTGAATTGGACCGAATTCGAAGACCCCAATCCGATGCGCGACCCTGCCGGGTCGGGATTTTATTACTCGAGAACGGTGTCGCCTCTTTACTACTTTCAGGAATCGACCTGTATCACCAATTCGTCTGGGGATCGCCTATGCGCGGGCGCTGAGATAAGATGGAACGACACAGCAATAAAAATTCCAAACGGGCAAGTCTTCACGAGTTACACATCCGGGGCATGGACATACTACAAGGGGGCATTGGAATATACTTGGAACTACGTGAGCGACTCAGGAACGCGAAAGAGAAAGTATCATGATATCTATAGGGAGCCGAGTGTTGACGAAGACGCCGACACGCGACTCGGTCAGTGGGGCTTCGCCGACATCAACGGCGACGGTGCCACCGACATCCTGAACATCCTCGAACTGAGCGACGGCACGCGGCGCCTCAAAAAGTACCTCGCCACGGGCGCCGGTCTCAGCGCCTCGACCGAAATTGCAAGCCTCAGTGGCTCGACCCTGGGCGGCAACATGAGCTTCGACCTCTACGACCTCAATGGAGACGGCATCGCCGAGATCATTCGTCCGAACGCGACGAGCACAGAATTCGGCGTCAACTCGGTCACCGCGGGCTACCCTAAGGTCTACGAGAAGGCGAGCATCACCAGCGTCTACGGTGCGGCGGGCGACTACAATGGTGACGGCAAGCTCGATCTGACGCAGGCGTTTTCGGCCGCGCCCAGCGGCTGCTCGACCTGCATTGCCGCATATTCAGACTCTGTTGTGCCGGACCTGTTGGTGCAGAACACGTTGTCGTCGGGTGGCGCTGTCAGCGTCGAGTACCTCCCATCGACGTATTGGACCAACGGTTACCTGCCGATGGTGTTGCAGGTCGTCTCCAGGGTGACCACCAGCGATGGCCGCGGCAACTCGTCTTCGGTCAAGTACGCTTATCAGGACGGCGCTTACGATCCTTTCGAACAGAAGTTCCTGGGGTTTGAAAAGGTGACGGCGGAACTGCCGTGCGAAGCGGGGGAAACATCGTGCCCGTGGGTCGTCGCCAAGTACCGGCAGGAGGCAGTCGCCGCCGGCGCCCTGTCGCGGCTCGAGGTCTATGACGGCACCGGTGCGATGAAGCGGCTCGTCGAAGACGGCTATGTCGTCAACCAGACCTCGGCGCCGTTCAGCGCCTACAAGACGTCGGAGCAGGTGACGGATTATCTGGTTGGCGGCAGCGTCACCACTCGCAAGGAGTGGTCGTACGACGGCTACGCCAATCTGCTCGAGGAGAAGGACCTCGGGGTCACGAGTTCGACGCTGGACGACGTGACCACCGACAGCACCTACCAGCTCAACACCACCGACTATTTGGTGAGCTTCCCAACTCAGGTGACGGTCAAGACCAGCACCGGCACCGTGCTGCGCGACACGCAATACCTCTATGACGGCGCGGCCGACAACGCGACGGCGCCGACCAAGGGGCATGTCACCAAGACCCGCAGCTGGCTCAATCCGGGGAACCGTTGGATCGAGGCGACCGCGTCCTATGACAGTTTTGGCAACTTCGTCGCGACGGTCGATCCGCTCGGCAACCGCACCGAGACCGACTACGATGCGACGACGCATCAGTTCGCTGTCGAGACGCGCAACCCGCTCTACTTCGACGGCGACACGCGCCAGAAGGTGACGGCAGGCTGGAATCTCGGTTGCGGGGCGACGTCGTCCAGCACCGATGCCAACGGCCTCGCTACCAGCTACCAGTACGATGCGCTGTGCCGGCTGACGCGCACCGACTACCCGGGCGGCGAGTACGAAACCGTCGCCTATCTCAACATCGGCAATGCGACCACCCAGCACGTCGACCAGACGCGCAAGCCCGCCGATGGCGTCACTCCGATCGTCTCCAGCACCTATCTCGATGGTCTCGGCCGAACCTGGCAGACCACCGCGACCAGTACCGATCCGGCCAAGCCGATCGTGGCGCTGACGATCTATGCCAAGCGCGGCAGCGTGCTGATGTCGACGCAGCCCTACTTTTTGGGCGATCCTTCGAGGACGACGACCACCAAAGTCGACGTGCTCGGCCGCTCCACCCTCGTCACTCTTCCCGATGCCAAGACCATTGCGACGGCCTATGAGGCGCCGCTGGTTGCGCCGGGCGCCGTCACCATCAAGACGACCGACCCGATCAACCGGGTCACCCGGATGGTGAAGGACGCAGGCGGCCACGACCTGCAGCGGATCGGCTATATCTACCAAGCTACGGTGACCACCAGCTACACCTATGACCCGCTCGGGCAGTTGGTCGGCATCACCGACCCCAACGGCAATGTGTGGAGCCACAGCTTCGACAGCCTCGGTCGCCGCACCAGCAGCACGGACCCGGATCTGGGGACCTGGGCTTACACCTATGACGATGCCGGCCGGCTGGCGACGCAGACCGATGCCAAGGGCCAGCAGACGGTCTTGGCCTATGATCGGCTCGGTCGGGTGCTGACCAAGGTCGCGGCCTATGGCCTCGTCAACCAGGACACCACCACCAACACCTATGACGAGGCGCGCAGCGGCTTCTTCAATGTCGGCAAGCTGACCAGTACGGCCAACGCCAATGCCAGCATCGCCTACGATTACGAAGACGGCGGGCAACTGGCGCAGCAGGTGACGACTGTGGGGGCGGAGACGTTCACCAGTAGCGCCAGCTACGACACCGCCGGCCGGCTGCTGTCTCGGAGCTATCCGGATGGCACCGGCTCGGGCGCCTTTGCGTACGATGCCGCAGGGCACCAGCTGAGTCTGTCGGGCGCCATCGCCTCGACCACCTACAATGCGCTCGGCCAGGTCACGACCATCGCCTACGCCAATGGGGTCAGCACCACCTATACCTATGATGCCGCGAGGGCCTGGCTCGGCTCGGTGGTGACGACCAAGGGCGCCACCACCATCGAAAGCCTGACCTACTCTCGCGACTTCGCCGGTCGCATCACCGCGGTTGCCGGCTCGCGGGCCAATGAGAGCTGGAGCTATGTCTACAACGATGTCGATCGGCTGCTGAGTGCCGCCAACACCAACACCCCGGCGCTGAGCCGAACCTTCAGCTACGATCTTGGCGGCAACCTCACCTCCAACTCGGGGGTGGGCAGCTATGGCTATCCGGCGCAGGGCAGCGTCGCGTCACAGCCGCATGCCGTGCAGACGGCGGGACCGTGGGCCTTCGCCTACGACCTCAACGGCAACCAGATCACCCGCAGCACCAGCGGCATCGCCGATCGCACCATCACCTATGACGGTGACAACCGTCCGGCGACGGTCGCAGCCAACGGCAATGCCGTGACCTACCTTTATGGTCCGGACGGCAGCCGGCTGAAGAAGATCGTCGGCTCGGACGTCACCCTCTATCTGGGCGATGACATCGAGCGCGACCCGACCGGGGCGTTCATCGACTATCTCACCGCCGACGTGAAGCGGGCAGGGGGCGCGCTGAGCTTCCTTCACCGCGATCACCTGAGTTCGATCCGCGCCATCACCGACGCCACCGGCTCGGCCTATCGGGTCTCGACCTACGAACC
This sequence comes from Devosia nanyangense, assembly GCA_016213505.1. Taxonomy (GTDB): domain Bacteria; phylum Pseudomonadota; class Alphaproteobacteria; order Rhizobiales; family Devosiaceae; genus Devosia_A; species Devosia_A nanyangense. The sequence goes on from JACRAF010000069.1 coordinate 26,997, forward strand.
CTTCGGCGAGCAGGTCGAGACCGCCCTCAACCCGCTGACCCCGGTCGAAACCAAAAGCTGGATCGGCGAGCGCACCGACCCCGAGACCGGTCTGACCTATCTCCACGCGAGGTACTACGACGCCATCCTCGGCCGCTTCCTGCAGCCGGATTGGTGGGATGCATCCGACCCAGGCGTCGGCACGAACAGGTATGCGTATGCGGCGAACGACCCGATCAATGGGAGCGACAGGAACGGGCACACGTTATACGAAACCTACACTTGCGACAGCACGAATTGCGCATTGGAATCGTCACACGAGACGCCGGGCAGGGACCTGTTCCCGTCGTCTAGCGGTTCAGGGAGCAAGGCACGCACGGTGGTCTCAGCGCAACCGGCCAACGCCGCGATCGCTCCGGCTGTGCCTGCGCCTTGGGTGGGCGTGAGGACGTGGGCCGGGCCGGGCTGGCTGGCCGGTGCGTTCGTCACGTCCTTTGTGGCTGCTTACACGTATGACATGGAGCTTGATCGCGGAGACGAGATTATCCCAGAATATCAACTGGTTATCCGGGGAGGAACTTGCACCTTGGAGCGATTCTGCGAGGGGTCGGGAATAACGATCGACGCCAATGGTACTCTACAGGGTATCTCGGTCCAAAGTTGGCCCAACACCCCTGCCGGTGAACTTAGCCGGCGCCAGTGGGTTCCTCAGAACCAAATCGGCATTTCCTCCGTACCAATTATCCAAGATGTCGGTGGCTCGATAGTCCCTGATCCAACCCCAACAAATCCGTACCACGCGATACTGAGTGGGCTAACACCCGAGCAGGCAGTTATCCTTTTCACTCCGACGTTTCCTAACCCGAATCCGAAACCGTGAGAGGATTTCCATGAGCATTGGCGCCAATGGCTTAAGCGATGCCGACATCGCCACAATTAACGAGCGAACCAAGCGCGCAACGAAAGGTCCGTGGAAGTCGTTCGTGGAAATCAGGGACAAAATTAGTGGATCAGATTTCATTATGACGGCGGGAGAAGATATATACATCTCCGGCGGAACAATAGATGATCAAGAGTTTATTGCCCATGCAAGGCAGGACATCCCAATCTTGCTTGAGGAAATCAGGCGCCTAAAGCTAATTGTGGCCGAGCTTTCGAATTCGATAAACGGAGACCCGAGCGCTTAGCAAAGTGGCGAGCCGACCGTTTAACTAGCGAGACCCGAACGAAGCGCAAGGTCGATCTGGCCAGAATGAATGTGCCTGCGAGGAAGAAGCGGAGCAAAGTATCATGGTGAGTTCAACCGGGGTACCATTGGCCGGCATCACCACAGCTGTCGTCCTGCTCCTTTTCTGCGCTGGCACGATCGACGGTCGCACTCATCGTATCCCCGATTGGTTGACGCTGATCCTCGTCACCGCGGGCATCGTCGCCACCGCACTCCTCGTCCCCGCTGATCTTCTCCCCAACATTCTCGCCGCGATCCTCGGCTTCCTCTCCTTCTACCTCATCGCCCGCCTCTACCGCTCCCTCCGCGGCTATGACGGCCTCGGCCTCGGCGATGCCAAGCTGCTTGCCGCCGCCGGTGCCTGGCTGGGACCGCTTTATCTCGCGCCGGTTGTATTTGTGAGTGCAATACTCGCGATCGGGGCTGCGCTGATCTTGCGACTCTTGGGGCGCGAAGTATCGTTGCAGACGACGCTGCCGTTCGGGCCGTTCCTGAGCGTCAGTTTTTTTGGATTTTGGTGTTTGAAGATTTCCGGCTGGTCCCTCTTTTCATGACGCAATTGCAGCAGGATGCGGTTCCGGCTCGCCTCTTTGCGCGGGGGTTGTCGGACTATCTCGAAACCGACGGCCGGGTCAGCGCCGCCGACCTGCTGCGCGCCCGCGCCGCCGCCGAGGCCGCCGACAAACGGCTCGACCAGGCGCTGCTCGATCTTGGCCTTCTGACCGAAGCAACGCTGAGTGACCTGCTCACCGAACGATTCGCCGTGGACGACGTATCGGCGGATCGTTTGCCGCTGGCGCCGGTCCTCGAAAGTCTCCTTAAGCCCAACTATCTCGCCGCGAGCCGGATGTTCCCGCTCACCGCGGACGACACGACATTGTCGCTCGCGATGGTCGATCCGTTCGACGACTTCGCGGCCAACGCGGTCGCTCTCAAGACCGGCCTCGCCGTGCGTCGGCTGCGCATCTCCCGCCAGCGTTTCGAATCGGCCTTCGAGGGCCTCTACGGCGCCAGCCTTTCGCCGATCGTCGGCGCCGATGAGACGGCGCCCGCGGAGGCAATGAGCGGCGACGTCGATCTGCTCAAGGACGCCGCCAGTGATGCGCCGGTGATCCGCTTCGTGCAGGATGCCATTCGCCTTGCGGTGGAGAAGGGCGCGTCCGACATTCATTTGAGGCCCGCGCGCAACCGCGCCGAGATGTTCCTGCGCCTCAACGGCCAGTTGGTGCCGCAGGCGGCGCCGGAGCTGCGGATGCTTCCGAGCGTCATCTCGCGGCTCAAGGTCCTTGCCAATCTCGACATCGCCGAGCGCCGCCTGCCGCAGGACGGCCGCATCCGCGCCAATGTCGCCGGCCGCCCCGTGGATATCAGCCTCTCGACTATGCCGCACGTCCATGGCGAGGCCGCGGTCCTGCGCCTCCTGTCGCGCGAGCTCGCCGTCTCCAGCCTCGGCGAGCTGGGCTTTTCGCCCGAAATCGAGACGGGGCTGGAAGAGCTGTTCGGCGTCGCCGACGGTCTCGTTCTCGTCACCGGTCCCACCGGCTCGGGCAAGACCACGACATTGCACGCAGCGCTCAAGCGCCTGATCCGGCCGGAATTGAACGTCGTTACAATCGAGGACCCGGTCGAGTATCGCGTCGATGGCGCGGCGCAGATTCAGGTCGATGACAAGATCGGCCTCACTTTTCCGCGCGTCTTGCGTTCATTGCTCAGGCAGGACCCCGACATCATCCTCGTCGGTGAAATCCGCGATGCCGAGACCGCCAAGATCGCGGTCCAGGCGGCGCTGACCGGCCATCTTGTTCTGGCCACGCTTCACACCAACTCGGCGCCCGCCGCAATCCCGCGCCTCGTCGATATGGGCGTCGAACCTTACCTGCTCGCCGCCGTGCTGCGCGGCGTGGTTGCCCAGCGGCTCGTTCGCCGGCTCTGTCCGCATTGCGCAACTGCCACCGATGGGACCAAACAGACCGGCCCGGGCTGCGGCCACTGTGGCGGGTCGGGGTACGCCGGCCGGATCGCTGTCGGCGAGCTGCTGCGGCTGGAGCCTGACGTCACCGAGACGTTGGCACGGAGCCTGGAGCTCACGACTGCAATGGCAAATCGATTGCGCCAGTCGGGCTACCGTCCTCTCCGTGAGGATGCGCGACGCCGCGTACAGGCTGGAGAGATCGCCTCCGTCGATGTGCTGGGAATGGTCGATGTCGGCTAGCGCGGGCGGGCAGACCTACTATTTTCGTGCCGGCGCACCAGAGGGTGGTGTGTTCTTGGGCCAATTGCGCGCGGCGTCGGCAGACGAAGCCCTTGGCCTGCTGCGGCAGAAGGGCTTTCAGCCCCTTCGGCTCGAGCTGCGTCCGATCCGGGATGCGTGGTTCAATCGGGAAATCTCCGTCGGCAGTTCGAACCGGCTGACGACCGCTGAGTGCGAGTCCTTCTGCCGCGAGCTGGCGCTGCTCCTGGCCTCTGGAATTGCCGTCATGGACGCCATCGCTATTCTGCTGCCATCGCAGAGGAGGGGATCGCGCCCTGCGCGCTTTGCCACCGCGCTGCGCTATGGCCTCAGACTCGGTCGTTCGCTGTCGCAAGCGATAGAGAGTTCCGATTTTCGAATGCCGACCGACTTCCTCCCCGTCATGCGGGCCGGCGAGGAGACCGGCTTGCTCCCTGCCGCGCTGACTATGCTCGCCGAGAGCTATGCCGACGCCAACCGCTTCGCGCGGGCCTATTCGTCCGCGCTCGCCTATCCGGCTCTGCTATTGTGCGTGTCGATCCTGGTTTTCGGTCTGATTGCATTCCTCGTTGCGCCCAATCTCGCCAGCCTCTTCACCTCGATGGACCGGCCTGTTCCGTTCGCGATTTCCGCGTTGGCGGGCGGCGCGTCGTTCGTCGGTGGCAATTTGCTGGCGACTGGTGTCGTCATGCTCTGCGTCCTCGCAGCGATCGGCGGGGCGAGCGCCGCGATCGGCCGCAGGCTTCACGCCGTCCTGTTTCGCGTGCCGTTCGTCGGCGACGCCATGCGCTGGTCAGCCAGCCGCCGCTTTGCGGCAACCCTTCGCCTGTACCTTTCGAGCAATGTCCCGGTGGCGACGGCGCTGCCCAACGCCCTGATCTCAGCCGGCTTTCCTGGCGGGCCGGAACAGGCACGGCGCCTCGCCGACAGGGTCCGAGGAGGAGCACGACTTTCGACCAGTCTCGATGGGACCGTATTTCTGCCGCCAAAGCTCATCCACATGATCGCGGTGGGGGAGAGCGGGGGACGAATGGTCGAAGTCCTCGGCGCAGTGGTTACTGAGGCGAAGAACCGTTTCGAGCAGCGCATGGCGTTGGTGTCCGCACTGCTGGCGCCGATCCTCATCCTCATCGTTGGATTCCTGATTGGAACGGTGATCTTTTCGGTTTTTTCCGCGCTTCTCGACATCAACGAGGTCGTGCTGTGAAGCCGAGGCGGTCGGTGAGAGCGTTGCCACCTGACGCGGGCCTGACGATCCTCGAGCTCATGGTGGTGCTCGTCATTCTGAGCATCATCGGTGTGGTGGTCTCGTTTCAGGTCGTGGGGCAGATGGATCGCGCCAAGGTCGATGTTGCACGACTGCAGCTCAGGCAGCTGCAGAATGCGCTTACCCTGTTCGATCTCGACACGCATCGCTACCCGACGGCGACCGAGGGTCTGGCGGCCTTGCTCACGGCGCCCGACAATCTTGCCAACTGGCGTGGCCCCTATCTCAAGAACAAGGAATTGTTCGCCGACCCCTGGGGCCACCCGATCAGCTACACACTCGATGACGTGGGCCGCTATGTCGTGATGTCGGGAGGGTCCGACGGCAAAGAGGGTGGCCAGGGGAGCGCCGCCGACATTGCTCTCGGCCAGGAGCAATGAGCCGGCTGCCGTCCGATGCGGGCGTGACCGTGCTGGAATTGGTGGTCGCCCTTGCCATCATAACTGGAGTGCTCGCCATGATCGCGACGGCGATCCATCCATTGCGGCCCAGCGCCGACAGCGAGTTGATCCGTCTGTCCAGATTTGTCGCCAATGCGCGGACGGACGCTATCCTCTCGGGTAGAGCGCAACTGTTGAAGATCGCGCCCAGGCGCATGAGCTATAGGGCCAAACAGATCGAATGGGCAGGTGATGCGAAGGTCGAGGCTCTGGGCAACGACACCTCGCAAACGAACCCTGAAGGCGCCATCGTCATTTACCCCGACGGATCGTTTTCGGGCGCGGGCCTGACCATACGGACAGGGGACCTGAGCCAGAGCATCGATGCGATCTTTCGCGATGGCGTGGCGAACATGCAATGACAGCTCCGCGCAGCTCCGGCGAAGCCGGTTTCGTGATGATCGACGCGCTGATGGCGACCGTGTTGGTTGCGCTTGCAGGTTCGACGATCGTGCTGATCGCCAATGGTCTGGTGAAGCAGGAGGAGGGTGCCCTCGATCGGTTGGTGGCCCTCACCATGTCACAATCCATCATGAAGCAGGCGCTCCTGCTTGGACCGATTGCGTCCGCCCAGAGCGATCGATCGGACGAGCTCTACACCTATGAAATCGCCAAGGGGGGCGAAGCAGTTCCGGGGACGAAGCTGGTCGAGGTCTGGGCAGTGGTCGCGACACCCAAGGCCGGTACCGAGGGAGCGCCGGAGCGGCTGGACTTCTTTGCTCCCTCGCCTGACTCGGGGCTTTCACCGTGAGCGGCGCGTCGGCCGATGCAGGCTTCAGCATCCTCGAGGTCCTTGTTGCCCTGGCGATCGCGTCCTTGGTCACGATGGCAATCGGCGGGCTGTTCGTGCTGGCCTCGACAGTTCATGGACGCGTCGATGAGGCGGAACGGGTCGAGACGGCGTTGCTGGATGTTCAAGGTCTGTTGCGCATCGCTTCCGACGCAGTGGATCTCATGATCGCACGACCCGCGGCGGATGGATTTGCGCTCGTCGACGCAAATCCAGGCGCGGGCGCGTCACCAGGCAACGATCAGAACCTTTCATTGCGCTCGAAACGCGCCGAGCTCGCCCGACCTGACAGCGCCGCCGCCGCAGATCTGTCGATCTTCGAGAAAGCGTCGCTCGAATATCTGACCGTTGCCGCCGAGGGAGCGGTTTGGAAGTCCGCCGAAACGCTTGGCGGCGGCAAGCCAGTGGCTGTGCGTTTTCGCCTCCAGTTGCACGCGAGGGTATGGCGGCCCTTGATTTGGATCGCCTCGAGTCTCGACGTGGGGCGCTAATCCATGCCACCGGCAACTTCGATCCTGGTCAGGAATCGCTCGAGGCTCGGAGAGCTCGGTGAGGCGGCGTTGCGTACCGTACCGCCTTCTTGGCGCCATCTGCTTCGGGGGCCAGTGACCCAGATTGACCTGGGGCACGCGGCGGAATCCAGGCCGCGGATCAGCCCGTTTCGACCCGTTGATCTGATCGTCACGGCAGACATGGTCCTGCAGCGCAAAGTCTCTGTCCCAAAGAGCGGTCGCCAGGACATTTCGTCTGCGATCGAACTCTTCCTGCGATACGACACGCCGTTCGATCCCGGCGACGTCGTGGTGCACGCGCTCGAATTGCCGCGTGGTCCCGGAGCCGAGCAGGCCGCCTATATGATTCGGGTTCTTCCCCGCGCGGCGATCGACGACGCACTGACCAGTTTTCGCATTCGCCGAAGCCAGCTTCGAAAGGTTTTGGTTGCCGGTGGCTCCGATACCCTCGACGAGGTTGATGTTGCGCCGGCCTTGTTCCCGCAATGGCGCTGGACAAGGTGGCTGGTGATCATCCCGATCGTCGTTGTCATCAGTTCGATCTGTGCTTTGGCGTTCGGAAACCTCACCCAACTTCAGGCGAAAGTAGCGGAGTTCGATCAACAGGTTGCCACGCAACTAGCGATCGTGAAGTCGCTCGGCCAGCAACTCGATACTCTCCATCGAGGCTCGACGGGGGAGGCCACCGTGATGGACCTCGTGCAAAAGACCCCGTCTTCGTTTGAATGGCTCGAGGACATCCGGAGACTTCTCCCCGGCACGATCGAAATTTCGAGGATCGAGATGCATTCGGGGGAGCTGCGACTTTCGGTGCGCTCCCCTGATGTCCTGGCAGACGTGCAAAGGCTTGGCGGCTCCCATCTATGGTCGTCGAGCCTTGAAGGAGCGATCACCGCGGACCCTGCGAGCAAACAAGACGTTGCGACCATTCTCCTCAAGGCTGTTGCTGGGGGGCGGACGTGATCCGAGATCGCCTCGTCCTGGTCGTTCTTCTGTCCCTCGGGCTCACCGCCATCGGATGGGGTGCCGATGGTTTCTATTTTGGCCCCGTGCGTGACGCGGTGGTGCGGATTCAGGCTCTGTCCGGCGAACTCGCCAGCCTCACTCAGCGCCGAACCCGCGCGGAGTTCGATCTGCGGGCCGCGTCCGAGCGTGGTGGTGAAATCAACGGCCTGGCTTTACGGGACGATGACGCGTCCTCCGCAGCCGCGCGGTTTCAAGAGACCATTCGAAACGCCGTGCTGCAGTTCGGTGGGGCTGCGATGAGCTCCCAGTCCGTGTCGACCGATCTCGGTGGCGGCTACTTGAAAGTCTCCGTTTTGCTCCGCGCCCGGTTCGACGAAGCGGGCCTATTGGCGTTCCTCAGGGCGAACGAGCTCTCCCAACCACCGATCCTGGTCGAGTCGATCGAGACCTACTCATTGCCTCAGCCCGGCGACCCCCGCCCCTTGGACGTCACCGCGACCCTCAGCGAGTTTCACGTCGATGTCACTGCGCATTGAGGGGCACGCTATTCTGTGGGTAACTGCCCTGTTGTCACTCGGGTTCACGACGTTTCATGGCAACTTCACATCGTTTCAGGAAGCGACTGATCGAAACGAGTCACAGTCACAGCAGTCGACGCAGTCTAGTCTTGGTTCTGCGGCGCAGACAGAGAACGACCGAGCCATCGTGGAGCGCTCACTTCCCGAGATTGATCGGCAAGCAAGAACGTTATTTTATATAGAAGCGGTCTCAATGGAACCCTCGCCTGCTCCTCTCGCGGTGGTGCCAGATGCGGCCCGACTGATACTAAAAGGGATAGTCTCGAGTGGTGGCGAACTCCGGGCAGTTTTTGCGATCGCACAGAGCGGCGAAGGCTACGTCACCGCAGGTGCGGGTGATGTGGTCGCCGGTTTTCAAATCACCAGTGTCAGCCGTGATCGTGTTGTTGCGTCCTCGCCAAATGGCGAGGCGACCGTTTTTGAGCTGCGAGGGACTGGCGAGGGGCTCTAGGACAACGGGGAGGGCTCGGCTTGTCTGACGCAACGCGAATTGCCGCGATGCTCTTGGCACTTACGTTGACCGGCTGCAGCGGACTGGCGCAGCTGGCCGGTCACAATGGGCCGACGGTGGGAACGTCGTTGGCTCAACCGAGTGCGACCACCGACAGCCGATCGGAAGTCGTGGCAATCGGCGCGACGGGCCACACCACAGCAGCGGACCGCGCGGCAATCGTCGAGCCAGGTGAAAGCTCGACAAACGCCTTTGCCTCGCAGGAAGCGGATCCCGTTCTCGCGTCCAAGAGCGTCGAACTGAATTTCGTCGACACCGACGTACGCGAGTTCGCGCGCGTCTTGTTCTCGGAGGTGCTGAAGGTCCCCTATCTTGTTGATCCGAACATTTCGGGCGACGTGACCGTACGGTCGGGAGGAAAGATCGATGGCAACAGGGCCTTGGCTCTTGCCAGACAGGCCTTGGAGGCCACGGGCAGCACCATCAGAGTGAGCGATGGCGTGTACCGCGTCACCCCTCAATCCGCCGATGGCAGCCAGGCCGCCAATATGCGGACCTTCAAGCTTCAATACATCGAGGCCGCCGATGCACAAAATGCGTTGCAGGGGTTGATCGAGGGCCGCGCGCAAATCATCTCGAGCTCTGGCAATTCCATCACCATGCGAGGTGACACCGAGACGCTGTCTCTGGTGGCCTCGATGATCACGGCGATCGACGTCGACCGATTCCGCAGCGCCTCATTCGGGCTGTTCCCGCTCAAGAACGGCGCGGCCGCCGATGTGTCCGAGGAGCTTCGCAGCCTCTATGCCGGCGTTGGGATGGCCAGCCAGACGATCCTTCCCATCGATCGGATCAACGCGATCCTTGTCGTTGCCAGCAGGCCGGAGAATCTCGAGTTTGCCAGGAAATGGCTCGGACGGCTCGACCAGGGATCGCAGAACCAGCGGCAAGTCCACGTCTACCAGGTCAAGAATCGCGACGCGGACGAACTGGGCAAGCTCATGCAGGGCATTTTCAGTAATGGGGTGACCACCGAGGCGGCAGCCCCCGAGGCAGCGGGCTCAGCCCCCATGGAGGGACAGAGCCTCACCGCGCCTGGATCGTTCCTCGGTTCCTCCGTAGGCGATGAAGGGATCAAGATCACGGCCGATCCCAATGCCAACAAACTCGTCATCTGGGCGACCAGGAACGAGTATGCGCTGGTCGACCAGGCGCTGCGTCGGCTCGACACGCCGGTAAGCCAGGTCTACGTCGAGGCCACCATCGCGGAGGTAAGACTCAACGGCGAGCTGAGCCACGGTGTCCGTTGGTTCCTTGAGGCCAAAGGGCTTTCGGGAGGCTTTTCGGACGCCGCCAATGGGGCCGTCGCGCCAACCTTCCCAGGATTCAACGTTTCCCTTCAGGTTCCGCAGGCCGAACTCGTCATCAATGCGCTTGAGTCGCATACCGACGTGCGGATCGTTTCGACCCCGCAGTTGACGGTCGTCGACCGCCAGACGGCGACTATCCAGGTTGGCGATCAGGTTCCCGTCGTCACCAAATCCGTGCAAGACGCGTCGTCCGGCAAAACCGTCATTGCCAACGATGTGACCTTCCGGGACACCGGCGTCATATTGAAAGTGACGCCTCAGATCCGCTCCTCGGGCGAAGTGCTGCTCGAAATAGCGCAGGAGGTCAGCCGTGTCGTGCCAACCACGTCGTCGCAGATCGATTCCCCAACCATAAGTCAACGCAAAGTCTCCAGTACCGTGCTGGTGCCGGATGGGACCTCGATCGTCCTCGCCGGTCTGATGAGTTCGTCGGATGAGGACACTCAGGGTGGATTGCCGGGCACCAAGGGAACCCTGCTCGAAGCGATCTTCGGGACCAAGAAGTCGACGGCGGCGCGAACCGAGCTGATCGTTGTCATTCGCCCGGTGATCATTCGCGACCGCAGCGATTTACGCGAGGTGGCGGCGGAAGTGGCCCAGAAGATGCAAACCCTGATGGACGTCTCTACGAACTAGGGCCGGCAAGGCGAATCGGCTTGCCGGCCGCCGAAATCTCGATCGGCAGTCGCAGTTCGGATCGCTGCCCCACTGACCAATCGATCCACGACACCAGAGCGAAACGTCGCCCGCCTGATTTGAAGTAGCGGGAGCGTATGCTTCCGGTTGCTCGCGCTTCCGGACTCGTGCGGATAAGTTGCGCGACCTCGGCCGGGCTCAGATCCGGGAACGACGCCAGGACCCGGTCGGAGGCGTAGACCGGGTCGATGCCGGAAGAGCCGAACTGGGTGAAGTCGCGATAGAAGGACGCCTCGTCGCCTTGTTCGAGCAAGGCCCGGCGAACCGCCTCCAGCCCAGCCCCGCCATCCTCCCTTGCGCGCGCCTCATCGATCGCGCCGAGCATGCGCACCTCTACGTCGGGCGGGAGTCTGGCGTTCGCAAGGTAGCGGGCGAGGAGGTCGCGGTCGGCCCGGAGGACATCGATCTTTCCGTCCTCCGCTTCGATGCGAAGGCCAACCTGGACATCGCCCACACCGACCCTGGCATCAGAGGTCGGCGCGAGCGCCCCGGTCTCGAGGCTATCGCTCGCGTCGATGATGGCCGCTTCAAGCCGGACAAATCCGGAGGTCGCGACGGCGTCCGATCGGATGAGCCTCTCGAGGGCGGCACTGGTCCTGCCGCCTGTCGTCGCGCCGACGATCGAAGCGGTGATCACGGCGCTGATCGTTGCCAGGGCGACGAGCGCCATAAGCTGCACGAAGCCGGCCGATCCGCCCGGCGGCCGCATCACTATAGAGTCTTCGCACTTGGATAGGTTCATCGGCGCCCCGCAAATTCTGTGGAAAGACTTCACCTGTCGTCTGACTGTCGTCAATGATTGTGTTGAGTTGGTCCCGTTGATTTGGGGGTTACATTTTGAACATACTCCGCACTTGGCCTGCGGCCGGCTTTCGTCGTGCCGCTAGAACGGTGATCGCGTGCTTTTCGGCATCGGTCCTTTCCATCGTCACGGTGGCCCCTTCGTTCGCTGTGACCTCGTCGCCAAGCGCGCCCGCATTAGCGGGGCTTGCGGCCATTCCGGCGTCGACGGGAGAGTCCGGCGGCGCTGTCGCCCCGGTCTCGCCCGCCGCGAAGGCTGGCGCGGCGCCGATCGATCCGGCACAGACAGCCAAGTTCACCCCGCCCGAAGCGCCCTACAATGGCGCCTTCACGCAGTCGATTCCACTCGAGGTGCAGCCGTTCTTCGAGCTGACGCCGAGCCTGGTCCTGGGCTACAACTCCGGCGACAACCGGCTGCGCGCGAGCGATGGCTTCGGCCCGCTGGGTGTCGGCTGGAGCCTCAGCGGTGGGTCGCTGATCGAGCGGCAATCGGCCCATGGCGGCGTGCCGCGCTTCAACAACGCCGACACCTTAGTGCTCGATGGGGACGGGCTGGTCAGCTGTGTCGATGGATCGACCACGCGTGTCACCCCATCCTGCAACTCAGGCGGCACGCACACGGCCCGCTACGAGAATTTTCGGCGCATCGTGCGCAATACGGTGCTCAACACCTGGGAAGTCACCGCGCGGGATGGCGCCGTCTCCGTCTACAAGTCCCTGGGCGCCTTCAATGCGGGCGGCACACAGGACGCGCGGTTGCGCGACAGCTATCGCTGGCTGCTCGCCAGTGTGACCGACACCGACGGCAATGTCGTCACCTACAACTACAGCTGCACGGCGCTTCCGAGCTGCTACGTGGCATCGATCAGCTATGGCGCGAGCAGGGTCACCTTCTCTTGGGAGACCCGGCCCGATCCGTTCACCTACGCCACCGGCATTTCGCTGGCGAGCGCAACCAAGCGACTCAGGACGGTGGCGACTTACACCTCCGGTGTGCTGAGCCGCGCTTACAAGCTTGGCTATGCATCATCGCTCAACACGCTCCGCTCGCTTCTGAGCAGCGTGCAGCAATACGGGTCAGATGCAACCATCACTGGGGGCGCCATCACCGCCGGCACCTCGCTCCCCGCTCATAGCTTCACTTACTACGACATGTCCGACCGCCGCACGGGCGCCGCGCTCGACAAGGTCACCGCGGATACCGCAACGGAGTCAACGACGGCGCGGTATCCGGTGGAGCCGGTGTATCCGGGTTTGAAGGCAACCGACTGGATCGCCGACACCGATGGTGACGGTCGTGGCGACATGCTTCGCGTTGGGGACAGCGGGTGCTCCCTCTCTTTCATCACCATTGGAGCAACCGCCGATCAGATCGAAAATGGTAATGGTGCCATTCCGACCTGCCGACTGAGTGGAACCGGCGACTTCAATGGCGACGGCAAGGCCGACATCTTCGCTGTGGGTACCGTCTTCAGCCTGACCACCAGTTTTAGAGATGATCTGACGGGCCAAGGCTACGGCAACTCCGATGCGGCCATTGGCGTCACATATCTGGACGGGGCAACTGTCCTTGGCGGCGCCGCATTTCCGATCAGTCCTCCCGGCGGCGGGGGGGCATACGGGGCACCTCCTGGTGGCTCCGTGAGGGATCATCTGCTGGGTGATTTCAATGGCGATGGTCTCAGCGACATCTTCCGAGGCAAGATGTTCCTCTCCACGGGAACGACGTTCGTCAAGCAGACTTGGGCCAACGCGCAATGGGGCCGGGTTGCCGACTACAACGGCGACGGCATGTCGGACATCTTCGTCCTCGATGGCGTGAACGGCTCGACCTCGCGGCTCCTGCTGTCGAATGGCTCCGGATTCGACGTGGTGCAGATGAGCCAGCCCTTCACCAACCGCGGGGACTGCAACTGGGGCGAGTACGTTGACTACGGCTCCTGCGAAAACACGGTCTCGACGCTCGGGGCGTGGCTGGTCGGCGACTGGAATGGCGACGGTCTGGCCGACCTTGTTCGTTACTACCAGCCATCGATATTTCCAGCCACCGGACCGAGCACGCTGTTCTACGGAACTGGCGCCGGGTTCGTCCAGCAGCCGGACAACACCGGGACCCGGTTCAAACAACCGACATTCTTCACCGGAAGCGGGCGATCGGAGCTCTTCCGAGAAAACCACGCGTTCCTTGCACCGGCGGGCACTTACGGACTGGCGGTTGACTGGAACGACAATTTCAATTTCGCGGGAGGCGACTTCAACGGCGATGGCCGGACCGACCACCCCGACGGTGCCCCGGACAACTACACAAATTCCGTGCTTCCGGATTTGCTGCAGACCTACACGCTGCCGTCCGGCGGGACGGTGACGGCGACGTATCTCCCTTCGACCTACTGGACGAATGGTTACCTTCCGATGGTTGTGCAGACCGTCAGCAAAGTGACGACGAGCGACGGCCGGGGCAACTCCTCGACGACCAAGTACGCCTATTCGGGCGGCGCCTATGATCCGTTCGAGCGGAAGTTCCTCGGCTTCGAGAAGGTCACGGCGGAGCTGCCGTGCGAGACCGGCGAAACCACCTGTCCGTGGATGATCGCCCATTATCGGCAGGAGCCCGTTGCCGCGGGATCGCTGAAGAGCCTCGAGATGGTCGCGTCGACCGGCGTGGTGCAGCGCAAGATAACAAATGGCTACGTTGTCAATCAGGTCACCGTGCCGTTCAGCGCCTTCAAGACGTCGGAGCAGGTGACGGATTACCTGGTCGGCGGCAACGTCACCACGCGACGGCAGTGGACCTATGACGGCTACGGCAACACGCTCCAGGAAAAGGATCTCGGCGTCACGAGTTCGACGCTGGACGATGCGATCACTTCGAGCACCTACCAGCTCAACACCACCGACTATCTGGTGGGCTTCCCAACCCAGGTGACCGTCAAGAACAGCACCGGCGCGGTGCTGCGCGACACTCAATACGTCTATGACGGCGCGGCGGACAACGCGTCGGTGCCTACCGCGGGTCACGTCACCACGACCCGCATCTGGCTCGCCTCTGAGAGCCGCTGGATCGAGGCGGCCGCCGCCTACGACGCGTTTGGCAATCTCACGGCGACGATCGATCCGCTCGGCAACCGCGCCGAGACCGATTACGACGCGACGACACACCAGTTCGCCGTCGAGATGCGCAACCCGCTCTACTTCGACGGCGACACGCGCCAGAAGTCTTCGACGGTCTGGGACACACGCTGCAGCAAGCCGGTCTCGACGGTCGATCTGAACGGGCTGACCACGACCTATCAGCACGATGCCTTGTGCCGCGACACGCGCACGACCCTGCCCACCGGCGAGTACCGCCGGACGGTCTATCAAGATATCGGCGACCCCACCATCCAGCGTATTCCGACCCTGAGCACGCCCGCCGACGGCACCACCGAGGTGTGGTCGCAGGTCTATATCGACGGCCTGGGTCGAACCTACAGGGTGACCTCGACCGGGACCGATCCGGCCAAGTCCGTCATCGTGGCGACGACCTATGCCAAGCGCGGCAACGTGCTAGCGTCGACGCAGCCCTATTTCAGCGGTGATCCCTCGATGACCACCAAGACAGTCGTCGACGCTCTCGGCCGGCCGACGCTCACCACCTTGCCCGATGCCAAGACCATTGCGACGGCCTATGAAGCGCCGCTGGTGGCGCCGGGCGTCGTCACCATCAAGACCACGGACCCGATAGGGCGGGTGACCCGGGTGGTGAAGGACGCGGCGGGTCACGACCTGCAGCGGATCGGCTATCTCGGCGCCACGGCGGTCACCACCAGCTACACCTATGACCCGCTGGGGCAGCTGGTCGGGATCACCGATCCTAACGGCAATGCGTGGTCCCACAGTTTCGACACGCTGGGTCGGCGCACGGCCAGCACCGATCCGGACCTCGGGACGTGGTCCTACACCTACGACGATGCCGGGCAGCTGGCGACGCAGACCGATGCCAAAGGCCAGCAGACGGTGATGGCGTATGATCGGCTCGGACGGGTGCTCACCAAGGTCGCGGCGTATGGCCTGCCCAATGAAGATACCACCACCAACACCTACGACGAGGCGCGCAGCGGCTTCTACAACGTCGGCAAGCTGACGACGGCGGCCAACGCCAATGCCAGCATTGCCTACGATTACGAAGACGGCGGCCAGCTGGCGCGGCAGGTGACCACAGTGGGCACCGAGACCTTCACCAGCAGCGCCAGCTACGACAGCGCCGGCCGGCTGCTGTCGCGCACTTACCCCGATGGCACCGGTTCGGGCACCTTCGCCTATGATGCGAGGGCTTACCAGCTGAGCCTCACGGGCGCCATCGCCTCGACCACCTACAGCGCGCTCGGCCAGGTCAAGACCATCACCTACGCCAATGGCGTGTCCACCACGTACAGCTACAACGCCCAGCGCGGCTGGCTCAACTCGGTGGTCACGACCAAGGGCGCCACCACCATCGAGAGCCTGACCTACACCCACGACTTCGCCGGCCGCATCACGGCGGTGACCGGCTCACGGGCCAACGAGAGCTGGAGCTACGGCTACGATGGTCTCGATCGGCTGCTGAGCGCGGCTAACACCAACACCCCGGCGCTGAGCCGGAGTTTCGCCTACGATCTGGGCGGCAACCTCACCTCGAACTCGGGGGTGGGCAGCTATGGCTATCCCACGCAAGGGTCCGTCGCGTCGCAACCCCATGCCGTGCAGACGGCGGGTCCGTGGGCCTTCGCCTACGACCTCAATGGCAACCAGGTCACCCGCTCGACCAGCGGCATCCCCGACCGCACCATCACCTATGACGGCGACAATCGTCCGGCGAGCGTCGCCGCCAACGGCAATGCCGTCATTTACCTCTACGGTCCGGACGGCAGCCGCCTCAAGAAGGTCGTCGGCGATGACGTGACATTATATCTGGGCGATGACATCGAGCGCGACCCGACCGGGGCGTTCATCGATTACCTCACCGCCGACGTGAAGCGGGCCGGGGGCGCCCTGAGCTTCCTCCACCGCGATCACCTGGCCTCGATTCGCGCCATCACCGACGCCACCGGCGCCGCCTACCGCGTCTCGACCTACGAATCCTTCGGCGAACAGATCGAAACTGCGCTGAACCCGCTGACCCCGGTCGAAACCAAAAGCTGGATCGGCGAGCGCACCGACCCCGAGACCGGGCTGACCTATCTCCACGCCCGGTACTACGACGCCGTCCTCGGCCGGTTCCTGCAACCCGACTGGTGGGATGCGAGCGAGCCGGGGGTGGGGACGAACCGATACGCGTATGCGGCGAACGATCCGATCAATGGGAGTGATCGGAATGGGCATCTAGACTGCACGAGCAGCGCCGACGGCAGCCAGACCTGCAGGCCCGAATGGTACATGACGCTGGTCCCAGGCATCGACGCCTATGCCCGCACCTTAACTGACGTAAAGAACGGAAACATTGGCGGTGCTCTTCTTAACGGGGCGCTCTGGTTTGGAGAGGATTTCCTGACGGTCGCTACCTTGGGGGAGGGGCCGGCTCTCTACAGAAGTGTCACGGCGCTTTTCGGCAGGACCGCACCTGCAACGGAAGTCGTCACGGCCAAGCTCGGTGCCGAGTCGTTGGGCGCAGGGGCAAATATCTGGAAACTCGGCGCTGGACCGCGCGGCGAGGCCCTTGAGCGGATATTTGGTCACAATCTCCCAAGCAACATGCCAGTCATAGATCGTTTCGAAAATGGGATTGCGACCAGTATCAAGAGCATCGACCTTGACGGCGCCTCCTATCTAGCGGGGAACACTCTCAGAGACACGCTGACGCGCTACATCGACAAGGTTGCAGCTTACGAGGGCACTGGCGCCAAGGGCTGGGCGAGCGTCATCATTCGTGACAAACAGATAACCGCTAGACGTTTGGATCTGATTGTTCCTCACAGCGGCTCGGCAGCCCAACAGCAAGTCATGGCCGACATGATTAGATACGGTGCAACTCGGCCCAATCCTGTGCAAGTGTACGTGATCCCATATCCTTAGGTGAGGCATGAAAGTTGCATCAGCGCTGCTCAAGAACAGAAAGGTGTTCATTCAGCCCTATGCTGAGACCACCTCCGGTGTGTGGATTGGTTTTGGACCGGTGCGTGTCTATCAGGTCGACCAAGCCGCGGAAATTGGGTTAGGCATACGTGATGCGCTTGAGCTTTCAAAGCGCGGAGTACCCCACCCAAGCAGCGATGGGTGGAAGGAAATCCAAAGACCTATGCTTGAGGCCGTTGGCGCAAGGAATTGGGGTGCGCTCGCGAAAGGTGCGCGAGCGGTCGGTCTCGAATGCAGCGATGGGATAGTTACAATAACCCCTTCGCGCGAATATCAGCATGACGGTGGCACCGATCTTGTGGACCGAGCAATCACGGTTTCTCTAGACTCTGAGAATATAGGGGAACTCCTTGTTCAAGCGTTTGAATTAAGCACCTGAAAGGTAACATGAGCGGGTTGCCGCAGAAACTCAGCCGCGTCAAAGATCATGTGGGTCAATGAGAATCTGTAGCCTGGCGGCAACCTCACCTCGAACTCGGGGGTGGGCAGCTATGGCTATCCCACGCAAGGGGCCGTCGCGTCGCAACCCCATGCCGTGCAGACCGCGGGACCGTGGGCCTTCGCCTACGACCTCAACGGCAACCAGATCACCCGCAGCACCAGCGGCATCGCCGATCGCACCATCACCTATGATGGTGACAACCGTCCGGCGAGTGTCGCGGCCAACGGCAACGCCGTCACCTACCTCTATGGTCCGGACGGCAGCCGTCTCAAGAAGGTCGTCGGCTCCGACGTCACCCTCTATCTGGGCGACGACATCGAGCGCGATCCGACCGGGGCGTTCATCGACTATCTCACCGCCGACGTGAAGCGGGCCGGGGGCGCCCTCAGCTTCCTCCACCGCGATCACCTGGCCTCGATCCGCGCCATCACCGACGCCACCGGAACTGCCTACCGCGTCTCGACCTACGAACCCTTCGGCGAGCAGGTCGAGACCGCCCTCAACCCGCTGACCCCGGTCGAAACCAAAAGCTGGATCGGCGAACGGACGGACCCGGAGACCGGGCTGACCTATCTCCACGCCCGGTACTACGACGCCGTCCTCGGCCGGTTCCTGCAACCCGACTGGTGGGATGCGAGCGAGCCGGGGGTGGGGACGAACCGGTATGCTTATGCGGGGAATGATCCGATCAATGGGAGTGACAGGAACGGGCACAACGTCCTGACAAATCTGCTCGAAGACCTTTTGAAGTCCATGGCGAAAAGCTCGCTACCGGGCATTGCCGAGGGCGTGGCCAAACAGGCCCTCAGCCAGGGCCTGGGCAGCCTACGAAATGCTGGAATCAAGGAGGCCTGGAGGCAGGAAGCGGAGCTCGTCCGGAACGGAGCCGAGGGCACCGTTCGCTGGACAGAGTCCCAAATCAAGGAACTTCTGACCAGGGGCCGGGTGTCAGGTTATGTGGGCCATCACATCAACAGCGTCGCTGCTCACCCCGAGCTTGCCGGGGTCGCCGACAACATCGAGTTTGTGTCACAACCAGCACGCGGTACTCTGCACATGGACCTCGGCGGATATGGAGTCCCGACGTCTGGCGGTTTGGTCGATCGTTCCCAGCTGCTCCTTGAGCAAGCCGGAACGACGATGAGTGCACCGCCAAGTCCGGTCCTCACCTACGATCAGATGATGGCTCGAGCGCAGGCTCAGGCGATTGCCGCCGAAAAAGCGGCAAGCTATTCAACGTACATTCTGCCCGGGTTGAGCATGGGCGTTCTGATGGATGGACTTGATGCTTACGATAGATTTGAGCAGGAGACTGGCTTCGGTTGCATGTTAATCCTGTGTTCCAAGGAGGCTCGCTGAGTGAGCTCGACCCAGACGCTCATTGAGAACAAGATCGAGAGATGGGCGCCGCTGGGATTTGAACGTCTGGAGGATGGAACCGCAATTGTCGGGCGCGTCCCGCACCTCGGGTCTCTGGCATGGCTCCACCAAGTCTACGCCCCCCTTAGTAAGGAAGCGATTGATCAGAAGGTTGCGGCTTTTCCGCGTCTGGGTTGGTTTCCCTATCCGGAGTTCCTGCTCGAGTTGAACGGATGTCATCTGTTCTCGCGAGCGCTTTGGCTTCTAGGTATCAGGACGTCCTACCGGCGCGAACCCACCATACATTTGCCATGGGATGTTCAGAACACCAACTGGAACCACATGAAGGTCGGACTAGACCACGACGCGCTCCTGATTGGAGGCGGGACCTTCCGCGACAGGGAGGTATTCTATCTCCAAGACCGGTCTGGAACAGTTCAGGCGATCGACGAGCAGTCAGAGAAATGGCTCTTCCGCTGGAATTCCGTTTCGGAGCTACTGGTATCGGAAATAGATCGGCTGTTGCCGCAGTTTGATCTCGACGGGCGCGCTGGCCCAGACTGTCCATCCTCGGACTTTGGCTGACCACCCAGTTGTTGCGATGAATGCTCCTCGCTTCTTCCAGCTGATCAGCGACGCGACCGACCGGGTGCCGCCTTGGTTTCTTGGGTCTCCAGCGTATGACGATGGCGAGGCGATCGATCCTCGGACGTTTATTGAGGGGGTTCGGTTCATGCCGAGGACCCGGATCGCGATGCCCATCGACTATGGAGGGGTGGTTGTCGATTTCAACTTCGCACCCTTCGACATGCTGGTCGTTCGAGCGTCACTAGGCGAGGCGATCGAAGCGCTTGCAGGAGCGGCCGTCCAGCGGTTACCCGTGACGCTTGCTGGGCAGCCGAACGTATTCGAAATACTCAACATCTGCCAACGTGTCCCATGCGTCGATGAGGAGAGATCCAGCTACGTGAGGTGGACGGACGCGGATGGTCGCCCCGACAAGGTTGGGCAATTTCGCTATTTCAAGCGACTGCGAGTCGACTCGGCGCTCGCACAAGGCCATCATCTTTTTCGCATTGCTGAGTGGTCGATCGTGCCGATCGCTTCGCGACAAATGAAGGACGTCATCGAGCGAGCCGGCGCCACAGGTGTCGCCTTCGAGCCCGTCTAGGACTCTCCCGACGCGAGGAGGGCTCGCGCGATCTCGATCGGCTGCTGAGCGCCGCCAACACCAACACCCCGGCGCTGAGCCGAACCTTCACCCACGATCTTGGCGGCAACCTCACCTCCAACTCGGGGGTGGGAACCTATGGCTATCCCACGCAGGGGTCCGTCGCCGCCCAGCCGCATGCCGTGCAGACCGCGGGACCGTGGGCCTTCGCCTACGACCTCAACGGCAACCAGATCACCCGCTCGACCAGCGGCATCGCCGATCGCACCATCACCTATGACGGCGACAACCGTCCGGCGAGTGTCGCGGCCAACGGCAATGCCGTCACCTACCTCTATGGTCCGGACGGCAGCCGGCTGAAGAAGGTCGTCGGCTCGGACGTCACGCTCTATCTGGGCGACGATATCGAGCGCGACCCGACCGGGGCGTTCATCGACTACCTCACCGCCGACGTGAAGCGGGCCGGGGGCGCCCTCAGCTTCCTCCACCGCGATCACCTGGCCTCGATCCGCGCCATCACCGACGCCACCGGCGCCGCCTACCGCGTCTCGACCTACGAACCCTTCGGCGAGCAGGTCGAGACCGCCCTCAACCCGCTGACCCCGGTCGAAACCAAAAGCTGGATCGGCGAACGGACGGACCCCGAAACGGGGCTGACCTATCTGCACGCACGGTACTACGACGCCGTTCTCGGGCGGTTCCTGGGATGTGAGTGAGCCGGGGGTGGGGACGAATCGATATGCGTATGCTGCGAATGATCCGGTGAATCGGAGTGACGCGAACGGGCACATAACGTGCAACACGCAGGAGTGCCATACCGACTGGTGGGACAGTGTCGTTTCTGGTGCGAACTTCTGGGCCAAAGCTCTCACCGACTTCAAGAACGGAAACGTCCTCGGGGGCATTGTAAACAGCGCGGCCATGGTCGCGGATGATGTCCTGACCGTCACCGGATTCAAGCTAGCCCAAGCAGCAGTTGTAGCGGCAGAGAAGACGGTGGTGTCGATCGCGGCTCGCGGTGCGGTAGCAGACGCCGCCGCTGAGGAGATTGCGAAGAAAGCTGCGCTGGGGCCCGGCAAGTTTATGCCGGTGACCGAGAGCATGAGCGGCGACGCCGCAGCTTACCAACTTCGCGCGGCTGGTACCCCTGCCGGTCAAGCATACGTGGTAAACGGCACAAAATTCGATGGCTTCAGCAAAGGGACCCTCCTCGAAGCGAAGTCCTCCCACAGTCAATTCGTCAAGAATGGAGCTTTTGAACCGTGGTTCAATGCTCCGGCGGGTTGATAAGACAGGCGCAGAGCCAACTGGCCGTTGCGAAGGGAGCACCAGTCGAGTGGCGATTCGCCGAGAAGGAGGCGATGGAGGTTACGAGAAGGTTGTTTGAGCAGAACGCGGTAACCGGCATTACCCTCACCTACATGCCCTAACCCAGAGGACGAAGCTATGACTGAATACTTTGTCGGTGCTTATTGGGATGCCCGAAAGGAGTCGAGGAACTCATGCGCGGCACGCCTGTACCACTTTCTCAATAAGATGTCGTCGCTAAGTGCAGAGCTAAGCTGTTGGTATGCAAAGGGTGCCACGCGACGAGAGGCCCTTCGTCCGATTCTCCTTGAGCAAGCGGAGCTGGAACACCTACTGAAATCGAGTACCACGGATGCCAACGACGCGGAATTTGCGGAGCTCGGTTATCACCTTTCCTGCTGGAATGGGAAAGACGTTGCTCTCGAGGCAACCTTAGGAGCCACAAATCCTTATGTCGCAAACGCCGTGGTGATAACCGCTCCGGCGACATGTCTCCAGTCGCTCTTGAACGATATTCTAGATGCCGAGGTGTCTGTGTTTGAGCCCGAAGACGCGGTAATATCGACGGACGGGCTTTTGGCCTCAAGCGGTCTGCCTGTCCGACAGGCGGACGCAATAGCCAGATACAAGCGATCGGCTGAGTGAGTGTCGACACCGTGCCCGCTCGTGGACCTGTACCCCTGATGCCGCCTGCCTCATCACGGCCGCCACTGGTTCGAGGTCCAATGAGAGCTGGACCGCCATTCGAGCTATGGCTATCCCACGCAGGGGTCCGTCGCCGCCCAGCCGCATGCCGTGCAGACCGCGGGACCGTGGGCCTTCGCCTACGACCTCAACGGCAACCAGATCACCCGCAGCACCAGCGGCATTGCCGATCGCACCATCACCTATGACGGCGACAACCGTCCGGCGAGTGTCGCGGCCAACGGCAATGCCGTCACCTACCTTTATGGTCCGGACGGCAGCGGGCCGAAGAAGGTCGCCGGCGATGACGTGACACTATGTCTGGGCTCAGCCATTCGAGCATAGCTCTCAGCCCAAAGGGCTGACCGCCAGCGAAGTATGTCACGCGACTCGACCGGGGCGTTCGTCGACTATCTCACCGCCGACGTGAAGCGGGCCGGGGGCGCCCTCAGCTTCCTCCATCGCGACCGCTTGTGTTGGTGGTCGCGATTGTGGCTGTGGTTGGCGGAATGCATCACCGTGTATGGGATAGGGTTCGCCGTCCACGTTTGGCTGCAGCGCGATGAGCGCTTCATCGACCAGAAGCCCCCATCCGAAACACGGTTCGAAAATGGCACCCGGACAAACATTGCCGAGTCCAGCGCCGAAGGCGTGCGTTTCGTCGACGGCCGGAAGATCGAATCACGGCGGTCGCCGCTGAGGTAGTCGAACCGCTCCAGGCTTGCCCCGAGCTGCGGTCCGGTGACCGCCTCGACCGTGCCCTCGCCGATCCGCAGCGCCCCTCTCAGACGCCGATATGCGCTTTCCGCTGACGCACCGACGCAGTCGCCTTGATGAGGTCGGTTGACGCGATGTCGATCAGGGCACGCATCCTCGATCCCGCCAGCTCCGGTTCGCGCAGGCGAATGGCCTCCAGCACATCGCCATGGGCGTGCAGGGTCTTGGAGTAGTTCTTGCTCACCGACGTCGTCAGCCGGAACGAATTGGCCAGCGCCTGGCCGATGAGGCTGGCGAGGCCGGCGAACACCGGGTTGTGGCTCGCCTTGAGGATGCTGACGTGAAACTCGACATCCGCACTGGCACAGGCACTGAGATCGGAGAGGTCCGCGGCGCACATCGACAGGTAGCCCGTCTCGATCCGGGCCAGATCCGCCGCCGTGGCGCGCTGCGCGGCCAGCATGGCGGCAGCCGGCTCGATGGCGAGACGAGCCTCGATGAGGCCCCGGATGAACTCAGGATCGGGGGGAGCGGCGTCCATCCATGCGAGAACATCCGGGTCCAGGCGATGCCAGTTGTCCGATTCCTGCACCAACGTGCCGGCCCGCTTTCGGGCAACCACAAGACCCTTCGCTGCCAGCATCTTGGTGGCTTCACGCATGACCGTACGGCTGACGCCGAACTCGGCGCAAAGCTGCAATTCGGTGGGAAGGGCCGTGCCTTGCGGATATCGGCCGCCGAGGATGCGGCGCCCGAGTTCGCCGAGGACACGTTCGCCCACCGGCTGCCTTGCGCCCGCGCCGGCATCGACCGATCTTGGTCCGACCGAGGTCATTGTGCTCTTCCCGGGCCTCACGCCCGATTCAGCCGATACTCGGCGACCAGCACAGCCAATATCAGCAGGGCCCCCTTAGCAAGCAACTGATAGAACGTGGGCACGGCGGTGAGGATCATGCCGTTGTTGAGCACGCCGATGATGAGCACGCCCAGCACCGCGCCCACGATCGTGCCGCGGCCGCCCTGCAGGGCGCAGCCGCCCAGCACCGCGGCGGTGATGGCCTCGAGTTCGAGGCCCTGTGAGCCGGAGATGGGCTGGCCCGATCCGGTGCGCGCCGCCAGGATGATGCCTCCCAGTCCGCCGGCAAAGCCGCTCATGGCGTAGATCGCCACTTTGTAGCGATTGACCTTGATTCCGGAAAACCGCGCCACCACCGGATTGCCGCCGATGGCGTAGACGTTGCGGCCGGCGATCGACTGCGACAGGAAGATCTGGAACACGATCGCCGTGGTCGCGAGGATCCAGAGCGGAAACGGGAAACCGAGAACGATGCCGTTGCCCATGAAACGGAATTGCTCGTCGAAGATCGAGATCGACTGCCCGTCCGAGAGAATGAAGGCGACACCACGGAAGATCGCCATCGTGCCAAGGGTCGCGATAACGGCGTTCACCCGCCCATAGGTGATGATGATGCCGTTGACGATGCCGCAGAGTGTCCCGACCACGAGGCCGGCGACGACCGCCAGGGCGGCCGATCCCGACGATTGCGCCACCATGGCCGTGGCGACCGTTGCAAGCCCCACGGTCGAGCCGACCGACACATCCAGTCCGCCGGCGACGATGACGACGGTCTGGCTCATCGCCAGCACGCCCAGGATGGTCACAGCGAGACCGATGTTGAGCAGGTTGCGCGAGGAGAAGAACACATCGCCGCGCAGCGATCCGAAGATGATGCACAGCACCACCAGCGCCACGATGAGGCTGATGTTGTGCACGTCGACGCGGTCTATAATGTCGTACATAATAAGATATATATCGTATGTCAATGCGAAAAGGGTCGCGCGCTGTCTGCGATCTCGAGGCAAGCGATTGGAGGTGAGAAGTGGGCGCTGTTGAGCGCGAACCGCCGAAGGGGCCGGTGGCGACTAGATCAAGACTGGTAAGTCCCGCCGCTGTGGATCGGCCCAGCCCGCGGATCGGCCGCAGCTATGGCAAAGAAGCTAGGACCACTTCTTCCATACCGCCACTGAGTGGCCCCGCTCGACAGGTCCGGCTGGATGAGGCGGCTACAGCGGCAGCGGGCCGTCGTTCTTGACTTCCTCCATCACGGCATATGTGCGGGTTTCGCGCACGCCAGGGAGTGCCAGAAGTGTCTCGCCGAGGAACTTGCGATAGGCGGCCATGTCGGCGTGCCGCGCCTTGATGAGGTAGTCGAAGCCGCCGGCAACCATATGGCACTCCAGCACCTCGGGTGCGCGGCGTACCGCCTCGGCAAAGCGCTCAAAAATGTCGGGCGTGGTCTTGTCGAGCGATACCTCCACGAAGGCGAGCAGCCCCAGACCCAGTGCATGCGGATCGAGTTTGGCGCCGAAGCCCGCGATGTAGCCCTGCCGGACCAGCCGCCGGAACCGGTCGCTCGTCGAGGTCGGCGGCAGCCCGACACGTTGCGCGAGCTCGGCATTGCTGATGCGACCGTCGCGCTGGAGCTCGCCGAGGATGCGCCGGTCGATCGGATCCAGATCTGCCATATCCGCGAGAAATCCCCAACTTCTGCGACGAACCTACGGAGTTCTAGCGAAAACCGCAATGGAGCTACGGGAAATCACGGCTAATGTAGTGAGTATCTGGAGGGAACATGGTGCTGGCAATCGGCGACGGCCGGGGTGAACCGGTAGACGAGGACGCGCCGTTCTCTGGATTTGCCGGGGCCCTGGGCGCACCCTCGGCCTTTCGAGCCGCGATCCGCGCTGCGATCCGCCGTCCCGAGACCGAGTGCGTACCCCCTCTGATCGAAGCGGCGAGCCTCGATGCCGAGACGAGCATCCGCGTTTCGGCGATCGCGCGGCGGCTCGTCGAAGGCCTGCGGGCCCAAGGCACGGGCCGTGGCGTTCAGGGCATGATCCAGGAGTATTCGCTGTCGAGCGAGGAAGGCGTGGCGCTGATGTGCCTCGCCGAGGCGCTGCAGCGCATCCCGGACGATGCGACCCGCGACGCGCTGATCCGCGACAAGGTCTCGCGCGGCGACTGGCGGGCGCATCTTGGGCCGGAGCGGACACTGTTCGTCAATGCCGCGACCTGGGGGCTGATGGTCACCGGCAGGCTCACCGCCGCGATGCCGGAAGAGGGCTTGGCTAGGGCGCTCGGCCGGCTGATCGCTGGTGGGGGCGAACCGATCATTCGCGCCGGCGTCGACATGGCGATGCGTTTGATGGGTGAGCAGTTCGTCGCCGGCCAGACCATAGGCGAGGCGCTCGCCAACAGCCGCAAGATGGAGCGGCGCGGTTACCTCTATTCCTACGATATGCTGGGCGAGGCCGCCGTCACCGCCGAGGACGCGGCGCGCTATCTGGGGGCGTACGAGGATGCGATCGACGCCATCGGCAAGGCTTCCGCCGGCCGCGGCCCGATCGGCGGCCCCGGCATCTCGATCAAGCTTTCGGCGCTCCATCCGCGCTATCGCCGGTCCCAGCTCGACCGCGTCGTGATGGAACTGCTACCGCGGCTGAAGCAACTGGCGCTGCGCGCCAAATCCCACGGCATCGGCCTCAACATCGACGCCGAGGAATCGGACCGGCTGGACATCTCGCTCGATCTGCTCGAAGCCCTCTGCTTCGACCCCGAGTTGAGCGGCTGGGACGGCATCGGCTTCGTCGTCCAGGCATACGGTAAGCGCTGTGTCTATGTCGTCGACTGGCTGATCGACCTGGCGAAGCGCAGCGGCCATCGCCTGATGGTGCGGCTGGTCAAAGGCGCTTACTGGGACAGCGAGATCAAGCAGGCTCAGGTCGACGGGCTTAGCGACTATCCGGTGTTTACCCGTAAGGTCCACTCCGACGTTTCCTATTTGGCGTCTGCCAAAAGGCTGCTCGCGGCGCCGAACGAGATCTTCCCGCAGTTCGCCACGCACAATGCGCAGACCGTGGCAGCGATCCACGCTATGGCGGGTCCGGACTTCCGGCCCGGACAGTACGAGTTCCAGTGCCTTCATGGCATGGGCGAGGCGCTCTATGCCCACGTCGTCGGCGACGGCAATCTCGATCGGCCTTGCCGCATCTATGCGCCGGTCGGCACACACGGCACGCTGCTGGCCTACCTCGTGCGTCGGCTGCTCGAGAACGGCGCCAACAGCTCCTTCGTCAACCGCATCGGCGACAAACTGGTCAGCATTGATGAATTGGTCGCCGACCCGGTGGCTGTCGCAAAAAGCATCGCTCCGCTCGGGGCTCCGCACCCGCAGATCGCGCTGCCCGACGCAATTCTCGGCGGGCGCCGCAACTCGGCCGGTCTCGACCTTGCCGACGAGACCGAGCTTGCCGGGCTGGGGGAGGCGTTGAAGGCGAAAGCTCACCGGTTGTGGACCGCGGGTCCGATCTTGGCTGAGGGTGTGGAGACGGCGGCTGGTGCCGGCATCCCCCTCGCCAATCCGGCCGATCGCAACGATCTCGTCGGCACTGCCCGTTTCGCTTCGCCCGAACTTGTCGGCCGCGCGTTTGCTGCCGCCATGCCGGGCTGGGCGCCGGCGGTCGAGCGCTCGCGCGTGCTTCATGCTGCCGCTGATCTGCTGCAGTCGCGCATGCGCGACATAGTCGGCCTCATCATGCGCGAGGCCGGCAAATCCGCGAGCAATGCCGTCGCCGAGGTCCGCGAGGCCGTCGACTTCCTCCGCTACTATGGCGATGAGGCGGTGCGCGTTGGTGGGGACGGTGCTCCACTCGGTACCGTTGGCTGCATCAGCCCGTGGAATTTCCCCCTCTCGATCTTCACCGGACAGATCGCCGCGTCGCTCGCCGCCGGCAACGCGGTGATCGCCAAGCCGGCCGACGAGACTCCGCTCATCGCGGCCGCCATGGTCGCCCTGCTGCACGAGGCCGGCATTCCGACCACGGCTCTGCAATTCCTCCCCGGGGGCGGCGTCGTCGGGGCGGCGCTCTGCGCCCATCCGGACGCAGCAGCCGTCGTATTCACCGGTTCGACCGAGGTCGCGCGGCTCATCCAGCGCCAGCTTGCCAACCGGGTATCGGCGGCCGGACTGCCGGTCCCGTTCATTGCCGAGACAGGCGGCATCAACGCGATGATCGTCGACAGCTCGGCGCTGACCGAGCAGGTCGTTGCCGACGTCGTGTCGTCGGCGTTCGACAGCGCAGGCCAGCGCTGCTCGGCGCTGCGGCTGTTGTGCCTGCAGGACGATATCGCGGAACGCACGATCGACATGCTGAAGGGCGCGATGCGGGAGCTGCGCACCGGCAATCCCGATCGGTTGTCGACCGATGTCGGGCCGGTGATCACCACCGAGGCAGCGGACCGGATCAATGCGCACATCGAGGCCATGCGCGTCGCCGGGCACCGGATCACCCAAGCGCCATTGGACGACGGCACGCACGACGGCATTTTCGTGCCGCCAACCCTCATCGAACTCGAGCATATCGGCGCGCTCCGGCATGAGGTCTTCGGACCGGTGCTCCATGTGATCGCCTATGCGCGCCGCGATCTCGACCGCACGATCGATGCCATCAATGCGCTCGGCTACGGGCTGACCTTCGGGCTTCACACGCGTCTGGACGAAACCATCGATCGCGTCACCTCCCGCGTCGGCGCGGGCAACATCTACGTCAACCGCAACATCATCGGCGCAATGGTCGGTGTGCAGCCCTTTGGCGGCCACGGCCTCTCCGGCACCGGCCCGAAGGCAGGCGGCCCGCTCTACGTCCGCCGGCTGATGGCGCGTCGCCCGGCAGGCAGTGCGAGCCGGGACGATATCCTCCCCGGTCCCGCCGGCGAGAGCAACTCTTACCGCACGATGCCCCGCGGCGAGATCCTGCTGCTGCCTTTGACCCGCGAGGGCCTCAGCCTGCAACTCGATGCCGTGATCACAACCGGCAATCGTGCTGTGATCGATCTCGGCGTGGTCGGAGAGGCCGCCATCGCCGGGATGGCCCCGTCCGGCGCGCGCTTCACCGCCGACTGGACGGCGGAGACCGCGGTCGATGGCGTTCTGGTCGAGGGAGGCGCGGCACGGATGATCGAGGTGCTCCGCGTCGTGGCCGGCGTTAGCGGCAAGATCGTTCCGGTGATGGGCAGTGGCGACATCAACATGGACATGCTCGTGCACGAGGTGTCGATCAGCATCAACACCGCGGCGGCCGGCGGCAATGTCAGCCTGATGGCGCTCAAGGAGTCCTAGTGCGAAGGAGCGGGCTACCGGGAGTGCGAGTGGCGAGGTCGAGGACGGCGGGCCGGCCCGAGCCGCATCGCCGATGTCATGTCGCGCGCGATGTAGTCCTGGATCCGGCGCACGATCTGGGTGGCATGGGCAGCACCCAGCTCATCGCAGAGTTCGGCGTTGCCCTTCTCGATCGCGCTGACCATGGCTTCGTGTTCATCGACGTATCGGCGCGGCAAGTGATCCTCGACCGGCTGATAGTAGTAGAGCCGGAGTAGCCGGCGCCCCTCATCGAGCAGTCGGGCGAAGAAGGCGGTGAAGTACGGGTTGCCAGCGGCCTCGGCGATGGTGACGTGAAAATCGCGGTTGGTGCCGATCATCGCGCTGACGTCGCGCGTCTCGACGGCCTCGGCATAGGCCGCCTGATGAGCGCGGATCTTTTCGAGATCCCCTGCCTCATGCCGGATCGCCGCCCCGCGCGTCGAGACCCGGTACATCAGCGACAGCGCCTCGAAATAGACCGGCATCCTCTCGAAATCGATCGGCGAAACGATCGTGCTCCGGTTGGGCAGGGTGATGTCCAGGCCATTGGCCGCAAGCCTAACCAGCGCCTCTCGGATCGGCGTGCGCGACATCACGAACTGCTGCGACAGCCGCACCTCGTCGAGCGGGCTCCCGGGCGGCAGCGCGAGCTCCACGATCGCTTGCCGCAACTGCGCGTAGACGGTCTGGACGCTGGCGCCCCGGCCAGGTCGGGCGCTGGCCGTCACTTTCCTCTCGCCGGATCGGATGGTCACTGCGGCGCCCGCTGAAAACGCCTCAGCATTGACACGAAAGTTTGCTGTGTGCAATCTGTCGACAATTTGCGCGCAAACGCATCGCCACCTTCGCCGGAGGCGGGTCCGATACCGGAGCCGCCTGCGGCGCCGGATTCAAGCTTGCGAACTATGGCTACGTGCTTGAGACCGGCAGCATCCGCATGGACAGCGATGCCGATACGCTGAGCGCGAGCAACTCCATCGTCGAGGCCTATCTTGGCGCGTGAGCTATCCCAGTTTCCCGTAGTTGAGGGTGGTGGTTTCCCGCAGTACTGCGGCCGGCACATCGAACCACCCGGTGGCGAGCAGATTGGTGCGAACACGCTCGTTGAGGCCGCCTTTGGTCTGATGCTCCTCGACGAGGCGGTCAAAAGAGGCGGCGGGCGTATGCTGGGCGGTGACGGCGAGCATGCCCAACATCGAGACCACGAAGCCGCGAGCGTCAGTCTCCGAGACCCCTGCGCTCGTTCCCACATCGATCAGCGCGCGCTGCAACTCGTAGTAGGCAGACATGAAGGCGTTGAGCCCGCCGAAATTCAGCTTGGTCTCGTCGGCGACGACGAAGAGATCGCCGAGCGGGGAGAACAGCTTGACGATCTCGGGGATCGCCGGATAAGTCGCCATCGGCCCGATGCCGCGCGCCACGCCCGGCAACGGAATGAAACGACAGGCGCGTGCCTTCGGCCAGTGCCCTTGAATATCGCTCAGCGCGAAGCCCGC
This sequence comes from Devosia nanyangense, assembly GCA_016213505.1. Lineage (GTDB taxonomy): Bacteria > Pseudomonadota > Alphaproteobacteria > Rhizobiales > Devosiaceae > Devosia_A > Devosia_A nanyangense. The sequence goes on from JACRAF010000069.1 coordinate 57,772, forward strand.
GACCATGCTGACCACGATCTGTCCTTCGCCGAACCCGATGCCCGCGATGGCCTCCTCGAGGTGCATCGGCCGCATGCCGAGGAACACGATATCGGCCTTGGCGACTTCGGCGTTCGAGGTCGCCCGGCGCACTTTGGCGAAGCGCGCGGCGAGCGCCAGGGATGTCGCCTCGGAACGCGGAGAGACGACGATATCGGGTGCTTCCGGCAGCGACTGGAGCCCCTCGATCACGGCTGCCGAAATCGTCCCCGTGCCGATGAACCCGATTTGCATCAACTTACTCCCCAAAGCACTCTGATCCGAAAGACAACGATATGACACTCACCTGGCGCGGCGTCATCCCCGCATTGATGACCGAGATGAAACAGGACGGCAGCCTCGATCTCGAGGCGACGGCCAGACACCTCGACTCGTGCCTCAGTGCCGGCTGCGAGGGCTTCGTGATGCTCGGCACCCTCGGCGAGAATTCGTCGCTGTCGCTCGAGGAGAAGGAGGCCGTCGTCGGCACTGCGGTGAAGGCGGTGAAGAGCCGCGTGCCGGTCATCGCCGGCGTTGCCGAATACACCACCGAACTCGCCATCGACACGGCTAACCGCCTTGGCAAGGCCGGCGCGTCGGGCATCATGGCGCTGCCGACCATGGTCTACCAGACCGACGCGCGCGAGTCGGTGCACCACTTCCGTACCATCGCGCGGGCCGTCGACCTGCCGATCATGATCTACAACAACCACGTCGCCTACAAGGTCGACCTGAAGCCCGATGATTTCGCCCATCTGGTCGACGAGAAGAACATTGTTGCGGTGAAGGAATCGAGCCACGACAGCCGCCGGATTACCGACATGATCAATCGCCTTGGCGACCGCTTCGCGATCGTCTGCGGCGTGGATGATCTGCTCCTCGAGAATGCGCTGTTCGGCGCCGTCGGCTGGGTGTCGGGGCTCGCCAACTCCTTCCCGCGCGAAGCGGTACAGCTGTTCAGGCTCGCGAAATCCGGCCGCGCGGCTGAGGCGCTCGAACTCTATCGCTGGTTCATGCCGCTCCTTCACCTCGATGTGGCGACCAAGCTGGTGCAGTACATCAAGCTCGCCAACCAGATGACCGGGGAAGGCGCCGAGTGGGTGCGGGCGCCCCGCCTGACGCTCGAGGGCGAGGAGCGCAAGCGCATCTCGGCCATCATCCAGCACGCCATCGACACCCGGCCGGCGCTCAGGCTCGTTGCCTGAAGCCATGGACGCGGATGTCGTCATCGTCGGCGCCGGGATCATCGGTGTCGCCACGGCCTACAAGCTGGTGGAAGCCGGCAGGACCGTCGTTCTTGTCGATCGAAAGGGCATTGCCGAGGAGACAAGCCGCGGCAACGCGGGCGCGTTCGCCTTCTCCGATATCATGCCGCTCGCGACCAAGGATGTGCTCAGGAAGCTGCCGCGCTGGTTGAGCGACCCGCTGGGGCCGTTCACCGTGCGGCCTGAATATCTGCCGCAGATCACGCCCTGGCTGCTGCGCTTCTGGCGCGCCGGTTGGCCCGATCGTATTGCCGCAGGCATCAAGGCGCAGGCGGCGATGATGCGGGTGGCTCGGCGCGAGACCGATGCGATGGTCGCGGCGGCGGGGCTGGGGCATCTCGTGCGCTCCGACGGCGTGCTCGAGCTCTACGAGAGCGATGGCGAGATCAGGGCGGCCGCGCATGAGCTCGAGGTCAAGACGCGCGAGGGCATCGAGCATCGTCTCGTCCGCGGCGCGGAACTGGCCGAGCTGCAGCCGGGCCTGGCATCACGCGTCGTCGCCGCGACCTTCATTCCGGGATGGCAGACCGTCACCGACCCCTACGACTACGCGACCGCCGTGGGCGCGGCGGCAATGGCACGCGGCGCAAAGCTTCGCAAGGGCGAGGTCCGCGCGCTGCAGCCGTTCGGCGACGGCGTCATTGTCGAGTTCACGGATGGTACGAGGCTGAGCGCCAACAAGGTGGTGGTTGCCGGCGGGGCCTGGTCACGGGCGCTGACGGCGCCACTGGGTGATCGCATTCCGCTCGACACCGAGCGCGGCTACAACACCACATTGCTACCCGGCAGCTTCGATCTCCGCCGCCAGCTCGTTTTCGGTGGCCACGGCTTCGTCGTGACTCCCCTGTCGACCGGCGTGCGTATCGGCGGTGCAGTAGAGTTCGGTGGCCTGAAACCGCCTCCGAACTTCGCGCGCGCCGAGGCGATGCTGAGGAAAGCCGCGATGCTGATGCCGGGCCTCAGGACCGCCAACGGCACGCAGTGGATGGGCTTCCGCCCGTCGCTGCCCGACAGCTTACCCGCCATTGGGCGCTCGCGGCCATCCCCTCACATCATATATGCTTTCGGCCACGGGCATCTCGGCCTGACCCAATCGGCGGGCACCGGCAAACTCGTTGCCGAGCTGGTGACCGGCGCGGCCCCTTCGCTCGATCTCGCGCCGTTCTCGCCGCAACGCTTCTAGGACTTGAAAACCATGTCACGTCATACCTTCTCCTGCATCGATGGCCACACCTGCGGCAACCCGGTCCGCCTGGTGGCGGGCGGTGGGCCGTTGCTCGAGGGCAGCACGATGATGGAGCGGCGCGCCGATTTCCTCGCCAACCACGACTGGATCCGCAAGGGGCTAATGTTCGAGCCGCGCGGTCACGACATGATGAGCGGCTCGATCCTCTATCCCTCGACGCGCGAGGATTGCGACGTCGCGGTACTGTTCATCGAGACCTCGGGCTGCCTTTACATGTGCGGTCACGGCACCATCGGTACGGTGACGATGGCGATCGAGAACGGGCTGATGGCGCCGAAGACGCCGGGCGTGGTCAATCTCGACGTGCCTGCCGGCAGGGTTGTCGCCCAATACACGATGAATGGCGAATATGTAGAGGAGGTGCGGATCACCAATGTGCCGAGCTTCCTCCATTCGCGCGATCTCGAGATCGACTGCCCCGGTCCCGGCAAGCTGACGGTCGACGTGGCCTATGGCGGCAATTTCTACTGCATCGTCGATCCGCAGGAGAACTTCACGGACCTTGCCGACGTGACAGTCGGCGATCTGCTGCGCTGGAGCCCCGCCCTGCGGACGGCGATAAATGAGCGCTACTCGTTCGTGCATCCGGAGAATGCCAACATAAGCGGCTGCACCCACATCATGTGGACAGGCAAGCCGCTGAAGCCCGGCTCAACCGCGCGCAACGCCGTATTCTACGGCGACAAGGCGATCGACCGCTCCCCATGCGGCACGGGGACCTCGGCGCGCATGGCGCAGTGGGCGGCGCGCGGCAAGCTCAGCGTGGGCGACAGCTTCATCCACGAATCGATCATCGGCTCTATCTTCAACGGTCGCCTCGAGAAGGCGGTGAGCGTCGGCAGCTATGACGGCATCGTGCCCTCGATCGCCGGCTGGGCCCGCCAGACTGGGATCAACACCATCTTCATCGACGACCGCGACCCGTTCGCGCGCGGCTTCTCGCTGGTCTAGGCTCATCATGAGAGTCAGCGCCATTCGCGTCTATCAGGTCGACCGGCCGCTCAGCTTGGAAACGACACCTAGCTGTGCAATAGCCGTTCAGACAAACCAAGCCACCACCAACGGGGCGCTCGCTTAAGCTGCAACTGGACGGAGCCGTTCCTTCAGATCACACGCGCTGGGCCATCGCGACCCGCGGAACGGTGCCGTGGGCTTACCGCCCTCGAGCCGTTTCCATCATCGTTCCGGCATTTCCGGGGGGATCCAGCATCTCGCTGGCATGAAGGACAGCAAGGTCATCGTCGCCATCAACAATGACGCGGACGCTCCGATCTTTCAGGTCGCTGCCTATTGCCTGGTCGCCGACCTCTTCGAGGCTATCCCTGAACTCACACGGAAGCTTTGAGCGGGGGCAGATCCGGTTCTCTCACGAGTCTCCGGAGGAAATCGCCAGATGGGTCATCCGCCCTGTGACAACACGCGCCGACCAAACCTGTCCGCCGGATCGCCTCCTCCATTGTCCGCGCTGAGCTACGGCGCGAACGTCATAAGAGCGCGTCGACGCTCTCGGGGGTAGCGATCTCGAAAGGTATGATGCGCTGGATAATCGACGGTGAGTCGGTTGTCCCGATCGTCTCGACCATGATCTCGATGAGTTCGTCGGAAGTCCGTTCTAGCGGGTGGTACAGCGCAGCTGAAATAAGCCCCTGTTGCAGTCCCTTGCGCGCCTCGCTGCCCATATCCCGGCACACGATGCGGACGCCTCTTTGCTTGTCGGTCGGCTGTTCGCGCATGGCGCGCAGCACGCCGGAAATGCCGCCTCCGCTGACGAAGATGCCGACTAGATCGGGCATCTCGGTCAGAATGGTGCGCACCTGATTGTAGGCGTTGTCCGGGTTTTCCTGAGTGAGCAGGGTGTCGGTCGGCAAGATGTGCGGAGCGTGCTCCCGCATGTAGGAACGGAAGCTTGCGTCAGAAATGTCCTGGCACTGGTAGCGATGGTTGCCGATGAAGGTAACCACCCGCCCCGGGCGAAAGGTCATTTGCTGGATAAACCACGCGGCGGTGCGGCCGAGTTTCCAATTGTCGGTGCCGACATAGCCGGCGCGGCTCGATGCCGATTGATCGGTGATATAGGCCACGGTGGGCACGCCCTTGGCGCGAAGCCCTTCGATAGCCTGCCCAATGATCGGGTGATCGGCCGCAATGAGTGCCAGTGCGTCGCACCGCTCGCCGAGCAATGTCAGGTTTGCCGCGACCGCCTCAGGAGCGAGGTCATCTTCGAACAGGATCGAGGGTTCGATGATCATGTCGCGGCGTCTACGCGCAGCTGCGCCGAGTGCTTCCTCGATCATGCGATACCACTGCCGGTGCGACTGCTGGAGCAGGAAGCCAAGCCGATAGTGCGGCAACGCGGATCGGCTGCGTTCGCGGATCGCCCCCAAACCATAAAAGCCGATGCGTTCCGCTGCCTCGACGATGCGGTCGATCGTATCCTTGCGCACCGGTCCGGTCGCGTGCAGCAGCCGGTTGACCGTCGAGATGCTTACACCCGCCGCTTGCGCGAGATCGGCAATTGTGGGTCGGTCCATATCGTTCCTCGTATCATTCATGAGTGACACATATTGCAATGAAATACCAGAAGCGTGACATGAAGAGTTTCTCTCTGGCATCCAACTGGCTACAGAGCAAGCGTGTTGAGCCCGCCGGGGATGGGCTCTGGGAGGAAAATCAATGAAACGTGTTCTACGAGTCTTTGCCGCAACTGCTGCAGCGATCGTGCTGTCATCCAGTGCCATGGCCGCCAGCATTGCGGTCGTTGGCGGATCGAACGACGACGCGTTTTGGAACATCATCAAGAAGGGCCTCGACGACGCGACGCCGGGGATCGTCGCCAATGGCGGCTCCGTCAACTATCTGCGCCTGGTGAATTACGACAATTTCGCGCCCGATGTGGTGCAGCTGATCCGCACGGCGATCTCGATGGACGTCGACGGTCTGGTGATCCCGGACTGGGTGTCGGAAGCCGAAGATCCGGCGATCAGGGACGCAATTGCGGCCGGCATCAAGGTACTCCTGATGAACGCTGGCGGGGCCGACAAGGCGCGCGAGTTGGGCGCCATCAACTACGTCGGCTCGGACGAGTACGTGGCCGGCGTCGCCGGCGGCGAGTATTTCGCTGCCCATGGCCAGAAGAACGTTCTGTGCATCAACACGCTGCCCGGCACGGCCAACATCGAGGCGCGCTGCAAGGGAGTGATCGACGGCATCACCGGCAAGGGCGGCAAGGGTGCGCAACTGCCGCTGCCCTCGACCTCCTTCGGCGACGCCACCGCCGTGGCCGAAGCCATCAAGGCGACGTTGCTCCAGGACGCGACCATCGACGGCGTGATCACGATTTCAGCCGGCGACGCCGACGCTGCCGCCATTGGCATCGGCCAGGCCGACAAGGTCGCGACCACTATGCTCGGCACGTTCGACATGAACCAGGCGGGCCTTGATCGCATCAAGGCCAGAACGCAGCTCTTCGCGATCGACCAGCAGCCCTATCTGCAGGGTTTCCTCGCGACGACCTTGCTGGCTTCGGCCATCGATTTCGGCACCGACCTGCCTACGTTCCCGGTCCTCACCGGCCCGGGCATCGTCGATGCGTCGAACATCGAGGCGACGCTGTCGGGCGTTACCAAGGGCGCGCGCTGATCCCGTCCTGACGACCTCCGGCCCGCCGTCACGTGCGGCGGGCCGTCGCATCGAAGCGCCACGAGGCGACTTCGCTTGTTCGTCTCACGACCACGTATTTTGAACTCGGGGAAGGTCCCATGAACCGTAGCTTCTCGCTTGGCGGGCTTTTGCGCCGCCCCGAAGCCGGCGCCTTGCTCGGCCTTGTAGCCGTGTTGATTTTCTTCTCGATCTTTGGGGGGACTTCGTTCCTCAAGATTGCCGGCATGTCGAGCTGGCTCAACGTCGCGGCCACCCTTGGCGTCATCGCCATTCCGGTCGGCCTGCTGATGATCGCCGGCGAACTCGATATTTCGGTCGGCGCCATGGTCCCCGCCGGAGCGATGACCGTGTCCATCATCTCCGGACATCTCGGCCTGCCGATCTGGCTCGGCATTGCCACCACGCTGGGCCTCGGCGTGCTGGTGGGCCTGATCAACGGTCTGATGGTGGTGCGCACGGTGGTGCCATCGCTCATCGTCACGCTCGGCAGCCTGTTTGCGGTCCAGGGCATGGTGCTCGGTCTTTCGGTCTTCATCACCAAATCGACCAGCGTCGCGCTGAAGACCGAGGGCTTGGCCAAAATTCTACTCGGCGATTTCGTCTTCGGTCAGCTTCAGGTGATGGTCATCTGGTGGCTGCTGGCCACTGCGGCCTACGTCTACTTCATCCACTTCTCACGCTTCGGGAACTGGGTCTTCGCCATGGGCGGCGACAAGGTTTCCGCCCGCAATGCCGGCATCCCGACCGAGCGGCTGACCGTCACGCTGTTCGTCTTGTCGTCGACCAGCGCGGCCTTTGTCGGCATGTGCCAGGCGATCCTCTACAATTCCGCGCAGGTCGCGGGCGGCCAGTCCTTCATCTTCAATTCGATTATTTCGGTCGTCGTCGGCGGCGTGTTGCTGACCGGCGGGTTCGGCTCGGTGATCGGCATCTTCTTCGGCACCATCACCTTCGCGATCGTGACGCAGGGCATCTACTACACCGACTTCGACCGCAACTGGTCGAGCCTGATCATCGGCGTGCTGCTGCTGCTGGCTGTGCTGATGAACAACACCTTCCGCCGGGCAGCCCTCTCCTACGCACCCAAACACAAGGGGGCCAAGTGATGGCAAAGCCGATCGTGAAGCTCACGAACATCAACAAGCATTTCGGCCCGATCGACGTCCTGCACGACATCTCGCTGGAAGTGAACGCGGGCGAGGTGCTGTGCCTCTTGGGCGACAACGGCGCCGGCAAATCGACCGTCATCAAGACCCTCGCGGGGGTCTTCAAACCCAGTTCGGGAACCATCGAGATGGATGGCGAGATTGTCGAATTCACCGGACCTCGTGATGCAGCCAATCGCGGTATCGCGACAGTCCATCAGTTCGGTGGGACGTTTCCGCTGATGAGCATCGGCCGATCGTTCTTCGTCGGGGTCGAACCGACGCGCAAGTTCGGTCCCTTCAACATCTTCGACCGAAAGACCGCCAACGAGATCGCGGTCAGGGCGGTCCGCGAGTTCGGCATCACCCGCATCGACGACGGCGATCGTCTGGTGGGCGGCCTGTCCGGCGGCGAGCGCCAGGCGCTGGCCATCGCCCGGGCGGTCCATCTGGGCGCCCGCGTGCTGATCCTCGACGAGCCGACGGCCGCGCTCGGCGTCAAGGAAGCGGCGCATGTGCTGCGCATTGTGCTGCAGGCGCGGCAGCGCGGGCTCGCGGTGATCTTCATTACCCACAACGTGGTCCATGCGCTTACCGTCGGCGACCACTTCGCCGTGCTTATCCGAGGCGCCAAGGCCGCTGATTTCAAGAAGGGCGAAAAGAGCCGGGAGGAGATCACCGATCTCATGGCCGGCGGCGAGGCGATGGCTGAGCTCGAGGCCGAAATCAAGAGCTACTCGGCGGGTCAGACCCCGCAGGCCAACTGACCAAAGCAGAGTGGAGACATCCTCGTGAAGATCGCACTCGACCCGTTCATGCACCGGCATTTGTCGCTCGATGAGCTACCGGCGAAGGTGAAGGCGCTTGGCTACGACTGGATCGAACTCTCGCCGCGTGGCGACTTCCTGGAATGGTTCAAGGCGCCGCGCGTCTTTCCGGAGCGGGTGAAGTCCTTCAAGCGCGCTCTCAACGAGCAGGGGGTGGGGATCGCCTCGCTCCTGCCGATGTATCGGTGGGCCTCCAATGACGAGGACGAACGCCAAGCGGCGGTCCGCCACTGGAAGCGTGCGATCGAGATTGCGGTGGAGATGGAAGTCGACACCCTGAATTCGGAGTTCGGTCGTGGTCCTCACCCGGACAAGGGCACCTGCTATTGCTGCCACACCGGTTCGATGATCGAGGCCTGCGAAGATGCCTGGTGGCGATCGATGGAAGAGCTGGTGCCGACGCTCGAGAGAGAGGGCGTGAAGCTTCACATCGAGCCGCACCCGGAAGACTGGGTGGAGACCATCCAGCCGGCCGTCGACATCATCCGAACCGTCAACTCGAAGAACGTCAGGTTCCTCCATTGTGCACCACACACCTTCTACTTCGGTGACGACACCAAGACGATGATCCGGGAGTGCGCCGATGTGCTGGCGCACGTCCACGTCGGCGATACGTTCAACCACAAGGCGAGCTCGGGCCTGCGCTACATCGTCAACCCGCCCGGCTCGGCCGCGCGCGTGCACCAGCACCTCAACATTGGACAGGGCGAGGTCCCTTGGGACGACTTCTTCGGCACGCTCGCCGAAGTTGGGTTCGACGGCATCATGACCGCGTGCGTGTTCGCCTGGGAAGAGAAGGCAGACGAGTCTGGTCGCTTCATGCGCTCCGAGATGCAGCGCTACCTCGACAAATACTGGCCGAAGGCCTGAGGCGAAATCGACCATCGCAGCCAACGACAACGAGAGACCAGCAGGACACCAGATGATCAACGGCGAAAGATCCATTCAGCGACCCCTGCGGTGGGGCATGGTCGGCGGTGGCCGCACCGGACAGGTAGGCTACAAGCACCGTACCGGCGCCCAGCGCGACGGCACCTACACGCTGGTCTGTGGTGCTTTCGATCTCGATGCCGCGCGTGGCCGTGACTTCGGGGTCAAACTCGGCGTCGACGCCGACCGCTGCTATGCCGACTACAAGGAGCTGATTGCCAAGGAAGCGGGACGCAAGGACGGCGCCGAAGTCGTCTCGATCGCGACGCCGAATTTCACGCACTACGAGATCGCCAGGGCATGCCTTGAGGCGGGCCTGCATGTGATCTGCGAGAAGCCGCTATTCTTCACGGTGGCCGAATGTGAGGAAATCGAGCGGCTTGCGGAAGTGAAGGGGCTGATCGTCGGTGTGACCTACGGCTTCACCGGGCACCCGCTGGTCCACCAGATGGCCGCCATGATCAAGAAGGGAATGGTTGGCGACATCCGCATCGTCGATCTGCAATACACCCATGGCTTCAATGCGGGTGACGACGTCGGCGCCGGCGAGGCGGTGAGGTGGCGCACCAATCCAAAAACCGCCGGTCCGACCTTCGTTCTGGGCGATATTGGAACACATCTCTACTATCTTTCTGAGATCGTTCTGCCGCACATGAAGATCGAAAGGCTGCTGTGCGACCGCAAGGCCTTCATTGCGACGCGTGCGCCCCTCGAAGACCACGCCACCGTTCTGATGCACTACGACAATGGCGCCCGTGGTCGCCTCTGGGTGTCGTCCGTTGATGCGGGCAACATGGGCAGCCAGCGCTACCGCTTCGTCGGCTCCAAGGCGTCGGTCGAATGGTCGGACTCACATCCTGACCAGCTGATCTACGAGGTCCAGGGCCAGCCCAACCAGATCATGCATCACGGCATGCCCTATCTCGAAAAGGAGAGCCTTGCGGTCGACCGTATGGGCGCCCTCCATACTGAGGGATTGGGCGACAGTTGGTCCAACATCTATTTGTGGATCGCCCAAGCCATCGACGCCAAGCGGCGCGGTGACGACGCCTTTCTCAAGACTCACCACTATCCGGACATCAAAGCGGGCACCGAGGGCGTGCGCTGGCTCGAGAATTGCGTGCGTTCGGCCGATGCCGGTTCCGCCTGGATCGATTTCAAGTAGCTCTCCTCCCACCTGGGGGCGCGCCCCTCCACGGCGCGCCCCGCTTTCTTCTGGATAACGACAAATGAAGCTCTCGATCTGCACCGACGTCATGGGCAATCTCCCGTTCACCGAGATGCTCGACAAATGTGTGGCGCTCGGCGTCGAGGGCATCGAGATGACCGGCGGCGGCTGGTCCCGTGCCCCGCATTTCCGCGCCGATGAGTTGCTGGCCGATAAGGGCCTGCTCAAGTCTAGGCTCAAAGAGATCGAGGCTCGGGGCCTCGAGATCGCGGCGCTCAACTGTTCCGCGAACCCGCTTGATCCGGGCGAGATGGGCAAGCGTCACCGCGTGGAGATGGAGCAGACAATCCGTCTCGCGGGGGAGATTGGGGTCAAGAAGATCGTCACGATGTCCGGGCTGCCGGAGGCTGCTCCGGGCGATATGGTTCCGAACTGGCTCGTCTACACCAAGAGCTGGCCGGACGAGATGCCCGAGCGCGACCGCTACCAATGGGAGGACCGCGCCTTCCCGCTCTGGCACGACCTCGTGAGGCTGGCCGACGAGGTTGGCGTCGAACGATATGCGCTCGAGAACTTCAGCGCCATGCTGGTGTGGAATCCACAGACGCTGTTTCGGCTCCGTAACGTGGCCGGTCCCAAAGTCGGTATGAACCTCGATCCGAGCCATCTGATGTGGATGGGAGCCGATCCGATCTTATCGGCTCGTGCGCTCGGCGAGGCTATCCACCACGTACATGGCAAAGATACGCGCATCGAGCGCGGCAAGGCAGACGTCGACGGTCTGCTGGAACTGCGCGAGGTGACCGATGTCGCCAACCGCACATGGAACTATGTCGCCGTCGGCGCCGGGCACGACCTGCAATGGTGGAAGGAGTTCTTCTCGGTGGTTCGCATGACCGGCTACAACAGCTGGGTGAGCCTCGAGATGGAAGACTTTACGATGTCGACCGACGCCGGCATTCAATCGTCGGTCGACGCGCTGAAGGCCACCATCAGTCGCTGAAACAAGCCCGTGGAACGCGTACCCCTTCTGGTCCTCGGGCGCCATTTTTCACAGCCGGACTACACGCCATGAGTGTTCCCATCACCATCGCTACTGCTCCCTGTTGCTGGGGAGTTGACGACGTCAACAATCCCCATCTGCCGCCTTGGGAGCGGGTCCTCGATGAAGCGAGCGCGGCTGGATACGATGGGATCGAATTTGGACCTTACGGCTATCTGCCGCTGGATGTCGAGCGCGTCTCGGCTGCCCTCGACCAACGCGGATTGAGGGTCGTCGCCGGAACCATTTTCGACGACCTCGTCGATCCGCAAAATCGCGACAACCTGCTCAGGCAGGCGCGCGACATCTGCGGGGTTATCACGCGGCTTCCGCGGCCCGCCCGATGGCCCGGCCAAAGGTTCGACGCACCCTATCTGACGGTCATGGATTGGGGCCATGAGGACCGCGATTTTGCTGCCGGTCACTCGGATCGCGCCGGCCGCCTGGACCAGACCGCGTGGACCGGCATGATCGCGAACATCCGTGCCATCGCCGAACTCGCAAAAGCCCTCGGCGTGCGCGCCGTCATTCATCCTCATGCAGGGGGATTTATTGAGTTTGCCGACGAAATCGAGAGGGTGGTTGCGGACGTTCCGGCCGAGATTGCCGGCCTGTGCGTCGACACCGGCCACACCGCCTATGCCGGCATGGACCCGGTCGAGACATTGCGTCGTTACCGGGATCGTGTTGACTACATCCATTTCAAGGATATCGATCCGGTCGTCTTCGAAGGGGTCATGCGCGAGCGCATCAGGTTCTTCGATGCGTGCGCCAAAGGCGTGATGTGTCCAATCGGCCGAGGCTCGATCGACTACGCCGCGATCTTCGCTCTGCTCGCTGAATGTGGCTATGCCGGCTACATCACGATCGAGCAGGAACGGGATCCTCGCAATGGAGCCAGCGTTCTTGATGATTTGCGGGCGAGCCGGACCTTCCTGACGCAGGTTGGGTTCCGCACCGGGTCAGCGGCCGAGTCGCGATGACTCGGCCGTCAGCGATCGGCTTCAGAGAGCCTGCTCCATCGCCGGTATTGGAAATCACCCTGCCGCCCTTCTGTCCGTTGCATGCGGCCAATACGAACGTCGGGCAACCAGTGGTTCGGTCATCGCCCGAGTTCCCCTGCCCCTCCCCGGCGCCGCGGCACGGGCGGTTCGCGCGGCCTCGCGAACGCACGATAGAAGCGCTGGTCTATGTCCTCGAAAACGATGTGCCGTGGACAAGCCAGCCGGTCGACTGCGGGAAGCCAAACAGCAACTATCAAAACTGCCGTCGCTGGATGAGCACCGGCACGCTCGACCGCCTCCTGATTCGCCTCGTGGAAATGGGTCGCACCGAAAACTGGCCTATCGAATCGTCTCGGTACGGCCGCGAGGTCTTCGACCCCGTGGGATGTCGCCACCCTGGTGTTATTCATATCGCCGCTTTGAAGCAGGCGCACATCTATCGCTGCGAGCTCGTGAGGGGGGTGCCATTGAGACAGGACAATCCCCTGCAGCGAATTTTCTATCACTGGTCGATTTGACCGGCGAGCCTTACGGTGGCGGACGGTTCACCTGGGACAGCGGCGATGGTGGTCGATATCCGCGAGTTGGTGCCGCCGGCCCCAAGAGTTTGGCCGGTTGGCGATCGCCGCAATCCACTCGACGACAAGGATGCCCGCTAAGCGGGCAGGCCGCGCAGCCCATCGTCAGCCTTGCGCAGCGCAGAGAAAGCCAGGCCTTGCGGCTTGCCCCTCTGTTGAGGCACAATACATTCGCTCATTCGGATGAGTGACTTGGAGATTTCTCGCGCATGCGCCTTACCGAGAACGTGGTGGCACCAAACGTCGTCGACGCCGGCGATATGCTGGCCAATGCCCGCCGCACCACCGATTTTCTCAAGTCGCTCGCCCATGAGGGCCGGCTGGTGATCCTCTGTCGGTTGTCCGAAGGACCGGCCACCGTCACCGAACTGGAGCAGGTGCTCGGCGCACGGCAGTCGTCGGTGTCCCAGCAGCTGGCGAGACTGCGCAGCGAGGGCCTTGTCGACTACGAGCGTGACGGGCGGATCCTGCGCTATTCGATCGCCGACGATCGCGCCCGCAAGGTGGTCGCAATGCTCTACGACCTGTTCTGCGACTGACGCGGCGCCGCGCCTCAGGCGGTGTGCTTGATCACGAAGACGTAGACCTTCCCGTCGACCCGCGACTCCATCAGCTGGTTTCCCGTGGCGCGGCAGAAGGCCTCGAAATCCTTCACCGCACCCGGGTCGGTCGCCTGCACCTCGAGGGTGCCATCGGGCGGCAGCGCGTTGAGCGCCTTCTTGGCCCTCAGGATCGGCAGTGGGCAGTTGAGGCCCTTCGCGTCGAGAAGCTGGTCGGCCATCATCGTCATTCTCCCTCAGATATACAGGTTGATATCGCTCTTGGAGGCGATCTCGATGTAGCTGGCGGCGCCGCCGAGCGCTGGACCTTCGATCATGTCCTCGAGTTTGTATTCGAACAGGTCCATCGTCATCTGGCAGGCGATCATCTTCACGTCCGCCTCGATTGCCATCGCCCTCAGCTCCTCGATCGAAGCCACGCCCTTTTTCTTGATCAGGTTCTTCATCATTCCCGTTGCCAGGCCATCGACACCGGGGAGCGCTGAAACGAGGTTGGGCAGCGCCATGTGCATGCCCATCATCGGCATCTGCATGGCCGGATTGCCGAGCGTGCTGATCTTGAGATTGAGGTCCTTCTTGAGCAGCGTCAGCCCATAGAAGGTAAAGAACATCGACACCTCCAGTCCCATCGCCGCAGCGGTCGTGGCGAGGATGAAGGGCGGGTACGCCCAGTCGAGCGTGCCCTTGGTGACGATCATCGATAGTGACGTTGCATTGCTCTGGCTAGGCACGGTCTCCTCCATCTCTCCGGGCCTCGCCCGGGCTCTTCAAACTCCCAGCAGCACGGCGCCCAGCACCAGGCCTGCCAGAAACAGTGTTTCGGCGACCATCAGCCCGATGGCGCGGCCGCCAACCGACAGCATTTGTTTGATCGACGTGCGCACGCCGAGCGCGGCAATCGCGATGACCAGCAGCCACCGCGAGGCCGTCTTGATGAACTCGATGATTGGCGCCGGGATCACACCCAGCGAATTGAGCAGCACCAGCGCCGCAAAGAGAATGAGGAACGAGGGGAAGGTGCCCTTCGTACTGCCCGGCCCGGCCTTGCCGCGGAACAGGAACGACAGCCCGAAGACGACCGGCAGGAGCATAGCGACGCGCAGCAGCTTGGTGAAGGTTGCAACGTTCCCGGTTTCCTCCGAAACCGAGAAGCCGGCGCCCACCACCTGCGCCACGTCGTGGATGGTTCCGCCCAGGAAGATCCCGACCGCCGTGTGGTCGAGATGGAAGACCGCGATGATGATCGGATAGACGATCATCGCTACAGTGCTGAGCGTCGTGACAGCCACCACCGTGAAAACCGTGTCGCGGTCGTGTTCGGGACCCCGCGGCAGTACCGTCGCGATTGCCATGGCGGCGGATGCCCCGCAGATCGCCACGGCGCCGGCGGTCAACAGTCCGAATTCGCGAGACAGCCCGAACAGGCGCGCCGCCACCACCCCAAAGCCGATCGTGAGAAGTACGGCGGCGATCACCAGGATGACCGGAGCCAGCCCCAGCTGCATGATCTGGGTCAGGGTGATCTGGGCACCGAGCAGCCCGACCGCCAGGCGCAGCAGGGTCTTGGATGAGTACTGGATGCCGGCCGCGGTCTTGGCGGTCGGCTCGGACAGGAAGTTCAGGGCGAGGCCCAGCAGGAGGGCGAAGAGCATCACCGGGGCGCCATAGTGCTCGGACAGGAACATCGCGGCGATTGCCACGGTGACGGCGACGACGACGCCGGGAAACCTGGTGGTCCCCACCGCCCACAGCGCGCTCGCGCGGCTTTGCCGGAGAACGGGCTGGAGAACCGGCTGCGGTTGTGCGTCGTCGCTCATGATCCTCAGGCCGCCGCGCAACCGGCGAAGGCGTCCGCTACCATCTTGGCCTCGTAGGGGCCGGCGACCGCCGATCCCGGCGTGAGCGTCGCCTTGGCCGCGGCCCAGTCCGCCGGCCTCACGCGCAGCATCCAGCCCTGGCCATAGGGGTCGGTGTTGGCGAGCTTGGGGCTGCCGTTGAGCAACTCGTTGGTTTCGACGACCTCGGCCTCGAAGGCGATCTTGGCCGGCCCAACCCATTTGCCGGATTCAACCGTGGCGCAGGATTTGCCCGATTCGACGGTCTTGCCGACGCGCTTGGGCGTGTAGGCGACCAGTTGGCCGGCCATGCCGGTCGCGACCATGGTCATGCCGAGCGTGACGGTGCCGTCGGCGTTCTCGCGGTACCAGATGTTGTTGTCGACATCGTAGAGCAGATCGTCGGGGAGATTGCAGCCGCGCACGACAGCCATTTCAGACTCCGGAGGGTTGGGTGGTTGCAGCCGCCTCGGCGGCGGGCTGGCGCAGAGGACGCGAGGCGCAGCAGAACTCGCCGAGTCCTGCGACCTCGAGCTTGCCCGAAACGAACAGAGCCAGGTGACGAACGACCATGATCATGAGGCGGAACGCGCGCTCCCGCTGATCTTCATCGCCGGCCGCGCTGACGACATTGTTCTGGAACACGATTTCACGGCAGGTCTCGCGGCAAGCGTTGAAGCTCGGCTCGCCCCTGGCGGCCTGAGCGTGCAGCGCAAGCAGCCGAAACCCTTCCTTCTGGCGCACCGTCGGCTCGGCGCCATGCGCCGAAAGCCAGGTTTCGAGGATGGTCTCCGAGAGCTGCAGCAGTTCGGGTACAAGCCGCAAGCTGCTGCTGCGCGCCGCTTCCCTGGGGGTCGCGGCGATGACACCGAGGCGGGCCATGACGTCACCAACGTGGGGGTATTCCTCTGTCATCGCGCCAGCCCCTTCTGCTTGAGCATGGGCATGGCGTCCGAGAAGTTCTCGTGCACGCCGACCTTGCGGGGGCTGAGGCCAAGCGCGAGCCCCAGCAACTGCGTGAAGTAGAGAATCCTGACGCTGGTCTTCTTGCCGAACACCTTTTCAGCACGCATCTGGTGCATCTCGAGCCCGGAATGGCAGGTCGGGCATTCGGTGGCGATCACGTCGGCGCCGCAGGCCTCGGCCGTCTCCAGCAGGTTGAGCACAAGGCGGGTCGAGGTATCGCTGTCCGACAGGGTGTGGGCGCCGCCGCAGCACGAGGTCTTCAGCGGATACTCGACGTTCTCGGCCCCGGCCGCTTCCAGCAGGTCGTCCATGAAATGCGGTTTCAGCGTGGACTCGCTGCCCGGCCCCCTGTCCTTTTCGGGAAAGATGTGGCGCGGCCGCGTGTACATGCAGCCATAGTAGTTGGCGACCTTCAGCCCCTTGAGGCTGTTCTTGACCTTGGCCTTGAGGCCCTCTTCGCCGATGCCTTGCTTGATCCAGTCGAGCGCGTGAATGGTCTCGACGTGCCCGGGCTCATAGGCCCGATGCCCCGCCTTGCCGGCGAGCCGTTCATTGACGCTCTTGGATTCGGGGTCGTGCGCGAGGTCGTATTCGGCCTTCTTGAGATTGTGATAGCAGCCGTTGCACGGCGCCATCACGGTGTCGAACCCCATGTCCTCGGCGATCGTCAGATTGCGGGCCGATAGATAAGTCTGGATCTTCGGATCGACGTTCTTGACCTCCATCGCCCCGCAGCAATTCCAGTTCTCGAGTTCGACCGTCTGAAGCCCGAGGGCATCGCCCAGCGCCTTGGTTGAACGGTTGTAGGCGTGCCCCGTGCCTTCGAGAGCGCAGCCGGGGTAATAGGCGACCTTGTCGTACTTGCCGGTCATCGGCCGTCCTCTCCTGTTGGCAGACCCAGCGCCTTGCGGTTCGCGGCCTCCCGCTCATGGACATAGTCTTTGATCGCGGCGCGGGCTCGACTCCAACCGCGAGTGCGCGGGTGGAACACCGCTGCAAATCCCATCTTGATGCCCATCGCGACGGGCAGGCGCTTGGCGAGCCCGATCGCCATCGCCACCAGCCAGTTCTGGGCCAGCTTCTGCCCGGTTCGGGCGAAGAACTGCCGGATGACCAGCCCGTCCTCAATCTTGCCGGTCTCGATGATTTGCTGGGAGAAGCCCTCGTCGAAGATCATCGACGGCTTCTTTTCGGTGTGCCCCTTGAGCTCCAGCCAGTGCGCCGTGGCCTTCATCACCCCTTCGGGGTTGACGTCGCGCGGGCAGGCATAGGTGCATTTGTTGCAGGACACGCACTGCCATACGATGTCCTTGTCGAGCAGCAGTTCCTGCTTCATGCCGTTGCGGATCAGGTAGATCCAGTAGCGCGGGTTGAAGTCCGGGTTGAGGGCGTTCACCGTGCAGGCATTGGTGCACGAGCCACACTGCCAGCAGCGATGGATGTTTTCGCCGCCAGGCAGGGCGGCGATCTCCTCCTGCATGGACTCGTCGTAGTCGGTGAGCGCACGGGAGTTGATGAACGTGCTCCAGTGTCCCGATACGTCGATCCCATCGATGAACAGATCCTTGTGCTCGATCAGGTTCTCCGGGCGGATCAGCGATTTCTCGTGGATTGGCATGCCGCCTCCCTCAATTCGCCATCAGGGGGGCGCCGCCCAGCACATGGGCGCTGCCATCGATCAGCTTGAGGCGCGTCCGCCCTGTTTCGGTGTTGATCGTGTCGAGCCCGAGCATGCGCCTCGTGTGCGTCATGGGGTCGGTGCCGTCCGAAAAGTCCGAGCGTAGGTACTGTCCGCCGCGGTCGTTGATGTAGCCGGCGTAGACGTGCGCGCACAGCAGGTCGGCGTAGAAGGCGTGGTCGCGGAACACGCCGCTTGCCGTCAGGAACGTGGAAAGCTCCGCCGTCAGCGCCACGAACGTCTCGAAGCCGTCGTCGACATCGATGACCGCATCGTCGACCAAATCCGAGTACCAGATCTCGCGCAGCACGCCGGTCCCGACCCGGGCGTCCCAGACCCACCTGGTCATCAGCGGGTAGTGCTCGGGAGCAATGAAGTGAAGCACCTCGGCCCCGAGGTCGCGGACCCATCGGTGGCCCTTGTCCTGGGGGAATTGCGCCATGAAACGCAGCAGTCGGGCATCGGCGGTGGTGACATCGGACCAGCCTTCGAGCAGAGCCGCCAGCCGCTCGCGCATGCGGTTGAAGCCGTCGGGCTCGAGATAGGGGGCGATCCGCCGGCGCACCGGACTGGCAAAGGCCACGAGGTCGCCGAACTCGGCGGCGGTCATGTCCCGCACCTTGCCCTTGCCAAGAATCTCCTCGAACAGCGATGCTTTCAGAGCCAGCGCGCTGACATAGCGTTCTACCCCGCCGGTTGGCTCGGCGGCACCGACCAGATGGTTAAAGGCGCGCCTGAGCCGCGGACCCGAAAGATCGAGCACCGGACCGGCGGGCCTTGCGGCGCGACGCTGCGTGATCGCGGCCACTATTCGGCGGCCTCCCTGATCTCGAGCGAGGCCTGCGCCAGCGCCGCCATGGCGGCCGATTGTCCCTGCGCGATCGAATCGTCGATCGTCTCGGGTCCGAGCGCCGCGCCAGCCACGAACACGCCGGGACGCGAACTGCCCGACATCTGCGAATAGGTCGAAGCGCGATCGATGTAGCCGTACTTCTGCAGCTTGACCCCGAACACCGCCGACAGGGTCATGTTGTCGACATTGGGGTCCATGCCGATGGCGTGCACGACCATGTCGAAGGGAATGGTGATCGGCCGCTTGACCAGGGTATCCTCGCCCTTGACGATCAGCCGCTTGCCGTCCGATGTCACTTCGGCGATGCGGGCCTTGATGTACCGGACTTTGTATTCCTCCTGGCTGGCCCAGTAGAACTCACCCTCGTAGAGGCCGAAGGTCCGGATATCCATGTAGTAGATGTAGACGTTACAGTTGGGCAGCGCCTGGCGGATTTCCATGGCCAGATTGGCCGACACCGTGCAGCACACTTTAGAACACCATTCGCGTCCGATCTGCCGGTCGCGCGAGCCGACACAGAGCAGGATCGCCACCCGATCGGGCGCCCGTCCATCGGAGGGGCACTTGATGCCCGAACCGGTGGACAGCATCTGTTCGACCTGCGTGGTGGTGACCACGTCCTCATAGGTCCCGAAGCCCCACTCGGGTTTGTTCAGGCTGTCGAAGTGGGTAAATCCGGTGCACAGGATCGCCGAGCCGACGTCGAGGCTGGTGCCGTCCTTGAGCGTGGCCCGGAACGCGCCGGGATCGCCCTCGAAGGTGGCGACGGTGGTGTTCGTGTGCACTTTGACCAGCGGGTTGGTCGCGACGCGGTCGACCATGCCGCCAATGGCATCGCGGGCCCATTCGTGCGAGGGGACCAGCCGCGCGTACCCCGAGAGGATCGGCGCCCCTCCGAGGCGATCGGCCTTTTCGACCAGGACGACCTCGCGGCCGGCGGAAGCCAGGGCATGGGCGGCCGACAGCCCCGCGGGGCCGCCACCAACGACGAGGACGGGTTTGCTCACTCTGCGGCTCCGGCGGGGATCAGTTTGGGCTTGACGTATCCCGGGCCCGACGTGATGGCGCGCTTGGGATCGTAGAGGGTCTCGACGCGGCCGCCCTTGACCTCCTCGAGATAGTCCTGGAACTCGGCCTTCGCCTTCTCCCAATCGATCCCCAGCTTCTCGAGCAGGGTCTCGAAGGGCGAGGCGTGCCAGTGCAATTGCGCCAGCTTGTAGGGGTGGGCGCCGAGCGCGATCGCGGCGAACTGGCAGTCGGCCATGATGGGCAGCGCGTAGACCTTGCCTACCGCCTTGCCGATCCACTGGTTCTTGTCGAGCGTGGTGATGCAGCCCGTGTCGTGGCCGATCATCACGTCGGCGCGCGCTTCCTCCACCGCCACCTTGATCTTGCGGTCGATGGTGAAGGAGCGAGTGAACTCGCGTTCGCCGATGATGTGGCGGAAGCCGAAGCCGCAGCAATCGTACCAGGTGGAGTAGTCGATCACCTGGGCGCCCAGCGTCTCCATCAGCCCGGTGGAAACGGCCACCCGGTTGCCGTCGAGAACGTCGTCATCGTAGATGACGTCTTCGGGCACCATCTTGTAGACGTGACAGGCCGGATGAATGGTGGCCCGCACCTGGCTGACATCGACGACCTGATGCTCGACGAGCCGGTGGCGCATCACGTGCAGCCATTCCGAATAGTGGACGACTTCTTCGGGGATCAGCAGCTTGCCGTCGACCAGCCGGCCGAGCTTGCCGAGGATCTCCTTGACCTTGGCGCGCAGTTCGGCCGAGTGCATCAGGAAGATCCGCATCTCCTTGTAGTTGCCGAAGGAGGTGCCGCAATGGACCAGCGGATAGTAGGTTCCCTCCGGCAGCCCCTGCGATTTGGCCGAGACGTAGGCCTGGTGGAAATTGCGCAGAAACACCGCCGCGAGTGAGACCACGTTGCCGATGCCGGAGCCATGATAGTTCCAGGCGGTACAGGAGGTCTGATCGGTCTCGTCGAGGTATTTGACGCCGAGCCTGTTCTGCAGCCACAGCACCGACGAGGGATAGCCGGGAATGTTGCCGCACTGGCCGCACGATTTGTGATGCCATAGGTTGGTGGTCGGGATCTTCTTGTCCCAGCCGTAGAGGGTCTTGGCCATCACCGGCTCGTGCTGATCGCCCACCCTGTGGACGATGATCTCGCCGTCCTTTTCGAGCTGCCACATGGCGTCGCGAATGTCGTGCTTGCGATCCTTGACGGTGAGCAGGGCGCGCTTGTCGATCCTGGCTTCCACCCAGTCGGTCGCCCGCTTCGCCTCGTCGGGGCGCAACTGCGTCGCCCGCCATTCGGCGCCGAAGCCGCCATAGGCGCCCTCTGTGCTGTCCGTCCCGGTCATCGCTTCCTCCTCAGGTCAAGCGGTCAGGCGTCGTCGTCCTCGTCCTGGTCGTCGAGCCAGTCCTGGTATTCCTCGCGTTTCTCGTCCATCACGTCGGTGACGACGTCGAAAAGGTTCTCGTCGACGCTCTCGAGCTGATCGAGCACGCCGGTCGCTTCCCAGATCGTGTAAAGTTCGACCGAGGTCTTGAGATTGACGACCCAGGCGGTGTCGATGGTGTGCAGCGTCGGCACCGGGATCGCCTTGCGCAGGATGTTGAGCGGCGCATCGACCTTGGAGACGTTCGGCCCCCAGTCGGGAAACGCCTCGCGGGTGATCATGTTGGGGGCGAGCTGGTTGCCGGTCGAGATCACCTTGAGCAGCACGCGGCTGAAGGGCCTCAGCACCTGCTTGGCCGATTCCATTTCGTGCTTGATCGCGACTTCGCGCATGATCATCACGAGCCCGCCCGGCGAATTCTCGAACGGGCAGCGGGCGGCGCAGGTGTAGCACTGGGCGCAGGCCCAGATTTTTTCCTGCATGGCGTCGTGGATGCCTTCGAGATTCTCGGTCCACAACAGCTGGACGATTTCGCGCGGCGAATAGTCGTAGTAATGGGCCGAGGGGCAGGTGGCGGTGCAGATGCCGCAGTTCAGGCAACCATGCAACTCGTGGTCGTAGAGAATGTGCCCCTTGATGTCGTCGAAGATTTCTTCGAGTTTCTCCCGCGGCACCGCCGGTGCTTCGGAGAATGGGTCGCCTGCCAGAGCCGCTTGGGACATCGGCATCCCTCAATAGGTCAGCACGCGGACGTCATCGTCTTCCATGACGTCTTCGATGACCTTGGCGCCGCCGACGATGCCTTCGCATTCCGGGATCAGGTCGTCTGCCGTCATGTCGAACAATTCGAGGTTCGGGGAGCAACAATAGAACTTCGCTCCGGCCTCATGCGCGTCGCGGATGAAATCGTAGACGGTCTTGGGCGAGCCGGCCTTGACGACCAGCTTTTCGGCGACGCCCTTCTTCATCAGCTGGCCGGCGGTCGCCGTGCAGATGACATCGACCTTGTAGTCCATCGCCGCCGCCACGGTCGCCTGGAAGAACGGCGCTCCCAACTCCTCCCCGTTCCGCGGATCGGTGTTGACCATGATGATGATCAGTTTGCTGGCCAAAAAGCCGCCCTCCTCCTCATGCGTGGCGGATCGTGGCTCTATCGGGCTCTTGTCGCCCCGCACTACACATTCAGATGATGATACATTCCGATATTTGAATGTGCAATGCCAATCTTGCCGGGTATGCCGCTCTCGCACGTAAGGCCCGGAGGCTCGGCGACGGCCGCTACATCAGACCGGTGACCTCGATGATCCCGACCATGATAGACCCCAGCGCGGTGGCCATCTCGGCTTGCGCCGCCCGCAGCGCCGCCATCGTGTCGGCGGTGCCCCCCGGCGTTTCGGCGAATTCCATGATCAGATCTTCGATCATGCCGGTCTTGGCGCCCGGATGGCCCAGAAAACCCAGGCAATTGCCGCGCAGTGCGAAGATGGCGGGCGTGCTGTCGGGCATCGTCGCGAGCACCTGTGCGTCGACCGGCAATACTGGCCTGTCGCGCAGGTAGGCGGCCACCGGGAAACGCTCGGGCAGATGACCCGCGAGCGCATCGGGGGTGCTGCGCTGCGCCGTCTCGACGGCAAAACGCAGAGGCGCCTCGTCGGCACCGCCGCCAGCGGCCACGGCAAGGATCACCGCGCCGAGGCCGATCCCAATGACCGGCAGACCGGTGTCGAGGAATGACCGCGTCAGGCGCAGTTCCGCTGCCAGGCTGGGCAGCAATTGCCCGCTGACCACGCCGTAAGGGCCCCCGCCCAGCAGGATCAGCCCGTCATAGCCGGAGGCATCCTTGGGCACGGTGCCGCCCGCCGCGAAGGGACGCTGATAGCTGAAGCGGATATTGCGCCCCTCGAGATGGTCCTCCATCAGGCCGAGATACTCGGCCTCGGCATGCTGGAGGACAGAGAGCGTCCTCATCTGCGGCTGGTCCTCGTGAACGCCGTCGCTCAGTCCGAGTGCTCGACGGCTGCCATGATCGCGGTCGCCATGTCGAAGGCGCTGACGCCCGGCGTCTGCAGGGTCAATTCGCCGACTACATCCTCGATGGCTTCGGTCAGCAGCTCGAGCTGCAGCGGCGCGCCCGCGAGCCGGGCCGCGAGCCGGTCGACCCCGTCGGGCGGCAGGCAGGTGAAGTCGCCCGAGATCATCAGGTTCTCGATCTGGCCGTGCCGGCCGAGCAGGTGCACGCGGATCAGGCCGCCAGGGGCCTTGTAGGTGCTCTCGGTGAGGTGGGTGCCGGCGGCGATCTTGACGCCGAGCTCGACGAGCTTCTTGCCCTGCAGGTGCGTCCAGGCCGGGTCGGCGAGCGCCGTTTCGGCCCGCGCAATGGCGGCGAGTTCAGCATCGCTCGGCTTGTCCTCGACCACTTCGACCCCGAGCACGTCGGCGCAATGGGCCAGGAAGCGCGCCTTGATGTGTTCGCGCGAAGGAACCTCGGCCAGCTCCTTCTTCATGGTGGTCATGTAGTCGGTGAGGCTCTGGCGGAGCTTGTCGCGAAATTTTTCGCTCGGTACCTTAAGGCAGCGCGCCATGGTTTCCGTGTCGAAGTCGAACATGAAGCTGCCCACCAGCAGCGTCGCCTCGCCGATGCTCGCGGCGCCGGTGCCGCCGATCTTGCGGCCCTTGACCTGGATGTCGTTGATTGGCCGGTACTGCGCGTCGACCCCCAGCTCGCGATAGGTGCGCACGACCGGCTCGATGAACAGCGGATAGAGGTTGACCGCAAATTCCGGGGCTTTCTTGCGCGGGTAGATGAAGTGCGTGAACAGCTGGTTGCGATCGAGGTAGACCGCGCCGCCCCCTACATGTCGCCGGTAAACGGGAAGCCCGGCGCTGGCGCAGTACTCCTCATCGACTTCCTTGGCGACTTCCTGGTGGATGCCGACGCAGACATATGGCGTTTCCGGACTGGCCAGCGACAGAACCGGATCGCTCTCTGCGGTGATCGTCTCGGCGATGCCATGATAGACCGCCTGGCTGCGCAGCGCCGGAACGATCCCGAAGTCCAATACCCGAAGCCGCATCGTTGTTCTCCCTGAGTTCCCGCAAAGGCAGCTACCGACACTACGCCGCAGACCGCCGACCGGGACTTGATCGAGGTCAAGGCGCTGCCGGTCCGCTAACGGTTCGGCGCACCTTTGACTCATTCCACATTTGGAATGTGTTGCTCAAGAGACATTTGGAACTGCTGCGTGTCGTCTGGCTGGAAACGAATATGAACGAACCTCTCAGAGGCTATTCAAGCGGGTCGGGCAAGATGGGCGGCACGGGAATGATCCCGAGCATCGACGGAGAACATCATGACCATGATTGCTCGCCTCTCCATCGCTTCCATTGTGGCTCTCGGACTTCTGGGCGCCGCGACGCCGGCGTTTGCCACGAACACGTCTCAGGCGCTCAAGCTGTGTCGGGCCAATCCCAGCTGCCATTCGCGAGTCGGGGAGCACTCCATCATCATGACCATCAACGGTCAGGATGCAGTCGAATGCCCGAAGCTATCGACCGGCGAATGCATCGTCGTCAGGACGGTACCGACGAAACACGACTTCAATGCCCTGAATAGCGGTGCGACGTTCTCTGCCAGCTGAGGCGCTTCGGGGGCAATCCCAGGACGGTCGTGTGGGCAGCCTCGCGGGCGGTGAGGGATACCCGAACGACACAAGCAGGGCCGGTGCCACTGGCCCGTGACGTCGGTGAAGACCGATCTCTTTGCGCAAGCACAAAGACCCGCCGGACCCGGGGCGGTACCGCTCTCCTGCAATGGGGTGGCGAGAGTGACGATACTGCTTCCGGTGCTGGATCCCGAAATCTGCGACTGCCTGCGAAGCGTTCTGGATCCCGAGATCGGCATCAACATCGTCGACCTCGGGCTGGTGCTCTTTGCCTTGCGTTCGGCCGACGTCGTCGATGTCAAACTGACATTGACCAGCCGGGCGTGCCCGTTGGGAGAACTGGTCACCGAGCAGGCTCGTGAAGCCTTGGCCCTGAGCCTTCCCGATATCAGCCGGGTGAACATCGAACTTGTGTGGGATCCGCTCTGGACCCAGGACTTCATCACCGACCGCGGCTACGAGCTGCTCGGTCTTCCAAGAACAAGGACACTGACCTGATGTGCAGCGATTGTCAGTCGACTGGAACCATTATCGACGTGCGGACCGTCGCGCCCCGCCTGCGCCATCCGCTCATCTTTTCGACCTTCGAGGGTCTGGAGGGCGGGGAGTCTCTCCGTCTCGTCAACGATCACGACCCCAGGCCGCTGTTCTATCAGTTCAGCGCCGAGTACCCCGGCATCTTCGAGTGGACCTATGAGCAGGCCGGCCCGGACGTCTGGCAAGTCCGGATCGATCGGCTCGCCGTCTGACCGGCCGGTCAGCGAGGCACGAGTGAGGTGAGGCCGTTGCGGCGAGCCATCCTGGCAGGCGCGGTGCTGGCGATGGCGGCGGGCATCTGGGGTGGCCTGATCCGGCTCGGACTGCCGCTCGGCCTGGGTCCGGACCTGGCGGTCTCGCACGGTCCGGTGATGGTGTGCGGTCTGTTCGGCACCTTGATCAGTCTCGAGCGCGCGGTAGCGCTCGGGCGGCGATGGGCCTTTCTCGCGCCGATGCTGTTTGTCGCCGGCTTCGCCGTTCTCGTCGCCGGCGCCCCCTCGATCGTGGCGGTACTGCTCTTCGTGGGAGGGGCGGCCATGTTCGCGGCGGCGTCCACGGCCGTACTGGTCCTGCAACCCGCGCTTTTCACCGCGACCCTCGTTGTTGGAGCGGCGGCGCTGCTCGCCGGCAACCTGCTGTGGTTGGGCGGGAGCGAAATTCCCGAGGTGACCGGTTGGTGGATCGCATTCTTCGTTGCGACGATTTCGGCCGAGCGCCTCGAACTGACCCGGGCGTTCCGCCCGGGACCGCTGGCCCAGACCGCCTTTGTCGCCGCTCTTGTGGTGCTGTCCGCGGGAGCTGCCATGGGCCTCACGACGGGGACGGGCCGATGGCTCACCGGAGCGGGTCTTCTCGCCATTTCGCTCTGGCTGCTTCGAAACGACGTTGCGCGCCGCACCGTTCTTGCAACAGGCGCCCCGCGCTACTTCGCCGCGGCCATGCTGGCGGGCTATTTCTGGCTGGCGACGGCCGGAATGCTCCTGCTCGCCGGCACCGGGCTTTCGCTGCAATACGATCTTGCGCTGCATGCGGTGTTTCTCGGGTTCGTCTTGTCGATGGTCCTCGCCCATGCGCTGATCATCTTCCCCGCCGTGACGGGGATCAGGCTCAGCTACCGGCCCGCGTTGTATGCCCCGCTCGCGCTTTTGCATGCCTCAGTCGTGTTGCGCGTCGCGGGGGGCATGCTCGGCATCGACGCGGTCAGGGTGCTCAGCGGCCCGCTCACGGCGGCGAGCCTGCTGGTGTTCGCTGGCGTGCTGGCGACGACCGTTCGGTCTCGCCCGCTGCGCGCCGGGCATCGACAAGTCCCTCCCACGGTTCCGCATTGAGCCCCAGGTCGAGGCCCAAATGGCCGATGGCCCGGCGTGCGACAGCGTCGACGATGTCTTCGACCCGCTCGGGCAGGCGATAGAAGGCGGGCACCGGAAGGGCCACGATTGCCCCCATCTCGGTCACCTGAATCAGGGACCGCAAATGGCCGAGATGCAGCGGACTCTCACGGACCATAAGTACCAGCCGGCGCCGCTCCTTGAGATGCACGTCGGCGGCGCGGGTCAGCAGATTGTCGGACAGGCCCCAGGCGATCGCCGAAAGCGTGCGGACCGAGCACGGCACCACGATCATGCCGCTGGTGGGAAACGAACCGCTTGCGACGGTGTCGCCGATGGCGTTGACAGGATGCACGGCGGTGGCAAGGACTTCCGCCCGTTTCAGGGCGGCATCTCCCAGCTCATGGGCGAGGGTCTGGCGGCCGGCCCTGGTGACGACCAGGTGCGTCTCGACGCAGGGTACGGTTGCGAGCAGTTCGAGGACCCGCATGCCCAGCGCCGCTCCCGACGCGCCCGAGATGCCGACGACGATACGATGGATCACTGCAAAGCCTCCTTGGCGAGGCCGATGGCGGCCCACATTGCGTCGACGCGCGCCATGACCGCGGACGACATGGCGAGCGGCCGACCCCATTCGCGCGACGTTTCCGCGCCGACCTTGTTGGTTGCGTCGATGCCGAGCTTGCCGCCCAGCCCGGGCGCCGGTGAAGCGAAGTCGAGGTAGTCGATCGGCGTGTTGTCGACGACCATCAGGTCGCGCGAGGCGTCGAACCGGGTCGAGATGGCCCACAGCACGTCGGACCAGCGCCGCACGTCGATGTCGGCATCGACGACGACGATCAGCTTGGTCATGCTGAACTGGGGGAGGATCGACCACAGCCCCATCATCAGACGGCGAGCCTGGCCGGGGTAGCGCTTGTCGATGGACACCACCATCGCCCGGTAGGAACAGGCCTCGGGCGGCAGATGGAAATCGCGGATCTCGGGGAACTGCCGCTTGAGGATCGGCACGAACAGTTCGCTGAGCGTCGCCCCGAGCACGGACGGCTCGTCCGGCGGCCGCCCGGTGAAGGTCGAAACATAGATCGGCTCGCTCCGGCTGGTGATCGCGCTCAACCGCACGACGGGAAATGGCTCGACCGAATTGTAGTAGCCGGTGTGGTCGCCGAACGGGCCCTCGTCGGCACGCTCGTTGCGCGAGACCGTGCCCTCGAGCACGAACTCGGCGTCGGCCGGAACCGGCAGGTCCACCGACACGCCCCGCGCCACCCGGGTCTTGTGCCCGCGCAGCACGCCGGCGAACGCCAGCTCGCTTACGCCGTCGGGAATCGGCATGACCGCCGCGAGCATCGTCGCCGGATCGGCGCCGATGGCGACGGCGATCGGCATGTTCTCGCCGCGCGCCTGCCATCGCCGGAAATGCCTCGCCCCGCCCCGGCTCGGCAGCCAGCGGACCAGCAGCCGGTCGCGCCCGACGACCTGCATGCGATAGACCCCGACATTGACGTCGGCGGGGTCGTCGGGGTCGCGCGTGATGACCAGCGGCCAGGTAACAAGCGGGGCGGGCTCGCCCGGCCAGCACCACTGCACCGGAAGCTCGCCGAGATCGATGTCGGCGCCTGTGTGGACCCGCTCTTGCGCCGGCGGATGGCCGACCTCCCGCGTCCCCATGGCCAGGGCCGCCCGCAGCATCGGCAGTCGCCGCATGGTGGCGCGAAGGTTCGCTGGCGCTTCCGGGTGTTGGAGATAGGCCAGCGTCTCGCCGAGTTGGGAGAGCCCGTCCGGCTCGACGCCGAGACCGAGCGCGATCCGCTCGCGCGTGCCGAAGAGATTGACCAGGACCGGGGTGGCGAGCGTCCGGCCTGCCGCATCCACCGGCGCTGCAAAAAGCAGGGCCGGTCCGCCATCGCCGAGCACCCGGCGGTGAATCTCGGTCATCTCGTGGACGAGGCTGACTGGCTGATCGATGCGGTGCAGCAGCCCCTTCGACGCCAGCCGAGCCATGAACGCACGCAAGTCTCTGTTCGGCATCGGAGCGGCCCAAATGTTGGACAGCTATGGGGCGCCGATTCCCGCTGGTCTTTGCGCTGGGTCAAGGTCCGTTGCGTCTCGCGCTCGTATCCTCGAACTTCCACCACGACGCTCGTGATCATGCTTCCGTTCCCCATCCAGAAACTGCTGTCGCCCGTACCGCTCCCGGTCGCCGGGCGCGTCGCCCAGGCGAGCCTCCGCCGGATGCTGCACCTGCATCCAATGCTGTTCGACCGGCTGGGGGAGTTTGCGGGGAGACTGATCGTCTTCCACCCTACCGATCTCGATCTCGAATTCGGCGTCAATCCGCGGCAGCGCAGCGTGCGTGCCGCGCGGCCGGGCGGTATCGCCGGCTACGACACACGCATCTCCGGACCGCTGGTGCTGTTGCTCGGGCTGGCCGAGGGACGGCTCGACGGCGATGCGGAGTTCTTCGGACGGCAGATCACGGTCGAAGGCGACATGGAAACGGCGCTCGCCCTGCGCAATGCGGTCGAGGATGCATCGCTCGATTTCGCCACCGACCTGGCGCCGCGTCGCGGTCCGCTTCGGCAACCGGTGTGGACCGTGCTCGACTGGGCGCGAACGGCGCTGCTGGCGCGGGAGATCGCTCAATGGAACTGATCTGCCCGGCGGGAACGCCGGCGGCCTTTCGCGACGCCGTCGATGTCGGCGCCGACGCCGTCTATTGCGGCTTCCGCGACGAGACCAATGCCCGCAATTTCCCCGGCCTCAACTTCTCCCGTGACGAGCTTGCCGAGGCGGTGTCCTACGCCCGGACGCACGACGTAAAGACCCTGGTCGCGATCAACACCTTCATGGCTGCCGGGCGCGAAGCGCTGTGGCAATCGGCGGTGGACGACGCCGCCGCACTCGGCGCCGACGCGGTGATCCTCGCCGACCTCGGACTGCTCGCCTATGCCGCGGAGCGGCATCCCGACCTGCGCCGGCATCTGTCGGTCCAGGCCGGCGCGGCCAATGTCGAGCACATCGAATTCCTGGTCGAGGCGTTCGGCATCAAGCGCGCCGTCCTGCCGCGCGTGCTGACGATGTCGGAGGTGGCGGCGCTGACCCGGCAGGTGCGGTGCGAGACCGAGGTCTTCGTCTATGGCGGCCTCTGCGTGATGGAGGAGGGCCGGTGTTCGCTTTCATCCTATGCCACTGGCAAATCGCCCAACATGCAGGGCGTCTGCTCGCCGGCGAGCCATGTCCGCTATCGCCAGGACGGCCGGGAAATGGTCTCGGAGCTGGGTGACTTCACCATCAACCGCTTCCCCGAGGGCGAAGCGGCCGGGTATCCGACGATCTGCAAGGGCCGCTTCGTCGTTGCCGGCGAGGACGGCTATATCTTCGAGGATCCGGTCAGTCTCGACGCGCTGTCGCACCTCGGTGCACTGAAGGCCGCCGGTGTCGCCGCCCTCAAGATCGAAGGGCGGCAGCGCGGGCGCTCCTATGTCGCGCAGGTGGTCACCGAGATCCGGCGCCAGCTCGATGCGGTGGAGAATGCCGAGCCGGCGGCATCGCCGCTGAACGACACTCTGCGCCTCATGAGCGAGGGACAAAGGACCACCAAGGGTTCGTATGACAAAAAATGGAGATAGCATGCAGCATCGACGTCTCGGCCTGACGCTGGGGCCTGTGCTCTATCTATGGGACGAGGCCCGCTGGCGCGACTTCTATTTTCGCGTTGCCGACGAGGCCGAGGTCGACACCGTCGTCGTCGGCGAGACCATCTGTTCCAAGCGCGAGCACTTTCACGCCAACGTCACCACAGCGGTGGTGGACCGGCTCGCCGCCGCAGGCAAGACGGTTCGGCTCGCCTCGCTTGCCCTGGTGACGCTCGAGCGCGAGCGCAAATCCGTACGCCGCCTGGCGGAGCAGGACGCACTCGAGCTGGAAGTCGGCGAGTTATCCGCCCATGCCGCTCTGCGGGGCAAGCCGCATTCGGTCGGCCCGCTGGTCAACGTCTACAACGCCGCAACGGCGCAGGTGCTCGGCGCGCGCGGGGCAGTTGCGATCTGCCTGCCGGCGGAACTGCCGATGCACTCGATCGCCCAGATTTGCCAATCGATGCCGGCGATGCGGTTCGAGGTGTTCGGCTTCGGCCGGGTGCCGTTGGCCATTTCGGCCCGCTGCGCCCACGCTCGGTTCAAGGGGCTGACCAGGGACAACTGCCAGTTCGTCTGCGGCGATGATCCCGATGGCCTGCCGGTCGATACACTCGACGGCCAGCCCTTCCTGGCGCTCAACGGCGTGCAGACGGTTTCGAGCACCTGCCACGCCGTCATCGGCGATCTGGGATCGCTGCGCAACGCCGGGGTCGATGCCATCCGGCTTTCCCCGCAGGTCTGCGACATGGTGGCCGTGAGCCGCATCTTCCGGGCGGTCATCGACGGATCGCTCGATGCCGGCGATGCCTGGTCCCGCCTGGGTGAGGCCTATCCCGAAGCGCAGTTCGCCAACGGCTTCCTGCACTCCCGCCCCGGACATCACCTCGTCCTCCAATAACACCACAGGCGGCATGGAGGTCAGCGCCGACCGTCAGCGCGCGCGCAGGATCGCGAACGCCTCGAACGGGGCGAGACGGACCATGCCGCCGAGCGACCGGACTGGCTGGTCGTTGCTGACCAGGCAGTCGCCGGAACCCTGCAGGGCCTCGGGCACTTCGAGCGTAACCGGCTCGGCGGAGAAGTTGGCCACAACGGCGACAACCTGATCGCCGAGGGTCCGCGTGTAGGCTATGCACGCCGGGTGGTCGTCGAGGAAGGACCGGTAGCGGCCGTGGACGATCACCGGCAGCTCCTTCCGCAGCGTGATCAGCTTCCGATAGTGGCCTAGGATCGACGCCTCGTCGGTGAGGCTTGCCTCGACGTTGATGGTCGAGAAGTTCGGGTTGGCCTCGATCCACGGCGTGCCGATCGTGAAACCACCATGTGGAGCGGCGCTCCATTGCATCGGGGTGCGCGAGTTGTCGCGGCCGTTGGCGTTGGCGCCACGGATGAAATCGGCCTCCGGCAGGCCTGCCTCGACATGCAGCCGGTGCATGTTGAGGGTCTCGATGTCGCGGTACTGGTCGATCGAGGTGAACGGCACGTTGGTCATGCCGATTTCCTCGCCCTGGTAGACATAGGGCGTGCCCTTGAGCAGGTGCAGCACGGTCGCCAGCATCTTGGCGCTCTCGACCCGGAACCGCTTGTCGTTGCCGTACTTCGAGACGGCGCGCGGCAGATCGTGATTGCCCCAGAACAGGGAGTTCCAGCCGTCCTCGACGAGGCCGTATTGCCAGCGGTTGACGACGCGCTTGAAGGCGACGAGGTCGAAGGGTTTCGGCTGCCACTTGCCCCAAATCTCATGCCATTGCTGCATGACGTGCTCGAACTGGAAGACCATCGACAGTTCGTGCCGGTCGCGGCCGGAATAGAGCAGGGCGGTCTCGGGTGTTGCGGTCCACGACTCCCCGACCGTGAGCAGGTCGCGGCCGCCGAACGTCTCGCGATGCATCTCCTGAATGTACTCGTGCAGCCGCGGACCGTCGGCGGTGATGCCGCGGTCGGGCTCCTTGGCGATGAGATTGATGACGTCCATGCGGAAGCCGGCGATGCCGCGTCCGAGCCACCAGTTCATCATCCGGTAGATTTCGGCGCGCAGTTCGGGATTGGCCCAGTTGAGGTCGGGCTGCTTTCTCGCAAACTGGTGGAAGTAGTACTGACCGGTCGCCTCATCGAGGGTCCAGGCGGGGCCGCCGAAGGTGGACTGGATGCCGTTGGGCCTGCCGCCTCCTGGCGCCGGATCGCGCCAGACGTAGAAATCGCGGTAGCGGCTGGTGCGCGACGAGCGCGCGTCGACGAACCAGCGATGCTCGTCGGAGGTGTGTTTGACCACGAGGTCGAGCAGGATGCCGATGCCGCGCGCTTTCGCCTCGGCCACCAGCCGGTCGAAATCGGCGAGCGTGCCGAACTCGGGCGCGATCGCCTGATAGTCGGCGATGTCGTAGCCGTTATCGTCCATCGGCGAGACGAAGATCGGCGAGAGCCAGATGACGCCGATGCCCAGCTGCTGCAGATAGTCGAGCTTGCCGATGATCCCCGGGATATCGCCGATGCCGTCGCCATTGCTGTCGGAGAAGCTGCGCGGATAAATCTGGTAGACGGTGGCGTTATGCCACCAGTGCTGCGGTTCGGACATGTTGGTTCTTCGCTAGTTCTCGTCGCTGCGATGGCCGAGGACGAAGGTCTGGATGGCGACAACCGCGGCGCCGCGGCACCACTCGACATTGTCGCCGGAGCGGATGGTCAGCGGGATAGGTTTGGTGCGCGGATCGCGGTCTGCACGCAGGCCGGCCGCGACGGCGTCCGCCGCGATCTCGGCGAGGCGTACGCCCTCGCCGCCGAGCACGACAGTCTCGGGCATGGTGAGATTGGCGACCGCCGCCAGCAACTTGCCAAGCCCTTTGCCTGCGTCGTCGACGACGCGGCGAGCCGCAGCTTCGCCCGACGCAGCGAGGTTGAGCGCGGCCTGGTAGGAGACCTGCTTGCCCAGGGCCTGTGACACTGCCGCGGCAATCGCCGTGTCGGTCAGCACGGCCTTGGCACAGCCACGATGGCCCTCCGAACATACTGGACCGAAGGGGTCAAGCGGCCAGTGACCGACCAGCCCGATGCCGAATTCGTCGTTGCGCACGATCTCGTCATGGATGACCAGGCCATAGCCGATGCCGGCGCCGAGCGTCAGCACAGCGAAGCGATCGAGGCCGCGTCCGGCGCCAAACCAGTGCTCATACTCGGTGAAGGCGATCAGGTCGTTTTCGACGATGGCGGGAATGCCAGTCTCGGCCTCGACCATGGTGCCGAGCGAAACATCGTTCCACTCGAGGAAGGGCGCACGGCGGACGAAGCCATGTTCTTCGATGAGGCCACCCACTCCGATGCCGAGCGCCGTGACGTCGGGCATGCCGTGGCGCAGCGAGGTGACCAGTTCGGCAATGACGGCGACCACCGAAGCCGGGTCGCGCCCCTTGAGGCGGCGAGACCCGGTCGCGATCACATTGGCCCGGAGGTCTGTGGTGACGCCCAGGACCTCGTCGGCCATCAGCTTCATGCCGATGAACCGTTTGCTGGCCGGAACCACGTCGAGCAATTGCGAGGGGCGACCGACCTTGCCGTCGGCCTGCTCGCCGACTTCGACCAGGAGGCCCGATTCGAGAAGCGGGGCGCTGAGGCGCGTCAATGAACCAGGCGACAGACCGAGCCGGCGCGCCACTTCGCTGCGCGACAGCGGGCCGTGGAGCAGCACCTCGAGCGCGACAGCGCGCGTCGCGCCGTTTCCGGGCGTCCATCGTGGCGTCGTGATCCGCATCAAGGTCTTGTGGTCCTCCTCAAACTCACCGCGTAGCGCACGTGGTTAGTTTTGCCAAGAAACAAAACAGGCCGAATTTTTGATCGAACTCGACCGTTGACAGCTTAATTAGTTCCGTCATAAAACAATTGCAACGGGCCGCCCAAGGGCTCGTCCATGAGGAGGATCACATGTCATTCACCCCGACGCGCCGCGGCGCGTTGCTGTCCATGGTCGCCGGTGCGGCCATCCTGATTGCCCTGCCCGCGCTGGCGGACGACGTCACCCTGACCTTCTGGGGCGCCTACGGCAATGGCGGAAACTCGACGCAGCAGGATGCACTCAATGCCACGCTGATCCCCGCCTTCGAGGCCGCGCATCCGGGCATCAAGATCAAGTATGTCGACATCCCCTACGACTCGCTGCTGCAGAAGCTGACGACCAGCGCTGCGGGCGGCGAGCTGCCCGATCTCGTCCGCGCCGATCTCGGCTGGGTGCCGCAATTCGCCAAGCTCGGCGTGCTGGTGCCGCTGTCGGACACGATGGCCGATTTCAAGACCTTCGCCGATGCGACCTATCCTGGCTCGCTCTCGACCAACCTCTATCAGGGCAAGTATTACGGCCTGCCGCTCGATACCAATACGCGCGTGTTGGTGACCAGCCAGGCCGCGCTCGACAAGGCCGGAATGAGCGCTCCGCCCAAGACCTTCGACGAGCTGAAAGCCATGGCCGACAAGCTCAAAGGCACCGACATGCAGGTCTTCGCCGATGGCGGGCTGGGCGGATGGAACATCCTGCCCTGGATCTGGTCGGGCGGCGGCAACATCACCGATCCGGACCTGACCAAGGCCTCGGGCTATCTCGATGGGCCGGACAGCGTCGCCGCGGTGCAGATGCTGGTCGATCTCTACAAGGCGGGCCAGATTCCCAATCTCATCATCGGCAATTCCGGCGCCACCTCGACCTCCGACGGCCTGCCCTCGGGCAACTACGCGACCATTCTCGACGGCCCGTGGATGGCCGGCATCTGGAAGGACCAGTATCCCGATTTCACTCCGATCTATGCCTCGATCCCGGCCGGCAAGGGCGGCTCGATCAGCGTCGTCGGCGGCGAGGACATCGTTCTCACCTCGGCCTCCAAAAACCAGGATGCGGCGCTCGAGTTCATTCGCTTCAGCCAGTCCGAACAGTTCCAGGTGGAAATGGTCAAGACCGGGCAGATGACCGTGATCCCGGCCTATGCCGACCAGCAGACGGCGATCGCGCCCTTCTACGCGACCTTCGGCGAGCAGTTGAAGACGGCCAAGTCGCGGCTGGCGATCTCCTCGAGCTCCAAGGTGGATTCGATCCTGTCGACCGAACTGACGCCGGCCTTCAAGGGCGACGTCTCCGTGCAGGATGCGCTGACCAAGGCGGCCGGGCAGATCGACGATCTGCTGGCAGCCGAAAAATAAGCGCATGACGGACTTGGTCCGCGGGTCTTCCTCCCCCACACTCGCGCGGCGCCCCATCCTCGGGGTGTCGCGCGAGGCGGGAGGACGGATGGACCAGGTTCGACGCTACCTCGCTCCGGCGCTGTTCATCGCGCCGGGCATGCTGCTCTACCTCGTCTTCATCGTCTACCCGATGCTGCAGGCGGTCGCGATGAGCCTGTTCGACTGGCAGGTGGTCGCCGGCGCAGTGAGCGTCTTCCGCGGGCTCGACAACTATGCGCGTGCCCTCGCCGATCCCCGCGTCTGGCTCAGCCTCTCCAACAGTGGCGTCTACATGCTGTTCACCGTACCGCCGCAGATCGCCCTTGGGCTCGGCGTGGCGCTACTGCTCAAGGACAAGAGTCCGGCGCAGCCGTTCTTTCGCGTGCTCTACTATCTGCCGGTGGTGACCAGCTGGGTCGTGGTCTCGCTGCTGTTCAAATACCTGTTCGCCGACAAGGGCCTGATCAACTGGGGGCTCGGGCTCCAGGTCTCGTGGCTGTCCGATCGCTGGACGGCGATGGTGGCTATCTGCGCGCTCGGCGTATGGAAGGGCATCGGCTGGTCGATGATGATTTTCCTTGCCGCGCTGCAAGGCGTACCGCAAGCGCTGATCGAAGCCTCCAAGATCGACGGCGCCGGTCCCTGGATGAGGTTCCGCACGGTGACCATTCCGGCGATCTGGCCGACCGTCGCCTTCGTCACCATCATGCTGGTCATCGGTGGGCTCAACGTCTTCACCTCGGTGCAGAACATGACGGGCGGGGCGCCCGGCGGTGACACGGACGTGGTCCTCACCTACATGTACCGGCAGGCCTTCGAGTTTCTCGATTTCGGCTATGGTTCGGCGATCGCCGTGCTGCTGACGCTGCTGGTCTTTGCCCTTTCGGCGATCCAACTCCGCTTCTTCCGCAATGAGACGATGGCATGAGGGTCACCCCTGCCATCGCCCTGAGGCTCACCACGCTCGCGGTCGGCGCGCTGGTGATGATCACGCCCTTCCTCTACATGGTCTCGACCAGCTTCAAGGCGCAGCAATATGTGCTGAAGGTGCCGCCGCAATTCATCCCCGACCCGGCGACGCTCGCCAACTACGAGCGCGTGCTGACCAAGGGCAATTTCGGCCACTTCTTCCTCAACTCGGTGCTCGTCGCTGGCACCTCGACCGTCATCGCCGTATTTCTCAGTGCCATGCTGGCCTATGGCTTCGCCCGCTACCGCTTTCCGGCGCGGGAGTGGCTGTTCCGCCTGCTGCTGCTCGGGCTGATGATCCCGGCGATGATGCTGATCATCCCGCAATTCATCCTCGCCAAATGGCTGGGGCTCATCGACTCGCTTCCAGGGCTCGTGGTCTTTTATGTCGCGGGCAATCTGGCGCTCAACACCTTCCTCCTGCGCGGCTTCTTCGAGGCGCTTCCCGCCGAGCTCGACGACGCCATGCAGATCGACGGGGCGAACGACTGGCGGCGCTTCCTCGATCTGGCGCTGCCGCTCGGACGGCCGGCGCTGGCGACGGCCACGATCTTCACCTTTCTCGCCACCTGGGACGAATACGCCTGGGCGCTCACCTCGATTACCACCCCCGAGAACCAGACACTGCCCATTGCCATTGCCCTGATGCAGGGGCCCAAGGGGACGCAATGGGGTCTCGTCTTCGCCGCTTCCATCATCGCCATCGTGCCGGTTATCGCCGTGTTCCTCACCTTCCAGCGCCACTTCGTCCAGGGCCTCACCAGCGGGGCCGTCAAGGGTTAGTCATGACTGAATTGCTACCGATGAAGGCCTCGTTCCGCCCGGACGAGCCGATCGAAATCGAGATCCGCGGCACGGTGCCGGCGGGTGCCTTGCGCGTCTGGCATCTGGGTGAATTCGTCAGCGAAACGGCCCATGACGGCGCCCCCTTGATCACGCTGCCGGCGTTATCGGAGGGCGGCTATGGCATCGAACTCGGAGAACTGCGAACGGCCGTCGAGGTCTCCGCCAGTCCGCGCGAGAGGCTGCGCTATGGGTTCGTCGCGAACTTTGCGCCCGACAAGAACATCACCGGTCTCTGCGACACAGTGCGCCGGTTTCACCTGAATGGAGTAATGTTCTATGACTGGGCCTATCGCCACGCCGATCTCATGGCCGGTGGCGATGACTATCGCGATCCACTTGATCAACCAATCGCGTTGTCGACAGTGCAAAGACTGGTAGCCGGTGTGCAAGCGGCGGGCTCACGTGCCCTCGGCTATGCGGCCGTATACGCGGTTGGCCAGAAAGAATGGCATCTCTGGCAGCATCAGGCGCTGCTCAAGGCCGGGGGCGAGCCCTATGCGCTGGGCGATTTCCTCTTCGTCCTGGATCCGGCCGCGCCCGACTGGCTTGAGCACTTTGCGACCGACCTCAAGGCGGCGACGGCGAAACTCGGCTTCGATGGCTACCATCTCGACCAGTATGGCTACCCCAAGCGGGCCATCCGTGCCGACGGCGTCGATGTCGACGTCGCCGACTCGTTCGTGACGATGATCGAAGGTGTCCGTGCCGCCCTGCCCGACGCCCATCTCGTCTTCAACAACGTCAACGATTTCCCCACGGGCCTGACCGCCCGCACCCAGCAGGATGCGGTCTATATCGAGCCCTGGGCGCCGCAGCTCACGCTGCAGTCGCTGGCCGACACCGTCACGCGCGCCCGCACGGCGGGGGAGGGGAAACCTGTGGTCCTCGCGGCGTACCAGCATGTCTACGAGTCGGCGGCCGCGGCAGAGTCGGATCGAGCGACGGCGCTTACCATGGCAACTTTGTTCTCGCACGGCGGGACGCAGATTCTCGTGGGTGAAGCCGATCGCTTGCTCACCGATCCCTATTACGTGCGCAATCACGTCATGGAGGCGAGCACGAGCGCGCTGCTTAAGCGCTGGTACGATTTCCTCGTCGCCCATGACGAGTTGCTGATGCCGCCGTCGCTGACCGAGGTCACGCACTCCTATGCCGGCGAGTACAACGCCGAACTCGACGTCGGCTTCGAGGCATCCAAGGTCACCGAGACCGCCCTCGCCGGCGCCGTGTGGCGCCGCATCGTCCGCGCCGGCGACCGGCTGGTCGTGCATCTCGTCAACCTCGTCGCCCAGACCGATACGCTATGGGATGCGCCGCGCAATGCGCCGGCGCCGCAGACCGGAACGTTGCGCGTCAGGCGCCTCAAGGATCGCACACCGGTGGTCCGTGCCGCGGATCCCGACGGCCTCGGCCGCCTCGTCGATGTGTTGGTCTCGCTCGATGGCGACTATGCGGTCGCGGTGCTGCCGGAGTTCGCTGTGTGGCAACTCGTCACCGTCGATCTCTGAGGCTCTCTCCGGCCCGCAGGCTCACCAGGTGCCTCGGCTCGTTCACGCCCGAGCGCATCGTCGCGCCGAGCCTCACCTCGTCGTCGAAGCCGAGCGGGAGCGTCGCGCCCTCGCGCAGGAACACCGGAATCGCTTCGAGCGGTGCCTCGATCCGATGACTCCCGCCGCCGTCGTACCAGCGCTCCTCGAACAAGTGCCACCAGCGCCCCTTGGGCAGATACACCTCTCGTGAGGTCGCGCCCTCCTCGATCACCGGCGCCACCAGCAGGTCGCGCCCGAATACATATTGGTCCCAAAGCGGCACGGCGGCTTCGTCGTCCTGATGGTCGAGCAGCATGGCCCGCATCAGCGGCGTCCTCGCCGCGACGCAGTGCGCCGCTTCGCGCTCGAGATAGGGCAGCAGCTGCATCCTGAGATTGGCGTAGAAGGCGTAGCCGGTGAGCGCCCGCAGGTCGCCCGAGCGCTCGGCGATGTTCCAGGGCGTTCGGTCCTGGTTGAGCTCGGCCTTGCTCTCGGCGTGGTACTGCATGATCGGGCAGAAGCAGGCCATCTGCGCGCCGCGCAGATAAAGCTCGGCGCTGGGTACATCGCCCGAGAAACCAGCAAAGTCCCAGCCCCAGAAGATCACCCCGGACATACCGGCCGAGAGCCCCGCGAGCAGGCTGCGCTTGAAGGCGTCCCAGGTCGAGCGTTCGTCGCCGGCCCAGTGCGCCGGGAAGGTCTGCGCCCCGGTGTAGCCGGCGCGCGAAAAGCAGATGCCGCCATTCTGCTGCGCGAAGCGGTAGTAGGCGGAGATGTAGTCGCGCGGATAACGGTTGCGATTGAGGAGGCCGTCGGTGCCGTCAGCGAACACGAGGTCGTTGCCCCACACCATCTCCCCGCCGTCGGTCTTGAAGCCGTCGACGCCCAGATCGTCGATCAGGTACTGGCGCTTTCGGAACCACCACTCGACGCCGTCGCGGTTGGTGAAGTCCATCAGCAGCGAATCCTTGAACCAGGCTTCGGGCAGGCGAAGCGGCGTACCGTCGGGGTGGCGGACACCGAAATTGTTGGCGACGAAGTGCTCCTCGTCACGGCGCTTCTGGGCGTGGCGCAGGGCGGCGGTCTGCTTGATCACCGGGATCTGCCAGAGGATCAGCTTCA
Source organism: Devosia nanyangense (assembly GCA_016213505.1). GTDB lineage: Bacteria > Pseudomonadota > Alphaproteobacteria > Rhizobiales > Devosiaceae > Devosia_A > Devosia_A nanyangense. Next base: position 97,793 of record JACRAF010000069.1, read on the forward strand.
GGCCGTGCTCGTGCAGATGCTCCACCATGCCCTTGGGATCGGGCCAGCGGCCCCATTCGGGGAAGGTGAAATCCTTGTAGGTGAAGGCGTCGCTTCCGGGTTTTTCGGCATAGAGGGCGTCGTTGAAGATATAGAATGTCGCTTCGTCGCTCCAGGCTTCGATGACGAGGACGGTGGCAGGAATGCCATGCTCCTCGGTCAGCGCGACCTGCTTGCGGACCTCCGCGTCGCTGTCCCAATTGTTGGAGCTCATCCACGGGCCGAGAGCCCATAGGGGGACGTTCACGGGCTCGCCGGTCGAGGCGATGAACTGGGCGATCTGCTCGTTGACCGAGCCGGTGAGGAAATCGAGGCGGAGTTCGCCGGCTTCGACGCCGAGGAAGGTCATGCCCGGTTCGCGGAAGTCGAACCACGAGTAGGAGTCGGTCGCGAGGTGGAGGCCGAAGCCCTGGTCGGTGTAGAACACCGGCATCGGGATGTAGGTGCGCAGCCCCTGGTTCTTGTACTGGTTATAGACGAACTGGTCGACGCGATTGCCGGCCTGGTCGAGCGCATTGTAGCGCTCGCCGAGGCCGAAGATGCGAGCCGGGTCGTGGGCGAGTTTCAGCGATATCTCGCGGACCTTGCCGGTGGCGTCTTCGAGCCAGCTGACGTCGGAGATGGTAACGCCGTCGAGTCCTAGCGGATCGAGGTCGGTGACGGCGCCGGGAACGATTTCGACACGATTGCCCTTGGCGACGAGGTGGCCACCATGCTTGCGGGCCAGCACTTCGTAGGCGAACTCGGCGGTCTTGACGGCTGGATGGTTGCGGAAGCGAAGGCGATAGTGGGGGGACGTTCCGGCAGAGCGTGCGGGTAGAACGAACTCCCAATGCGTGTCGCGGAAGGTGCCATGAACGATTTCGCCATCCACGACGCAATCGATCGGCTCGGCCTCGCTCAGCGGGATGGCGAGGGCGCGGACGATGACCTCGTCCTCGGCGGTCACGAGCTTGGGGAAGCGCTCCTCGATGAGCGGCTCGTAGCGATTGCCGTGGCCGTCGGGGAGATGGCGAATCATCCGAGCGTCGAGCTGACCCATCCGCTTCAGCCGGGACCGGACGATGCGTGCCACCACCATGACATCATTTGACACAAGTTCACGGGCGCGGGCGTAGCTGCCCTGCTCGCCTAAGTACCAGGCGAGCATCTGCCGCTCCGCCGGCGAGGCATCGCTGCGCTCGGCGAGGCGGCGGGCGGCATCGACCACAATGAGGTCCTCGGCGTCGAACAGGCCGAACGGGATCGCGGCCAAAAGCACATCGAAACCAAGGGTTTGCCTGTCGGACGACGACATCAGCGTGCCGCCGCCGGTGTGGCGGGCATAGACGTGGTTCTTGGCGGGGGCGATGAGCTGGGTGAGGTCGGCGCGGTTCAGCACATGATTGGCAAGGCGCAGCGCGCCGGCCCACAGCGCCACCTGCCAAGTATCGCTGAAGCCATTGTTTCTCAACGACATTTCGCGCTTCAGCGCCGCCGTGACATGGTTCACGGCGTGGTCGGCATTTCGCACGAGAGACGCATCGCCGATGTCCGCCAGGGTGCCGGCGAGGAACAGTGCGAGGCCGGCTTCGATCGGATCGGCGGCGGCCGCGAGGCGGTCGGCGATGGCGGGTCGCGCGGCCTTGGGGTCGTCGAGCAGCGCGGCATAAAGCTCGAAGAACCAGGGATGGCTGTCCCAGAGCGGCGCGTCGCGGGTTATCGTCTCGGTCATCGTAAGTCCATGATAAGAAAAGAAAATGGCCGGGAGCCGAAACCCCCGGCCAGCGCTCGGGAGGAGCGCTAGAGAATGCCCTTCACGGCCGCTGCCGCATCGGCGAGCGCCTGCTGCGGCGTCTTCTGGCCGAGCTTGGCGGCTTCCAGCTCCTTGCCGACGATGTCCGTGAGCTGATTCCAGTTGGCGATCACCGGCGGGGTGACCGCGGTATCGAGAGCCTGGAACACAACTTCACGATGCTCGGGCTTGGGCAGATCGAGATAGCCCTGAACGGCGGCCTGGTCGCTCACCGCCGGCAGTTCCCAGCCGGCCTTGACGCGGATGTCGACCGCTTCCTTGGACGAGGTCAGGAACTTGATCCATTCGTAGGCAGCCTGCTGGTTGCCGCTGGTCGCGGAGACAGCGACACCGTTCGAGAAGAAGTGGTGCGCCTTATTGGTGTTGCCCGGCTCGAGCTGGATGTCCCAGTTGAACTTTGCGTTGTCGACGAAATCGCCGAGCAACCAGATGCCGGTACGCAGCATCGCGAGCTTGCCCTGGCGGAACAGATCCTCAGATGAGAGACCAGCCGTTTCGGCGTCGGTGGGCGTGACGTGGTACTTGTTCACCTTGTCGACCATCCACTGCAACGTGTCGACGTTCTGCGGCGAATCGAGCGTCACCTCGGTCTTGTCGGCGTTGAACATGGCACCGCCATTCTGGGCGATGGTCTTGTAGAATTCCCAGAACTGGATCGGCGCGAAATCGCCCCAGACGCCATTGGCGGCGTCGGTCAGTTTTTGGGCGGCGTCGAGTTCCTCCTTCCAGGTCCATTCGGCGGTCGGGTAAGCGACGCCCGCCTTGTCGAACAGATCCTGGTTGTAGAACAGAACGACGTTCGAGAAGCTCTCAACCAAGCCGAACTGCTTGCCGTTCTGCGAGAAGGCGGCGAGGGCGGTGGAGTTGTAGACAGAGGTCGAGAAGCCGGCGTCGGCAGCGATCAGCGGGTTCAGATCCGCCAGCACTCCCTTGTTGGCGTAGTCGACGAAGCTCTCATAGTTGAGCTCGAATGCATCGGGCGCCTGCCCGGCGGCAACAAGCGTCTGGAGCTTGGTGAAATACTCGCCGAACGCCTGCGTTTCGTATTCGACCTTGATGTCGGGATGCGAGGCTTGGAAGGCGGCGATGGTAGCGTCGAGTTCCTCGATGTAATTGGGCGCGGCCGAGAAGGTCATGTACTTGACCGTCGTCTGCGCCAGAGCGGGGCTGCTGACGGCGGTCATCAGCAACAGGGCCGCGATCGATTTGTGCACGATGTTCATTGGTTCCTCCTGAAGGGGTCCTCTATTTCAGCCCAGTCGTTGCGAGACCCTGGATGATAAATTTCTGGGCGAAGACGTAGACGGCGATGATCGGCACCGTGCCGATCACGGCGCCGGCCATCAGCACGCTCCAGTCGGTGGTGTAGCGGCCATTGAGGAACGAGAGCCCCACGGGCAGTGTCATCATCGCCTGGTTCGATGTGATGATCAGTGGCCAGAGGAAGCTGTTCCAGCTGGCCAGGAAGGCGAAGACGGCGAGCGTTGCGAGCGCGGGACGCGCAAGCTGCAGGCCGATGGTGAAAAAGATGCGGACATAGCCTGCGCCATCCATGAACGCCGCTTCTTCGACTTCGCGCGGCAGGCGCAGATAGAACTGGCGGAGCAGGAACGTGCCGAAGGCGCCGAAGCTCGAAGGCAGAATCAACGCCTGATAGGTGTTGCCCCAATCGAGCCAGGTCATCAGCACGAAGAGCGGGACGAGCGTCACCTGCTGCGGGATCATCAGTGTGGCGAGATAGGCGTAGAACAGGATGTCGCGGCCCGGGAATTTGATGCGGGCGAAAGCGTAGCCGGCCATGGCGCAATTGAGCACCATGAGCACGGTGCTGGTGACCGACACGAAGATCGAGTTGACGAGGAACTTGCCCATCGGCACGGCGCCGAAGGCCCTTTCGAAATTGGCTGTCGTCGGCGAAGCGGGAATCAACTGCGGCGGCGTGACGAAGGTCGCTTCACCGGTCTTCAGCGAGGTCGAGACCATCCACACGAAAGGCAGCAGCATGATCAGCACGCCGAACAGCAGCACAGCGTAGATCACATAGTCGGCGGGGCGGAGGGAGCGGCTAGCCATTGGACCGGTCCAGCCGCTTCTGGAGGAGATTCTGCGCCAGCGTGATCGCGAAGATCAGGGCGAAGAGGATCCAGCTGATCGCCGAGGCGTAGCCCATCTGTGAATAGGAGAAGGCGTTCTTGTAGATGAGCTGGACCATGGTGGTGGTGGCGCCGACTGGACCGCCGCCGGTCATGATGAAAACCTGGTCGAAGACCTGGAACGACGAGATCAGCGAGATGGTAGTGACGAAGAAGGTGGTTGGCGCCAGCATCGGCCAGGTAATGGTCCAGAAGCGCTGCCAGGCGCTCGCGCCATCGATGTCGGCGGCTTCGCCGAGGTTCTCGGGGATCTCCTGGAGGCCCGCGAGATAGATCACGGCGACGAAGCCGATATCCTTCCACACTGTGGTGAGGATCACACCCGGCATCGCCCAGTTGGGATCGAACAACCAACCCGGGCCTTTGATGCCGAGCAGTGACAGGCCGAAATTGATGAGGCCGTATTGCGGGTTGAGCAGCCATTTCCAGACCAGCGACACCGCGACCCAGGAGGTCACCACCGGCACGAAGTAGATGGCGCGAAAGATCGTGCGGCCCGGAAGCTTGTGGTTAAGGAGGAGCGCGAGGCCGAGACCGATGGCGACGACGGCGGGCAGATAGCCAGCAATGAAGAACAGCGTGTTACGCAGCGCCTGCTGCACGGTCGGATCCTGCACGGCGGCGACATAGTTGCCGATGCCGATCCATTGGACGGGCGTCAGCAGATCCCATTTGCTGAAGCTGAGCACGAAGGACGAGATGACCGGCAGGATGTAGAACAGGCTCATGCCGGCGAGGCTGGGCAAAAGCAGCACGGCGAGCGCGACGTATTTTCCTCTGCCGGTGACGCCGTCCATCAGCTCCTCCGGTTCACGCTGTCGCGGACGATGATCGAGGTCGGGATCAGCGTCTCGCGCGGGGTCGCGCGCTTGTCGAGGATGGAGGCGACGAGGTTGCCGGCCAGCCGGCCCTTCTCGGCGATGGACTGATCGACGGTCGTCAGCGCTGGATAGACCATGCTGGCGATGGGCAGGTTGTCGAAGCCGAGCACCGAGACATCGTCGGGGACGCGCTTGCCGAGCCGGTGCAGTCCGGCGAGCAGGCCGGCCGCGATGAGGTCCGCGGTACAGAAGGCGGCGGTGACGCCGGGATTGACCACGATCGCGGCGGCGGCCTCCGCACCCCAGTCGAACGTAACCGATTTCGAGAACACCAGCGCAGGGTCATAGGCGATGCGGTGCGCCTCGAGCGCCCGGCGATAGCCTGCGACGCGGCGCTCCACCACGCCGTTGGCGCGAATGAGGCCTGTGACCAGTGCGATCTGCGTGTGACCCTGGTCGATGAGGTAGGAGGTGGCGTCGAACGCCGCCCGCTCGTCGTCGATGCTGAGATGATAGAAGTGATCGTCGTCGATGTAGCTGTCGATGAGGAGGGTCGGCAGGTCGTGCGCCTTGAGCTCCTCGTAGAGCCGCTCCTTGTAGACGCCGAGGACGATCAGGGCGTCCATGTTCCAGCTCTGGAGCGTCTCGAGCCGCCCGCCATCGGCGCGCACGCCCGAGAGCATCATGTAATAGCCCGCTTCGCGCAGCGCGCTTTCGATTCCGCTGACGATCTCGGCGTAGAACGGGTTGTTGAGCAGCAGCTGGTTCTGGTCCTCGGTGAACGGGATCAACACGCCCACCATGCGTGAGGCCTTGGACACCAGGCTCCGTGCCGACATGTTGGGCGTATAGCCGAGCGTCTCGATCGCCGCTTTGATGCGATCGATCGTCTCGGCCGAGGCCTTGGCCTGGCGCCCGTTGATAACGTTCGACACCGTCATCGGCGACACCTTGGCCGCCAGGGCAATGTCCTTGATCGTTGCGCGCGCCAAGACTGTTCCTCCGGGGTATAGCGTTAAACCTCCCGGTTCGACTTGTGCCCTTCAGTGGAAGGACCGTCGATTTTCTTGGGTGAGGTTTTACGCTAAACCATTGAATAACTACCGAGGACGCGACGATGAGTCAAGGGCAGCCGATCAGAGTATTCTGAGCCCTCGGGTTTGCTCCGGGACAGCGAATGGAGGGTTCCTCGCGAGGTGCGGTTCCGATCAGGGCGCCTTCTCGATGAGGTAGGCGACCGCGCCGCCATAGGTATCAAAGCGGGAATAGTCGGGCTCGGGGATAGGGATGCCCAGCCGTTTGTTGAGTGCCGTCACCAGATTGAGGAAATCCATGGAGTCGATGTCGAACTCCTCGCGCAGGTCGCCGTCGCGGTCGATCCCGGCGACGTCGACGTCGGGGGCAATGCGGCGCAGTTCCTCCGCAAGCGCGGTCTCAGCCTGTTGCGTGTTCATAGCGTCTCCGGTTTTGACAGAAGGTCTTCGATGGCCTTGAGGAACAGCGCGCCGCGGTGGCCGTCGCTGACCCGGTGGTCGCCGGCGAGAGTCATCGACACCACCCGCCGCGGTCCGACCATGCCGTCCGCCGCCCAGGCGCGCCAGGCGGGCGTGCCGAACCCGACTATGGCCACCTGTGGCGGATAGATGATGCCGTAGAGGGCATCGACACCGCGCTCGCCGAGGCTGGAGACGGTAATCGTGCCGTCGGACAGCTCGGAGGCCCGGAAGCGCCCGGCCCGCACGCGGGTGATCAGATCGCGCATCGACGCCATCAATGGATCGAGCTCAAGCGCATCGCTGTCGTGGATGGCCGGCGCGACCAGTCCGGTGGCGCGGATGTTGACAGCCATGCCGACATGCACCGCAGCGCTCGGTTTGAACTCTCCCTCGACGAAGTGACCGTTGAACTCGTGGTATTTCTTTGCGGCCCGCGACACCGCTTTGACGAACAGCGCCCCGAGCAGCAGCCGGTCGGTGGGCTCGCGGCCTTCGTTGTGCTTGGTGACGAACGCTTCCGCAGCGCTCAGGTCGACGGTGTGGGCAAGGTAGTAGTGTGGGATCTCGCGTTTCGATCGCGCCATGGCGGCGGCGATGGCGGCGCGCATGCCGGACATCGTCCCTTCCGCCGGCGCCGCAGCCGCGGGCGCCGATGTCGCCGGCGGGCCGGCCGGAGCCTCCGCAGCGCGTGTCTCCACATCGGCGAGCGTGATCTCACCGGAGGGACCGGTGCCGACGATTTCCGAGAGGACGAGCCCAGTCTCGGCGGCGAGCTTGCGGGCCGCCGGGGACACGCGCACCCGCTCCCCGGCCGCGACCGGCGGGACGGCGGCGGGAACAGCCAGCGCTGCGACTGGGGCCGGGGGCGCGACGGCCTCCACGGCAGGAGCAGGCTTCGGCTCGGGCGCCGGGGGCGGAGCCTGGGCAACGGCCGCCTCGCCCTTTCCGGTGATCAGCGCCAGCGGCGAACCGACCGGGACCTTGGCGCCCAGTTCGACCAGCGGGCGCTCGAACATGCCATCCTCGAACACCTCGATCTCGATAGCGCCCTTCTGGGTCTCGACCACCGCGATGATGTCGCCGCGCTTGATTGGAGTGCCGGGCTTGACCAGCCATTCGACGAGCTTGCCCGCTTCCATGTCGGCGCCCAGCGAGGGCATGCGGAACTCGCCCATGGCTCAGGCCCTTCCCAGCATGGTCTTGACCGCCTGAACGATGCTGCCGATCTGCGGGATGGCGGAGTCTTCGAGGTGCTTGGGGTAGGGGATCGGCACTTCCTGGCTGCACAGCCGCGCCAGCGGCGCGTCGAGATCGAAGAACTCCTGCTCGGCCAGGCGCATGCCGATCTCGGCCGAAATGCTGCCCGACCGCCAGCCCTCGTCGACGATCAGCGCGCGATGGGTCTTGCCGACGGAGGCGAGGATGGTGGGCATGTCGAGCGGACGCAACGTCCTCAGGTCGACGACCTCGGCCTCGATCCCCTGCTTTGCCAGCTCCTCGGCCGCATCGAGCGCCTTGAACAGCGAGCCGCCATAGGTGATCACCGACACGTCCTTGCCCTGGCGCCGGATCGCGGCCTTGTCGATATCCACCGGACCGGCATTGGCGGCGAGCTGGCCAGTGCGGTTGTAGAGCATCACGTTCTCGAAGATGACCACGGGATCGGGGTCCTGGAGCGCCGTCCACAGCATGCCCCTCGCGTCCTCGAGCGTCGCCGGCGCCAGCACGCGAATGCCCGGGATATGGGCGTACCAGCCTTCGAGGCTGTGCGAGTGCTGCGCCGCCAACTGGCGGCCGGCGCCTGTCGCCATACGGATCACGACGGGCACCCCGAACTGGCCGTTCGACATGTGTCGCAGTGTGGCGGCGGTGTTGAGAATCTGGTCGAGCGCCAGCATCGAGAAATTGACCGTCATCACCTCGACGATCGGGCGCATGCCGGCGGCAGCTGCGCCGATGCCGGCGCCGGTGAACCCCGACTCCGACAGTGGCGTGTCGCGGATGCGGTCGGGACCGAACTGATCGAAGAGGCCTTTGCTGACCGCGTAGCAGCCGCCATAGCGCCCCACATCCTCGCCCATGAGGAAGACCCGGTCGTCGCGCTTCATGGCCTCGACGATCGCCTGCTTGACCGCCTCGCGGTAGGTGGTCTCAACCATCTCGGTGGGCGCCGCGGGTGGGGGCGGGGCGGCGGGCCGCTGGGCTGCATAGACGTGCCGCGTCAAGTTCTCGAGCGGTTCCCAGGTGCCGGCTTCCGCAAAGGCCACGGCCGCATCGATCTCCGCCCTGGTCTCTTCCTCTATGCGTTTGACGTCATCGGGATGAGCGATGCCGTTCTGCTCCAGCCAGCCCTGGAAGCGGACGATCGGGCCTTTCGTGCGCCACTCTTCCACCTCGTCCTTGTCGCGGTAGAACTGTGCGTCGAACATGGAATGGGCGCGGAACCGGTAAGTGCGGCATTCGAGGAAATAGGGCTCGTGCGTCTCGCGCATGACCTCGATGGCGCGCCGGGTCGCAGCCTCGACGGCGACCACGTCCATGCCGTCGACGACCTCGCTGGCGATGGCGTAACCTTCGGCCTTCTTGTGGATATCGGTCTCGGCTTCCGACCGGTCGAGCGCCGTGCCCATGGCGTATTTGTTGTTCTCGCAGACGAACAGCACCGGCAGGTCCCACAGCGAGGCGAGGTTGAGGCTTTCGTGGAATTCGCCCTCGGCCACCGCGCCCTCGCCGAAGAAGCAGGCGGTGACGCGGTCCTCGGCGCGCAGCTTGTCGGCCAGGGCGAGCCCGACGGCGAGCGGCAGCCCACCGCCGACGATGGCGTTGCCGCCGTAGAAATTCATCTCGGCCGAGAACAGGTGCATCGAGCCGCCGCGGCCGCCGGAGCAGCCTTCGGCCTTGCCGTACATCTCGGCCATCACCTCGTTCATCGGCACGCCGCGCACCAGCGCGTGGCCGTGCTCGCGGTAAGTACCGACGATGCGGTCGCGCTCGCCGAGGACCGGAATCACTCCAGTGGCGATTGCTTCCTCGCCATCGTAGAGATGCATGAAGCCGCGGATCTTTTCCTGTGTGTAGAGTTCGGCGCACTTGTCCTCGAAACGCCGGATGCGGATCATCTGCCGCAACAGTTCCAGCGAATGGGCGCGGGTCAGGTGCGGCTTGGTGGCGGTGTCGGTCATTTCTCGTCACTTTCGAGCGTCGAAATGTCGCCCTCGGGCAGCCCGAGTTCGCGCGCCTTGAGCAGCCGGCGCATAATCTTGCCGCTGCGCGTCTTGGGCAGGTTCTGCCGGAACGCGATCACCTTGGGTGCGACCGCCGGGCCGAGGCGTTTGCGGGCATGCCCAAGCAGTTCGAGGTTCAGATCGTCGCTCGGTTCGAACCCGGGTTTGAGCGCGACGAACGCTTTGACCACTTCGCCGACCATCTCGTCGGGAATGCCGATGACAGCCACCTCGGCCACCGCCGGGTGCTCCATCAGCGCGCTCTCGACCTCGAACGGGCCGATCAGGTGCCCGGCGCTCTTGATCACGTCGTCGTCGCGGCCGACGAACCAGAAATAGCCGTCCTGGTCGCGCATCGCGAGGTCGCCGGAGATGTACCAGCCGGAGACGAAGCACTTGTTGTAGCGCTCCGCCTCGTTGAGGTAGGCACGCATCATCGAGGGCCAGCCCGGCCGCAAAGCCAACTGGCCGATGACCATCGGCCGGCCGACCTCGCGCACGCCGTCCCCGGTCTTTTCAACGATGCCGGCGACGATGCCCGGCAGGGGCTTGCCCATCGAGCCAGGCTTGACGTCCATCGAGGCATAGTTGGCGATCATGATGCCGCCGGTTTCAGTCTGCCACCAGTTGTCGTGGAACGGCATTCCGAACGTCTGGTTGCCCCATACCACCGCTTCCGGGTTGAGCGGCTCGCCGACGCTGGCCATGAACCGAAGGTGCGACAGATCCTTGCCCGCGAGCGGCCCGGCTCCGACCTTCATCAACATGCGGATGGCGGTGGGGGCGGTGTACCAGACATTGACCTTCTCGGCCTCGAGGATGCGATACCAGCGCTCGGCATCGAACTCCGCCTCGTCGACGATCATGGTCACGGCGTTGGTGAGGGGCGAAATGATGCCGTAGGAGGTGCCGGTGACCCAGCCGGGATCGGCCGTGCACCAGAAAATATCGTCGGGATGGAGGTCTAGCGCGTAGCGGCCGGTGACGTTGTGGGCGACGACCGCCCCATGCACATGCACGGCGCCCTTGGGCCGCCCGGTGGTGCCCGAGGTGAAGTGGAGGAGAGCCATGTCTTCGGGCTGGGTGCGGGCTATCTCGAACTCGGCCGATGTCGCGCCCATCAACGCCGCGAGATCGCGCGTGCCCTCGGGCGCGGCGCCGTTCGCGTCGACGATGAGGATTTCGGTCAGATGGGCGAGTTCGGCTCGCCAGCCGGCGACCTTGCGCCGGTAAAGCGCCTCCGAGGTGACCAGCACCTTGGCTTCGCCGATCGACATGCGCGCCTTGATCGGCTCGGGTCCGAAGGCCGAGAACATCGGACAGAACACCGCGCCCAGCTTCAGCGTCCCCAGCGCGGCGACGTAGAGGTCCGGGACGCGGCCGAGCAGGCAGAACACCCGATCGCCCTTCCTGACGCCGAGCGACTGGAGCGCATTGGCGAAGCGATTGGTTCTCGCCCTGAGATCGGCAAAGGTGAAATCGTGGCGGCTCTCGTCCTTGGCGATCCAGCGGATCGCCACCTTGTCGCCGAGTCCCGACGCCACGTGCCGATCGATCGCTTCATGGGCGATGTTAAGGCCGCCGCCGGGGAAGCCGTCGAGCAAGGCCCGCGCACCGTCCCAAGTGAATGCGGCGCGCTCCGCCTCGTAGTCTCCGAGGTTGGCGCGATCTGCCTGGTCCAAGCGCTTATGGATCGTCTCCATGTTCCAGGCACCTCCGCCAATCGCCACGAAGAACGGACCTAACGGCCCATACGCACTCTAGCGGCCGGCCCGGCATCCATATTGACACAGGTCAATCGGACCGGGACGCACAAGGCAACTCGGGCATTGCCGCGAGGTGGCGTTCGATCGCCGCCGTGGGCAGCTTCAACAACCAGCGTATGAGGCTGGTGCTGCGAAACGAAACTGCGGTGAAGACGGCGATCCCGGCAATCCGCACCGGCGGCATCCTGCTCGAAGGAGCTCCACTATCCAGTGGCGGCCCGCTTGCGGAACCGTGACGGACTGTCATCGATCTCGATGCACGCCGCTGGCATCACCGCTGGCTCTTTGGCCAATCAACCGGCAGCAAACAGCTGGGCGGCGGCCGGCGAATAGCGCGCAATCTTGTCCTGGTCGAGGGCGACGCCCAGGCCAGGGGTATCGGGAATGGCCAAGAGGCCATCGGCGTCGAGTCCGAATGGACGTGTCATGATGTTGTCGACGTAGGCACTGCCTCCGATATACTCGACGAGCGTGACATTGGGCAAAGCCGCGGCAAGCTGCAGGTCAGCGGCGATGCCGAGCGCGGTGTTCCAGCCATGGCCGACATAGCGGACGCCAAAGTCCTCCGCCATCCAGGCAATGCGGCGCTGCTCGCTGAGTCCGCCGACCTTGGTGACATCGGGCTGGACGATATCGAAGGCGCCACCGACGAGGAATGGGATGAACGACTGCCGGCGGGTCAGCACCTCGCCTCCGGCGATCGGCACCCGGCTTTGTTTGCGTAGGGTGACAAAGTCTTCGAGCGCGTCGGGCTTCACCGCTTCTTCGAACCAATCCACGTTGTGGTCGGCCAGCATGTCGGCGGTGCGCATTGCCCACTTCAGACCGTTGGGCCAGTAGGCGTCGCTGGCCCCCGCATCCACCATCAGCTTCCCCCCTGGAGGTAGTGCACCGGCTGCGGCGGCGACGATCGCCTCGTCGAGCCGCTCGTCGTCGCGTCTGCCAAACGGCCCCCAGCCGATCTTGAAGGCACGAAAGCCCTGCTCGCGATAGCGGACGATTTCATCCTTCATGATGGCGGGCTCGTCCATCAGCAGCGAGCAATAGGGCATGACGCGGTCACGATAGCGTCCGCCAGCCAGACGGCCGATAGACAGCCCGGTGACCTTTCCCAAGATGTCCCAGAGTGCGATATCGATGCCGCTTATCGCGTGAGTCAGGCTGCCACCGCGGCCCATCCAGAAGGTGTTCTGGTGCAGCTTCTCGCTGACCCGCTCCGGCTCGAGCGCGTTTTCGCCGATGTAGAGCGGCTCCAGCACCTTCAGGGCCGCCTCGACCAGCCGGCCGTCGGTGAAGGCACTCCCAAAGCCGATTATTCCCGCATCGGTATGGACGGCAATCAGCGCGTGGATCGAATCCTCGGCCTTGATTTCTACCGACCAGCCCCCTTTGGGGCTTTCTCCGAACAGCGGTGCCGCGACGATCCGGGTGATACGGATAGGCGTGACGGCTGCTGATGACGGGGCTGACATGCCTTCTCCCTTTGCTTGTGGGAGCCATATTGACAGGAAGTCAGATAGTATACAATCATACGATGAGTAAATTAAGAGGAGGAAGCAGCGTTGGCCACCACGGAGACGCCGAGTCGGATCGTCTGCAACATCGATTTCGACAGGAATGGCCGTCAGGCCGGCTATTGCCGGGCGCCGCTTTCCCGCAACACCGCGGGTTGGGGGACCGTTGAAATCCCCATCGTCGTCGTCAAGAACGGGACGGGCCCCACGGTGCTGCTGACCGGGGGAGTGCATGGCGACGAGTATGAAGGACCCATCGCCATCTCGCGGCTGGCGCAGTCGCTCGATCCGGCGAAGGTACAGGGCCGGGTCATCATGATGCCGGCGGTCAACATGCCGGCGGTGCTCTCCGACACCCGTCTTTCGCCGGTGGACAATTGGGACATCAACCGCTGCTTCCCCGGCAATCCCAAGGGCACCTTCAGCCAGATGCTGGCGCATTTCCTCGACAGCGTCATCCTGCCGATGGCCGACATCTCCGTCGATATGCACACGGCCGGACATTCCGCCGATTCTGCTCTGTCGACCAATATGCACTACCTTCCCGATCCGGCGATGCGCGAGAAGACCATGGCGGCTGCCGCCGCCTTCGGAGCTCCCTACAACGTGGTGTTTGGCGGCGTTGACGAGGGCTCGACGTTCACTTCGTGCGTCGAACGGCGCGGCATCGTCTCGCTCGGGACCGAACTTGGCGGCTGGGGGCGCGTCAGCATTGAAGGCGTGCGCATCGGCCGTCGGGGCATCGACAATATCCTCAAGCACATGGGTGTCATCGAGGGCGTTCCGGACATGAGCCAGCGCGATGGCTCGGCGGCGACGAGCCACAAGATGGTGCGAGATCCCTCCGCGTATGTCTTCGCCCCCAAGGCCGGCCTGTTCGAGCCAACCCACGATGTGGGCGAGGAGGTTGTCGAGAGCGAGGTCGCGGGCTACCTGCATTTCGTCGAGGATGTGGACGTGCCGCCGATCGTGCTGCACTACAAAAAGAGTGGCGTGCTGTGGTTCGGCGCCGGTCCGGGCAGGGTGACGCGCGGCGACTCGATCGGCGTGGTCATGGAAGACTTCCGCGACAACTGGTCTTGATCCGGGCCCCCTTCATCGTCCCATTGAGACGGTCGACGACGGTCGCAGCGCCAACCATAGGAAGCGCCTTCATGCCAAACATCCTCGTGCTCGACTGCAAGCAGGAGATTTCGTCGTTCAATCCGCGTCCGTCCACGCTCGAGGAGTTCTCGATCCTGAGGGGCGAAGATCTTTTTCAGCATCGCGGCCGCAACACCGAACTGGGCGGCGCGTTCTCCGTGTTCGACCAGCGCGATGACGTCACCGTGCTGCCGACCATCCTGGCGCAGGGCCTGAGCGCAGGTCTGCTTTCGGCATCGAGTTGGAAGACGCTCAGCGTCGACATCCTGGAGGCGGTTGGCGCACGCATCGGCGAGGCGGATGCAATCTATGCCGCGATGCACGGAGCGATGGGCGCCGATGGCGAACTCGATCCCGAAGGCCATCTGCTCACCGAGATACGGAAGCTGGCCGGTCCGGACATGCCGATCGTCATCTCCCTCGATCTGCACGGCATCCTGACCGACCGGATGCTGCGCCAGATCGACGGGCTCACCCTCTACCACACCTATCCGCATGTCGATTTCGGCAGCACCGGCCGGCGCGCCGCCGAACTGCTGCTCAGGATCATCGACGACGGCGTCAAACCGACGATTGCCCGGGTGGTCATTCCGGCGTTGGTGCGCGGCGACGAGCTGGTCACCGCCACCGGCTGCTATGGCGACCTGATCCGCGACTGCCAGCGCATCGAGCGCGACGGCACCGCTCTTGCCGCGGGCATCATGATCGGCAATCCCTTCACCGACGTGCCCGAACTCTGTTCCCAGGTCATCGTGCAGACCGACGGGGACGCCAAGACGGCGGAAGCCGAAGCCGTTCGCCTCGCCAGCGAGTTCTGGCCGCAGCGCGCCCGCATGCAGGGCAAGCTGATTGCACTCGAGCGGGCGATCGCCCAAGCGCGCACTATGAAAGGCCCAGTGGTTTTCACCGATGCGGCAGATGCGACGTCGTCGGGGGCCACGGGCGATTCCAACGCCATTATCGCAGCGCTGCGAAAGGCGAACTATCCCGGACGCGTGCTCGCACAGATCGTCGATCCTGCTGCCGCGGCGGCGGCGCATGCGGCGGGCGTTGGAGCCACAATCAAGGTGACGCTTGGAGGTGCCATAGACAAGCGACGCTTCTCGCCGATGGCGGTCGAAGCGCAGGTCAAGTTGCTCTCCGACGGCAAGACGCGGCTCGAGACCATGAAGGTGCCGATCGAAGGCGGGCCGACGGCGGTGCTGACCTTCGACAATTTCACGGTCGTGGTCTTCAGCCGGTCGGTGTTCATGTTCGACCGCTCGGTGTACTATTCCAACGGCTGCAATCCGCCCGACTTCGATCTCACCATCGTCAAGTCCCCGCACACCGAGCGGCACATGTTCGACGCTTGGGCGGAAAAGAACTTCAACGTCGACGCGCCCGGCTCCACTTCCGCGGACCTCAAGAGCCTCGGACACACGATCTGCAAGCGTCCGATGTATCCGCTCGATCCTGAAGTGACCTTCACGCCCCGGGCCGTGACCTATCAAAGATAGTCCGCAGTTAGGCGGCGTGGGACGAGGATTTCGATGAAGATCGACGCGGTTGACTTTTTCTACTTTGCCATGCCCGAGGTCACGGCGGCGGTTGATGGCAGCCAGGATGCGCTGGTAGTCCGAGTCTCGGCGGGGGGATACGTGGGCTGGGGCGAGTGTGAGGCCGCGCCGCTTCCAACCATTGCGGCCTTCGTCTGCCCGATGTCGCATGGCGCCTGCCGGCCGGTCTCGGATTCGGTGCTGGGTGCAAAACTAGACAGTCCCGCCGATATCGCCGCCATCAGCGCCCAGGTCGCCCGCGACAGCATGGACCTGCTGCAGGCCCAGCACACGCTTTCCGGCATCGAGATGGCGCTGTGGGATATTCTGGGGCGGCGCTATGACCAACCGGTCTGGACGCTGCTGGGCTACCGCAGGAGTGAACCCAAAGTGCCCTATGCATCCCAGCTTTTCGGCGCCACTCCGCAGGAGACGCTGGAACGGGCCCGCAAGGCTCGGAACGACGGTTTCGGGGCGGCCAAGTTCGGTTGGGGGCCAATCGGCACAGCGACGCCCAAGCACGACGCCGATCACTTCGTCGCTGCCCGCGAAGGGATCGGCGAGGGCGGCTATCTGATGGTCGATGTGGGCCAGATCTTCGGCGAGGACGTCGAAGCGGCGGCGGCCCGCCTGCCGGCTTTGGAGGCGGCCCGGGTGCTGTGGTTCGAGGAGCCGTTCCACGGGGACTCCTATGAGGCCTACGCGGCGCTTGCAGCCCGCGGCAGCAAGGTGAAGCTGGCGGGGGGCGAGGCGGCGCACAACCTCGCCATGGCCCGCCACGTGATGGACTTCGGCAAAGTCGGCTACGTGCAGATCGATTGCGGACGCATCGGCGGCATCGGTCCGGCAAAGGCCGTTGCCGATCTCGCGGCGCCGCGCGGCATCAGCTACGTGAACCACACCTTTACCACCCATCTGGCGCTCAGTGCGTCGCTGCAGCCCTACGCTGGCGTGGCGGCCGACCGTATCTGCGAGTTCCCGGCCGACCCGAGCCCACTGGCACAGATCGCGGCAAAGAATCCAATTCTAAGGGACCGCAACGGCGAAATCCGCGCCCCCGAAGCGCCAGGCCTGGGCATCGAGGTCGATTTGCCGGGGTTGAAACCGTATCTCGTTGAAACCGAGATTCGTGTCGGTGGAAAAGCGATCTACCGAACACCGCGGATCGACTGATGCCTTGCATCGGCGGGATGACGGATGCGGCGCTCAGTGCGCCGCAGGACTAGCTGCTGGTGGCGCCGTGGGAGGGGGCGGCGAGGTGACAGGCCGCCGTATGTCCCGAACTGATCGCTCGCGGCATAGGCTGCTCGACGCTGCATCTTGGGATGGCGATCGGGCACCGGGTGTGGAAGCGGCAGCCGCTCGGCGGTTTCGCTGCGCTGGGGACGTCGCCCTTGATGGTGAAGAAGGAGCCGCGACCTTTGCTGGCGGATGGCACCGAGCCCAGCAGCGCCTGGGTGTAGGGGTGCGCGGGGCGCTCGAAGATCGAAAGTCGCGGACCGGTCTCGACAATCTGGCCCAGATACATCACCGCGACGCGATCCGAGATGTGACGGACGACGCCTAGATCGTGCGAAATGAACAGGTAGGTCAGCCCCAACTGGTGCTTCAGGTCCTGCATCAGGTTGAGGATTTGCGCCTGCACTGACACATCGAGCGCCGAAACAGCTTCGTCGCACACGACGAAGGCCGGCTCCAACGACAGGGCCCGGGCAATGCATAGTCGCTGGCGTTGTCCACCCGAGAACTCATGCGGGAAGCGACCAGCGTGATGTGCCGACAGTCCCACGAGGCCCAGCAATTGGCGGAGCCGCCGTTCGCGCGAGACAGAATCGCCGATGCGGTGGATCACCAATGGTTCGACGATCAGTTCGCCCGCGGTCATGCGCGGATTGAGCGCGCCGAACGGATCCTGAAAGATGATCTGCATGTCCTGCCGGAGTCGTCGCATGCGCTGCGGCGAAAGCGAAAGGACATCGTGCTCGCCGAAGCGTACGGAACCTGAGGTCGGTTCAACGAGTCTGAGCACCAAGCGACCGGTCGTCGTCTTGCCGCAGCCGCTCTCCCCCACGAGGCCGAGCGTCTCGCCCTTGCCGATGGAGAAACTGATGTCGTCCACGGCGCGCAGCACGCGACGCCGGCCAAACGGTCCGCCGGCGCCCGTGACGAATTCCTTGCGAAGGTTCGCTACGTCGAGGAGGGGCGGGACCTTGCTGGTGGGCACGGCTTCGGTCACGTCAGCGCCGGCCGGAATTGGTAGTCGGTGTTGCGAATGCAGGATGCCCAATGCCGGTCGCCGAGCTCGACGAGCGGTGGGACTGCGGAGGAGCAGGGCGCACGCGCATGGCTGCAACGCGGTTCGAAACGGCAGCCTGGCGGCAGGGCGAACACCGGGGGAACCATGCCTTCGATCGCCTTGAGCTGCGCCACGTCGTGATCGATCGGTGGCACCGACGCCAATAGCCCCTGGGTGTAAGGATGTCGTGGATCGACGAACACGGTGGCAGCCGGCGCGTCCTCCATGACCTGCCCCAGATAGAGGATGAGTACTCTTTCGGTGAAGGCGGAGACGACCCGAAGATCGTGGCTGATGAGCACGATGCCCATGCCGTATTCGCTCTGCAGATCGAGCATCAGGTCGAGAATCTGTGCCTGGATGGTGACGTCCAGTGCCGTCGTGGGCTCGTCGGCGATCAACAGCCTGGGGCGACAGATGAGGGCCATGGCGATCATTACACGCTGCCGCATACCGCCGGAAAGGCGGTGAGGGAAATCATCGACGCGCTGCTCCGGGGACGGAATGCCGACGCGGCGGAGGGCTTCGATCGATCGCATGCGGGCTTCTCGGCGACCGACGCCGGTGTGGCGCCGGACCGTCTCGCCGAGTTGATCGCCGATGGTCAGCACCGGGTTCAGCGCGGTCATCGGTTCCTGGAAGATCATCCCCATGACCGAGCCTCGGACGTCCTCCAGCCGCGCCTCCCCAGCAGCGAGCAGGTCTTCGCCCAGTACCCGCAGGCGGTCGGCGGTGACGGTGCCGCCGCGCGGCAGGAGGCGCATGATCGCCAATGCCGTCATCGACTTGCCACTTCCCGATTCCCCGACGATGCCCAGGGTCTCCCCGGGCATGAGGGTAAACGAGAGCCGGTCGACGATCTTGGTGTCGCCGAAGTGGACGCTCATGTTCGCCACTTCGATGAGCGGTGCGGCAGACCCTGAGCGATCGACTTTGAATTCGGGTCGCATATCCACCTTCCGCAGACATCACCGACAGCGATGATTGTATACTATAATACGATTTGCAAGGGCGCGGCCGAGGAAAATGGCGAGCTGTGCCGCCGAGATGGTCCAGGATCGGCTACTACCCGTGCACGGGCTGCCGACGTCCCTTCTTCCGGCGATCCAGCAACCGCAACTGCCTGACAAGCTGCTCGTAGTCCACGGCTCGGGAGTATTCCAGAATGTGCGTTTCCATCAATGCATCGAAGGCCCCTTGGCCTCCCTGCCGGAGCGCCGCAAGCACCTCGTCGTGTTCGGCGACGATGCTCCTGGCGCCCTTCCTCATGGTGGAAAGACCGAAGATGATGGTCAATTGGCGCGAGAGTGGCTGCCAGGAGCGAACCAGGGAGTCGTTGCCGGACAATTGGCACAGACAGAGGTGAAACTCGGTGTCGAGTCTGGCGACGCGGAAGCCGTCGTCGGCGTCGCCGGCTTCGTACATCTTCGCCAGCACCTGCTCCAGCGGCTTCAGCACGGTCGGATCGGCTCCGAACTTCACCATCACTTCGGCGCCGGCGAGCCTCTCCAGCGCCAGCCGCACCTTGAGGATCTTCTCGAGGCGGTCAATGTCGACGCTCATAAGGCTCATGCCACGATAGCGCTCGCTCACCACGACCCCTTGGCTTTCGAGCAGGCGCAGCGCCTCCCTTACAGGAATGCGGCTGACGTTCAGCGAGCGGGCGACCTCTGCTTCGACAATGCGATCCCCGGGCAGGAAGATACCCTTGGCAGCCGCCTCCACGATGGCATCGACCACCTGATCGACGAGACTTCTTGCGACAAGTGGAGTGAGGCCCGAGAGACGTCCCGCGAACGCCTCGCCATCTGAGGTCGGCACTTCCGGCATACTCCTTGACTTTGAGACATCCCTCATATCGTATACGATTATACGATACACGAACAGGCTGACATATGCCAGCCTGGATAGAGCAGCCAGCCTCGCGATACCGCAGGCATTTTCAAGGGGAGCAAACACAGATCATGTTGGTGCGTAAAAGACTGACATCCGTTGCGCGAGCGCTGGCCGTTTCAAGCGCCTTGGCGTTGTCTGCCCTGGTTCCGATTGGAGCCGCACAGGCCCAGACGATGGGCGGCGATCTGGTCGTCGCACAGTCATCCAATCCGCCCAGCCTGGACGCGATGACCAGTTCGTCGGGCGCGTCGCGCAATATCACCATGAACGTCTACGAGACGCTCTATGGCTTCAACGAGAAGATCGAGCCCATGCCGATCCTCGCAGAGACCGTGGAGATTTCGGACGATGGGCTGAAGTACAGGTTCCCGCTGCGCAAGGGCGTACTTTTCCACAATGGCAAGGAGATGACCGCCAAGGACGTCAAGGCCTCGCTCGAGCGCTACCGCAAGGTCGGGGCCACCGGCAGCCTGCTGGAGCCCGTCGAGAGCATCGACATCACCGGCGACTATGAGGTCACCCTCACGATGAAGCGGCCGACGCCGACCTTCCTCGAGGCGTTCTGCTCGCCGCGTGCACCGGCCGTCATCATCCCCGAGGAAGATGGGGCGGCCGAGGTCAACAAGACCAGCCTCGTTGGCACCGGCCCGTACAAGATCGTCGAGTTCGTCCCTGACAGCCACGTGCGTTTGGAGAGATTCACCGACTACTCGCAGGACACCCGCTATGATGGCAGGGACGGGTTCGGCGGCAAGAAGACGGCCTATCTCGACTCGGCAACGTTCCGCATCATTCCCGAGCCCGGTGCCGCAGTGGCAGCGTTGCAGGCGGGTGAAATCCAGATTCTCGACCAGATCCCTGTTCCAGCCGCCCGCAGGTTGGAGGACAACCCGGATATCGATCTCTACGAGAACCTGCAGTGGGCCTTCAACGTGTTCATCCTCAACACGAACGCGCCGCCCACCGACAATCCCAAGTTCCGCGAGGCCGTGCAGGTGGCCCTCAACATGGAAGAGATCATGGGCATCTCGACCGAAGGGTTGTTCAATCTCAACCCCGGCTGGGTCTACCCTGGAACGACCTATGACGTCGGCGACCTCGCCTCGGCCGGCTACTACAACCAGGCCGACACCGCACGCGCCCAGGCGCTGCTCAAAGAGGCGGGGTACAACAATGAAGAGTTCACGATCCTCACCGACAGCAACATTCCCGAGCACGGGCGCTCTGCGGTGGTGATCGCCGAACAGCTCAAGGCGGCAGGCATCAACGCGGTGATCAACCAGGTCGACTGGCCGACCGCGCTCAAGTTGCGCATGGAAGACACCGGCTGGAACGGCTGGACGCTTCAGATGGGCATCGAGCCCTATCTCGGCCCGGTCGCGATCATGAGCACGCTGACCGGCAAGCGTCCGCACTTCGTCAAGAACGACGAGCAGCTCGATGGCCTGTATCAGGAGTTGATCACCGGCCAGACATCGGAAGAGCGCAAGGCGACCTTTGCCAAGATGCAGACTCGCCTCTACGAGACCTTCAGCATCATCAAAGTCGGCGACTCCGGCCTGATGCAGGCATCGCGGTCGAGTGTGAAGAATTTCAAGTCCTTCCGCTTTCCGCGTGTCTACGACATCTGGCTGGAGAACTGATCTCCCGTTAGCATCCGAACTGGCGGGTCCCTCGCGGCCCGCCGGTTCTTTCCTCAGGCGGTGGTCGATAAGTGACGCTCTTCATTGTCCGAAGACTGCTCAGCGCGATCCCAGTCCTGTTCGTGGTTTCGCTGATGTCTTTCGTGATCATGTGGCTGGTGCCCGGCGATATCACCGCCGTGCTCGGTGGAGCCGACGCCAGTCCGGAAGAGATCGAGCGCATCCGCGAGCAGGTCGGGCTCGACCGTCCGATCTATGAACGCGCCATCATTTGGTATTCCAGTCTATTCCATGGTGATCTCGGCTACTCCTACCTGCTTGATCGGCCGGTAGTCGACGCGGTGCTCGAGCGCCTCCAGGTCACACTGTCGCTCGCAACGCTGGCGCTGGTCATCGCCACCCTGGTTGGCGTGCTGCTCGGTGTTCTGGCCGCAGTCAAGCACAACACGTGGCTGGACCAGGGCTCGATGATTGCGGCGCTGGTCGGGCTCTCGATTCCGGACTTCTGGTTCGGCATCGTGCTCATCATTCTGTTCGGCGTCACTTTGGGCTGGTTGCCGACGGGCGGCTTCGTGCCGATCACCGAGGACGTTCTCGGTTGGGCGCGGTCCATGACATTGCCGGCCCTCACGCTTGCCTTTACCCAGATGGGCGTCATCGCCCGGATGACGCGGTCGAGCATGCTCGACGTGCTGAACCAGGATTTCATCCGCACCGCCCGTGCCAAGGGCATGCGGGCGCACACCGTTGTGTTCAAGCACGCGCTGCGCAATGCCGTGGTCCCGATCCTCACCGTGGTCGGGGTAACGACGGGTGTGCTGCTCAGCGGCGCGGTCGTGATCGAAACGGTCTTTTCTCTACCCGGCGTCGGGCGGCTGATCATCGGCTCGATCCAGCGGCGCGACTTCCCGATCATTCAGGGGGGATTGCTGGTCACGGCAAGCGTGTTCGTCTTCGTCAATATCATCGTCGACATGCTCTACGGCTTCTTCGATCCGAGGGTCCGCGATGGGCGCTAGCGCGGAAGGCTTGGACGATGGTTTGTCGCTCCGTACGGAGATGAGACGGGCGCGCCGGCGGCGCCTCGGGCAACTGGCGCTCCGTCTGCTGAACCACCGCTCCTTCCTGATCGGGTTCGTGATACTGGTTTTCTTTGCCTTGGTTGCCGTCTTCGCCGACTTGATCGCGCCGTACCTGCCGAACAAGAACAACTATCGGGACGTCCTCACGCCCCCGTCTGCCGCCTTCTGGTTCGGCACCGACGCCTTCGGCAGGGACATTGCCAGCCGGGTCATCCACGGCACGCGCGTTTCGCTGGGCATCGGTTTTTATGTGGCCCTGTTGACAGGCATTTTCGGAACATTGCTGGGTACTCTGGCCTGCTATGTGCGCTGGCTGGACGCGCTGGTCATGCGCACTCTCGACGGCTTGATGGCCTTTCCCGGCGTGCTGCTGGCCATTGCGCTCGCATCCGCTTTGGGGCCATCCGCGATCAATTCGATCATCGCGCTCACCGTCGCGTTCATGCCGCGCACGGCGCGTGTAGTTCGTGCCGCCGTGATGGTGGTTCAGGGCACGCAGTATGTTGAAGCCGCGCAGGCGGCAGGTGCCGGCCACGGGCGCATCATCTTCCGCTACATCCTTGCCAACGCCCTGTCGCCGGTCATCGTTCAACTCACCTATGTCTTCGCGGTGTCGGTTATCGCCGAGGCGATATTGAGCTTCCTCGGGGTCGGTCCACCGCCTCCGGCCCCATCCCTTGGCAACATCATCGCCGATGGTCGCACCTACATTCAGGAGGCCTGGTGGATCGCAGTCTTCCCAGGCATGGCGATCGCTCTCGTTGTACTGGGCCTGAACCTGATAGGCGATGGCCTGCGCGACATCATCGATCCGCGGCAGAGTTCCCAGCACTGATGCCGGACACGCAAGGCACAGTCCGGGGCGGCAGAAGCGGTGGGCCGCTCGGCTATTCCGGGCGGCACATGACCGATGAGAACCGCGGTCAGGTGAGGTACTCCCCCTTGGCCGTCGCTATGTTCTGTGCCAAGCCCCTAGTATACGCCGCCGACAAGTCGATGTTTCCCAGCCGCGAAGTGTATCCACTGTGACGCGAAAGACCAAAGCCCAAGCGAGTGTCAAGGCGCGCGAGGCCCCCGTCTGGGAGGCTGCGCGGCCGCAGACTCTGGTCGACCACGCGGTCGCCGCCATCATCGCGGGGGCCGCCCGGGGGGTGATCCTGCCGGGCGACAGGATCATCGAGTCCGAGCTGACCAAGGGCTTGGGGATGAGCCGGGTGCCGATTCGCGAAGCGCTTCGCACCCTCGAAAGTCAGGGCGTGGTGACCAGCGCTCCATACAAGGGGATCAGGCTCATGGAGGTCACCCATGAGCGGCTCGAACAGGTGCTCGACGTTCGGGTCAATCTCGAGAGTCTTGCGGCGCGGCGAGCGATCGAAGCCGGGGCAAACGACAAGGCGGGAATCGAGAAACTTGTCCGCGCTCGTAACGAACTCGAGGTGATGGCCGGTCGTGGCGACGTCTATGGTTTCGCCTTGGCCGATGCCGCCTTTCATCGCGTCTTCGTCGGGCTCGCAGGCAACCCGGTTCTTTCGCTTCTGTGGGAATCGCTCTCCCGCCAGGTGACGATCATCGTCGGGCTTTCGACACTGAGCAAGCCGATGGACTCCATCGTCGCGGAGCATGACCTTCTCATCGAAGTCTTCAAGACCGGCGGTCAGAAAGCGATGGCGCGAGAGTTGCATGACCACATCGTGGTCCTGGCGCAATCGATCGATTTCGACGAGCTCGTCGCGAAGCGTCGGGCGCAACGCAGCAAGTAGATGGCCTCTAGGCAGCAAGCATCAGCGGCTTCGGCACTTTGAGCGCGGAGCCTGTCGCGAGGCGGCGTTCGAGATGCTGCGAGAGCAGGGACAGTGGCCAGCAGAGCGCGAAATAGATCAGCGACACCGTGCCGAACACCAGCACCGGCTGGAAGGTCACGGTGTTGATCTGGGTGGCTGCCCGCGCCAGCTCGGTGAGCCCGATCAGCGAGGCCACCGAGGTGGTCTTGACGACCTGCACCATGAAACCGACCGTCGGCGGCAGCATCAGCCGCACGGCCTGCGGGATGATCACCAGCCGCAGTGTCGACACGAAGCGGAAGCCGAGCGCGGTGGAGGCCTCCCACTGCCCCCTCGATATGGATTGAATGGCGCCACGGAAGATTTCGCCGAAGAACGCCGCCCCGTTGAGTGAGAACGTCAATGCGGCCGCGACCCACGGATCGGGCCGGAAGCCGAGGAACGAGGCGCCGTAGTAGGCCATGAACAGCTGGATCAGGATGGGCGTGCCCATGAAGAACTGGATGTACCCGCCGGCAAGCCAGCGCAGGATGCGGATCGGTGCCACCCGCAGACCGGCGATCACCAAGCCGATCACGCCGCCGCCGGCAAAGGCGATCAGCGCGAGCAGGATTGTCCAGCGCGCTGCCAGCAGCAGGTAGACCAGTTCGTTGGGGCCGAAATCGCGCAGGCTCATGCGTTCAGACCTTCCACCGGAACAGCAGTCGCCCCAGCGCCGCGAGCACCAGGCTCGCCGTCTGCACGACGACGAAATAGATCGCAGCAATCAGGATGTAGACCTCGAAGCTGCGGAACGTCTGCATCACGAGGTTGTTGGCGATTGCCGTGAGCTCCTCGGCGGCGATGGCGCCCACGATCGAGGTGCCCATCAGTTGCAGGATGAACTGGGCCGAGAGCGAGGGGTACACAGCTCGCACGGCCGGCACGATCACCACATGCCGAATGATCCGGTAGCGGCTGAGACCGAGGGCCTTGGCGGCTTCGATCTGGCCTTTGGGAACGGCCTCGATGCCGGCTCGCAGGATCTCGGTCACGTAGGCGCCAAGGTGAATCGAGAGGGCGACGATCGCCGCCACATTGCTGCTCAGCTTCAGCCCGAACAGCGGCAGCGAGAAGAAGACGAAATAGAGTTGGATCAACAGCGGGGTATTGCGGATCAGCTCGACATAGGCGGCGACCGACCACGAAACCCAGCGCGGCCCGAAACTGCGTCCGACGGCGCCGAGCCCCCCGATCAGCGTGCCGAAGACGATCGACAGTACCGACAGCTGCAGGGTTTGCCACAGGCCCAGCAGCAGCCGGTCGAAGTGGATGAAGATGGGGCCGAACTGCAGGGCGGTTTGCATTGGCCTTCCGTCACATGGTCAGGGAGAGCGGCGGGGCCAGAGCCCCGCCGCCGATGGTGGAACGATCAGAAGACCGGCAGGGCCGGCAGCGGCTGGTTGCGGTATTTCTGCGACAGCGCCTCGAGCGTACCATCGGCCTTGAGTGTGAACAGCCAAGTGTTGATCCACTGGCGCAGATTGTCGTTGTCCTTGGCGACGCCGATGCCGAAATAGAACGTCTTGAGCGGATATTTCTGCTCGAAGTCGTCGCCGTTGGCGCTCTTTTTCAGATAGATCTCGCCGTAGTCGCCGCCGCCCATGGCATCGATCTGGCCCGAGACCATGGCCTGCAGCAGCGAGGCATAGTCGTCGAAGCGCAGGATCTCGATGCCCGGATTGGCTTCGGCGGCCGCGGTCAGGATACCGTCCTCGGCGGTGCCGCGGGTCAGGCCGACCTTCTTGCCGACGAGATCGGCGTGGCTCTTGATCGGCGTGCTCTTGGGAGCGATCACCACTGCGGATTGGCCGGCATAGGGCATCGAGTAGTCGATCTGGATGGCGCGGGCCGCGGTGATCGAGAAGATCGAGACCACGGCGTCGACCTGCTTGGTGAGCAGCGCCGGAATACGGCCCGGCGAGGTCACGGTCACGAATTCGACCGGCACACCGAGCGCCTCGCCCATCTTGGTGGCGACTTCGATATCGAAGCCGGTCGGCTTCAGTTCGGCATCGAGGAAACCGTAGGGCGGCGTGGTGGTGTCGACGGCGATGATCAGCTTGCCGCGGCTGATGATCTCGTTGACGGTTTGCGCTACGGCCACCGATGGCACCAGGGCCATAAGTGCAACGGCAAGTGCCGCCAACCAGGAGCCCGAAAAAGACCTCTTGAAACGACTTGGCATGGATTTCCCTCCCAATGCATTGGCGCCAAATCCACCACCCGTCGTCCGGTGGCGCAGCGCCGCCGACGGTGAAGACACTCTCCCGACCGATGCGTCGAACCTCAGGCTTCGCCTCGCGAAGCCTCCTCCCCGGAACGGCAGAACCGCTTCTTATAATGGTATACTATTATAATCTATTGGCAGCGTCTATGCCGTCGTTGAGGTCGCCCCCAACTTCTGTTCCGCGTGACGAATCTCGGGTTGTCGCGGTTCACCTGACCGGACGGGCGCCATCGTCACCCGCTGAGTGAACCAGCGTCCTGATCCACGCTGCCGCGGCGGCGATGGTGGCAGCGGCTTGCGGCACAGCATCGCCGGCGCCGAGGTACCCGTGATTGACGCCTTGGACCGCGTGGTGCTCGACCGAGTTGCCCCGGGCGGCCAGGAGATTGGCGAGGGCCTCGCCTTCGCTGCGCAGCACGTCGTACTCGGCGGTGGCGACGAAGGCGGGTGGCAGGCCAACACGCTCCCCAACGAGCAGCGGGGAACAGCGCCAATCCTGGCGGCTCGTCCCCTCCGGCGCGTAGTGCCGTGCGGACCACTGCATGTCGTCGAGCGAGAGCCCCGCTGCGCCGTCGCCGAACCTGCGGTAGCTCTCGGTCTCGCCGAGGCGCGAGAGGTCTGTGACAGGATAAAAGAGCAACATTCCGGCAAGTCCCGGTACCACCCCGGCGGCGGCGAAAGCGATCGCCGCGCCGGCGCTGTCGCCACCGGCGAAGACGGCTCGGGGATCGGCTCCCAGCACACCGGCATGGGCGAGAGTGTGCTGGAGTGCCGCCTCCGCATCCTCGATCGCTGCGGGGAAGGGGTGCTCTGGGGCCAGCCGATAGGCCACGGAAAGCACCAGACCTCCGCTGGCCAGTGCCAGCCGCCTGAGGATCGAGTCATGGCTGTCGAGGTCGCCGGCAACGAAGCCGCCGCCATGAAAGTAGACAACGAGCGGCAGGGCCGGGCCGGGCGATGGCCGGTATAGCCGCACCGGGAGCGGACCAGCCGGGCCCGGGATCGAGAAGTCATCGACCGCATCCACGGCTGGGAGCCGGGTCGGGTCCCCCTGGCGGGCGCGGCTCAGTTTCCTCGCTTCGATCAATGTCAGGTCGCTGTAGTGCGGGCCGCGCCGCCGTACCGCAACTCCGGCCGCGAGGAACGGATGAAGACCGGCGAGGTTGCCTTCAGAACTCGCCAAATCCGCGCACCCTCTCAGGCAAGGATGGCCTCGGGCCCGGCACCGCAGACAATCGCGCAGATCCGCTCGCCTGGTTGGACCAGAAGTCGCTTTTCGCGCAGCGCCGCTATGGCGGCCGCGCCGCTCTGGTCCGCGGCGAGGCCCATCTCGAACCAGAGCCATTGGGCCGCTCGACGCATCTGGTCGTCATCGACGAGGATAATCTCGTCCACGCGATCACGCACCAATTCGAAGATGCGGTCGTCCGTCTTGGCGCAGGCCATCGTCGCCACGGACGTGGTGACGGCGTCGAGCGCGATGTTCCGGCCGGCTTCAAGGGACCGCAGCAGCACCGGGCTCCCCGCCGCCTCGATGCCGATGACGCGCACATTGGGAGCAAGCGCCTTGATGGCCGTGGCAACGCCGCTCACCAGGCCGCCGCCGCCCATGGCGACCAGGACGGTATCGACTTGGGGCAACTGCTCGAGGATTTCGAGGCCGACCGTCCCTTGCCCGGCGACGACGAAGGGATCGGCGAAAGGATGGAAATAGGCGGCGCCGGTTTGGGCTGCGAAGGCCAGCGCTGCAACGTTGGCCTCGTGCCAGGCCGAACCGACAATCTGCATGTCGGCGCCCCAGGCCTTGATCTTCTCGATCTTGGCAGGCGATGCGTTCGCGGGCAGGAAGATCGTCGTCGGTACGCCGGCCATGTGCCCAGCCCTCGCCGTGGCGATGCCGTGGTTGCCACCCGATGCCGTCACGATGCCCTTCTTCAACTCGGCGGGGCTCATCGACAGCAGCTTGTTCGTGGCGCCGCGCGCCTTGAACGAACCGGTGACCTGCAACAGCTCGAGCTTGAGCGTCACCTCGGCGCCGGGCGCGATCGGCGCGAGCACCTGATCGGCAACGATGACCGGGGTGCGCCGCACGTGCTCCGCGATGCGTTCCGCGGCCGCCCGGATATCGTCGACGCTGATCACCTTAGCTCTCCATAATAGGGCGCCGCGACGGTCACGCAGCAATTGCCCATCACGACCCGGCCGGGTTGACGGCGGCCATAGACTATTCCGTCTGCAGCGTAACGCACCACCTCCGGTTCGCGCGCCGGATCGGCGAGGTTGTGAATTCGGCCGGCGTCCTGTCCCGCCTTGACCGTCGTTCCGAGGGCGTGGAAGGGCTCGAACACGCCGTCCGTCGTCGCCAGCACATAGCCGTCGTGGCCGGGAATGCGCAGGATCGCTTCGGGGCGCGCGAGTGGGCTCGGAGTGTCCGATTCCAGCACGCCGAAATGGGCGAGCACGTTGCGGACGCCGCGCCGGCAGATCGCCAGGGCATCGAGCGATACGGTGCCGGCGCCGGCCATCTCGGTGCCGATGGTCACGAGGCCGGCTCGAATTGCGGTCGCCGTCGAAGTCCGGGGCTCGCCGAGATTGTCGATGACGACGGTCAGGGGCGCGTCGAACGCGAGCGCTGCCGCGATATTGCGGCTGCGCAGGTCCGGGTCGGCCGCCGGTTCGATGATGGCGCTCGGCAGGATATTGAGCGAAGAACCCCCCGAGTGAAGGTCGACATAGGCATTGCCCATCGGCATGATCACGTCGCTGACATAGGCCGAGATCTGTTGCGTGATGGTGCCTTCGGGGTCGCCGGGGAAAGTGCGATTTAGGTTGAGGCCATCGACGGGTGACGTGCGCCTTCCCGCCATGACCGCCGGCGTGTTGATCGCTGGCAGAAAGATGATGCGCCCGCGCACCCGCGTAGGATCGAGTTCGCGGATCAGTTCGCCCAGAGTGATCGGGCCCTCATACTCGTCACCGTGATTGCCGGCCTGGAGGATGACCGTAGGCCCACTGCCGTTTCGAATGACCGCAAGTGGAATGCGCGTCGCTCCCCAGGCATCCTCATGGGGGGAATGCGGGATGTCGACGAAGCCGATCTGCTTGCCGCTCTGTTCGAAGTCGATCGTCGTGCGCGCCGTGGACATGCAGGCCAGCTTCTCTTTTTGGTCAGAAATGGAAACGGCAGGGAGGGGGAGGACGCCTCCCTGCCGGGCTCGATCAGATGGTCGGCAGGGCCGGCAGTTTGGTGCCGATCCACTTTTCCGAGAGGGCCGATAGCGAGCCGTCGCGCATGCCCAGGTGAACGTAGGTGTTCAGCCAATGCAGAAGTTCCGGGGCACCCTGCTGGACGCCGATATAGCAGGGCGAGAACTCCATGATGAATTTCGGCTTGAGCTGCAGTGCGGGGTTCTTGTCCATCATGTCCTTGGCGACGATGTCGGCGGTGGCGAGCAGCTGCGCCTGGCCCGAGGTGAAGGCGGCGGCGGCAGTCGCATCGTCGTCATAGCGCTGGATATTGGCATTCGGCGCCAGCTTGGTCAGCAGCAGATCCTGGGTGGTGCCGCGCGCGACCGCGACGGTCTGGTCGGTCAGTTCCTCGGGCTTGGTCACGGCTATGCTATCTGGCCCGAACACGCCCGAAGAGAGGGCGGCGTAGGGCGAAGTGAAGCTGATCTGCAAGGCGCGCTCGGGGGTCGCGCCCATCGCGGCGATGACGATATCGAGCTTGTCGGTGGCAAGGTACGGCACGCGGTTGGCGCCGGTGATCTGCTGCAGTTCGAGCGTCACGCCGAGGGCTTTGGCGATGGCGTTGGCCATGTCGACGTCGAGGCCGACCGGCTGGTTGCTGGCGTCGTTCGATCCGAACGGCGCCACGTCCACCGGGACGCCGATGCGGACCTTGCCGGCCGAGATGATCTGCTGCAGGTCGGCAGCGAGCGCCGGAGCGACCGTGACTGCGCCGGCCAGGAGCACGGCTGAGACGATCCTGGATAGATGCTTCAACATGAAAGTTCCCCCTTTGGGTGGTTGGTTGGTCGGCTTCGGCTAGTGCAGGACGGCGCTCAGAAAGCTTCTGAGTTCGGCCGTACGCGGCTCGAGCAGGGTTTCGCGCGCGGGGCCATCCTCGTGGATGCGGCCCTCGTGCATGAAGATCACCCGATCGGCGACGTTCTTGGCGAAGTTCATCTCGTGCGTGACGAGCATCATCGTCATGCCCTCCTGCGCGACGCTTTCGAGCACGCGCAGCACCTCGCCGACGAGTTCGGGGTCGAGGGCGGAGGTGATTTCGTCGAACAGCATCAGGGTCGGCTGCATGGCGAGCGAGCGCGCGATGGCGACACGTTGCTGCTGGCCGCCGGAGAGTTCGTCCGGATAGGCGGCGAGCTTTTCGGCGAGCCCGACCTTGGCCACCATCTGCCGGGCAATGTCGCGCGCGGCGTCCTCGCCGAGCTTGCGCACCAGCCGCAGAGCCAGCATGACGTTGCGCTCCACTGTGAGGTGCGGGAACAGATTATAGCTCTGGAACACCATTCCGACGCGTTGGCGGAGGCGGTTCAGGTCGGCATCGGGGGCGGTCACATCGATGCCGTCGACGACGATACGACCGGCCTGGACGCGCTCCAGCGCATTGATGCAGCGCAGCATCGTGGATTTGCCCGAGCCGGAGCGCCCGATCACGGCGACGATCTCGCCCTTGTCGAGGCTGAGCGAGACGTCTTTCAGCACCTCCACCGTGCCGAATCGTTTGTGGATTTCGCTGATCTCAACGAGCGGCATGGGACCTCTTCTCCAGCCGCTGGCTGAGACGCGACAGGCTGAAACAGATGACGAAGTAGATTGCGGCGGCGGTGCCATAGACCGGCAGCGGCGCGAAGGTTGCGGCGCTGATGATCTGGCTGGCGCGGGTGAGTTCTATGAAGCCGATCAGCGCGGTGAGCGAGGTGTCCTTGACGAGCTGCATGAGGAAACCGACCGTCGGTGGGACGGCGATACGAACGGCCTGCGGCAGCACCACATGGGTCAGCCGCTGCACATAGGTGAGGCCGAGCGCGGCGCCGGCCTCCCATTGCCGCGGCGACACCGACTGCAGGCTGCCGCGCCAGATCTCGGCAAAGAAGGCGGAGGCATAGATCGAAAGCGACAGCGCCGCCGCCTCCCATGCGCCAACCTGGATTCCAAGGAGCGGCAAGCCGAAGAAGAACACGAAGAGCTGGCCGAGCAGCGGGGTACCCTGGATCAGGTTGATGTAAGCCCGGGCCACCCAGTTGGCGGGGCGAAAGGCGACGATCCGCAAGACCGCCACCAGCATGCCGATCAGGCCGCCGCCGACCATGGCGAAGAGCGCGAGCGCCACTGTCCAGCGCGCTGCGGCGAGCATGTAGACGACGTCGGCGGGGCTGAACTCGCGGATCATGGCCGGCTCCGCCGAACGAAGACGAGCCAGTAGATCGCCGAAAGCAGGGCACGGAAGGCGAGGGTGAGGATCAGGTATGCCAAGGTGATGAGCGCATAGGATTCGAACGAGCGATAGGTGCGCGAGTCGATGAATGCCGCCTGGTGAAACAGGTCGGCTGCGCCGATCGAGGAGACGACGCTGGTGGCCAGCAGGAGCAGCACGAACTGGCTGGCAAGCGCCGGGTAGATCGCCTTGATCGCCGGAAACAGCACGACATGGCGAAAGGTCTGCCCGGCTGTCAGCCCAAGCGATCGGCCGGCCTCGACTTGGCTGCTACGCACGGATTGGAAGCCGGCCCTGAGGATCTCGCCGGCATAGGCGCCGACATTGATCGACAGGCCCACCATCGCGGCGACGCTGGCGTCGAGGCGTATGCCGAGGCTCGGCAGGCCGAAGAACACCAGAAAGAGCTGGACCAGCAGCGGCGTGTTGCGGATCGCTTCGACGTAGATGCGCGCCGGTACCCTGAGGGCCGCGCGTTCGCTGCTCGAGGCCAGGGCGACGAAGAGGCCGATCGCGAGGCCGATGACCGCGGTGAGCAGGGTCAGCTGCAAAGTGAGCCCGACGCCGCGGAGAATCTCTCCGGTGTAGGGCAGTAGCGCGTTAAATCTGAAATTGTAGTTCACCGGTGCAGAGCCCCTCTTCTGCAACTGCCGAAGATGAGCTAGCCAATCGCCCATACTCGATGTTGGACGCTAGCGCCGCTTCATATATGGTGTCAAGCGTCATTGATGAAACAGGCACCATGGCTGATGACAAGCTGAGTTACAGCGCCCCGGCGCTCGAAAAGGGTCTCGATATCCTTGAACTTCTCGCACGTACTGGCCGGCCGATGGGCACGCGGCAGATCGCCGAGGAGCTTGGGCGGTCCAAGAACGAGATCTTCCGGATGGTCCACGTGCTGCTCGGGCGCGGCTACCTGCAGCGCGAAGAGGGCGGCGACGGGCTGATGCTCTCCAACAAGCTTTTCGGCCTCGGCATGCAGACGGCGCGGGCGCGCGATCTGGTCAGTGTCGCGGCGCCCATCGTCGAGCGTTTCGCCGACGAAGTGCATCAGGCGGCGCACCTGGTCGTCGCGCATCGGGGCGAGACGGTGATCATCGCGGCAGTCTCAGGTGGCGCCGACATGAACTTCTCGCTGAAGCTGGGCTACCGGCGCCCGCTGGCCGACGCGCATTCGGGGCTGGTCCTGATGGCGTTCCAACCCGAGGCCGTTCGGCAACGGATGATTTCGGAATGCCTGATGCTGATGCGCGTGCCCCTCGACCCAACGGCGCTGTCTGCCGAACTGGACGAGGTGCGCAAAAGTGGTGCGATCATCCACGAGAGCCGGGACATCATCGGGGTCACCGATGTGGTCTGCCCCATCGTGCTCGCCGACGGCCGTGCCGTCGCCTGCGTCACCGTCGCCGCGGTGAGTCGCCGCAGCAGTCCGCCCAACTTCGAGGCGATGCTGGCGCGTCTCAAGATCGCCTGCGGCGAGATCGCCCATGAACTGAGCGGCCTCGACTCGCATTCGAGCTAGACGACGATCAGATCGCGCGGGTAGGCCGACAGCAGTTCGGCTCCCCGCTCCGTGACGATGACATTGTCGATGATGCGGGCGCCGAGACCTTCTTTGCCGATGAACACCGGCGGCTCGATGGTGACAACCATGCCCGTGCGCAACACGAAGGGGCTGCCGTCGAACATCTGGAGCGGTTCCGCCCAGCTGGGCGGAAACCCCGGCGCGAGCCCGTAACCGGAAAGGTGGACGCGGAACTGGTCGAGACCAGCAGCGGCGATAACGGCACGCGCCGCTTCGTGCGCTGCGATGGCTGGCACACCATCGCGGATCACGGCGAGCATGGCGTCGCTGGCCTCGTGCACCACTGCGCAGAGGTCGCGCATGCGGGACGTTGGAGTGCCCAGCGCGAACTGCCGGCCGATCGTCGCTGTGTAGCGGCGGAAGGTCGAGCCGAATTCGACGCTGCCGAAGTCGCCCACTTGCAGCCGCCGATCGGTGGGCGCGCCATGGCTGAAGGCCGAGCGCGGGCCTGAGACCAGGTTGATCGGACTGGCCGCAATGCCGCTGCCGGCGGAGAGCAGCGCGTTGTAGACGCCGCCGGCCAGCTCGAGCTCGGTCTTGCCCACGGCGAGTGCCTCGGCGAACTGGATCATCGCCCCGTCGGCGATCGCCGCGGCTCGCCGGACATAAGCCAGCTCGGCCGGAGACTTCACGAGCTTCAGGTCGGCAATCAGGTTCGTCGCGTCGGTCATCCGGTCGGCACCCAGCAGATCGCGGAGCTGTTGATAGTGGTAGGGGTGGAGGTAGTAGCCGGGAACCTCGAGTCCCACCCGGCTGCCGAGGATCGCGAGACGACGGGCGATCCGTTCGAAGGCCGCGATTGGGTCCTCGGCGAAGCCGCCGCCCCAGCCGACGACCTCGTCAGCCAGAGAATCGGTTTCGAATTCGTGCCGTTCACCGTCGCGTGTGAGCACTGTCAATGGATGGTCCCGGGCGCCGACGAACAGGCACTGGAATTCCTGGTAGCTCTTGGCGTCGCTGCCGGTGAGCCAGTGGATCGAGACGGGGTGGGTGGCGACAAGCCAATCAAGCCCCGCACCATCCATTGCCGCACGCACCCGCGCCAGCCGTCCCGCAAACTCCTCTGCCGAAAAGTCGTGCCGGGACATCAGGCTGGCTTGGTGCCGAAGGCTTCGATTTCGATCAACAGGTTCTCGAACGCGAACCCGGCGACGCGGATCGCCGTGACCGCCGGTCCGGGCTCACCATAGAACTCGCGCTGAACCCGCGCGATGACGGCGCGGGCCTTTGCGATCTCCTGCCAGTCCCCATCGGCGTGGAAGTAGATGTAGAGCTTGGCGACGTCGTCTTCGGTGTAGCCCCCTTCGGCCAGGGTGTTGCGGATGAAGCGGAAGACGTTGCGTGTCTGGGTCTCCATATCGTTGCCGACGGCTCGCGCCTTGTTGTCGGCGGAGATCTGGCCGCCGATGAAGATGAGGTTTCCGATGGCCCAGCCCTGGGTGAACTGGGAGTTGGAGATACTCCAGTCCCAGTGGTTCGCGGGTTGCAGTCGCCGTTTGTCCTCGCCAAGCACGCCGATGCCCTCGACCTGGATCAACTCGTCGAGTTCGGGCATGCCCTGGATCCGCAGCCCGGCGCCGGCCGCCGAGGGCACCGACATGTAGCGGCGGCGGACGTTGGTCATCTTCTCCCAGTATTGCGTGACCTCGCGGCCCTCGCCGAAGAACCGGAAATAGGTGTTCTGGCGCATCAGGCTGTGCCGGTCGCCACCGCCGGTGCGCAGCAGGGTATCGAGGTTGCGGAACGCCTCATCGGTCTGAACCTCGATGTCGCCGATTCCCAGCACCCTGCCTTCGCCGTCGAGCGAACGCTGGCCGCCGATGAACAGCATGTCGTTGACTTTCCAGCCGTGTGCCCAGGGCAGGCGCTTCCGCCATTGCCAGTGTCCGGGCGGAGCAAGCACCTCGCGCTTGCCGCCGATCACCACCCAGGCATCGAGCATGAGCAGCGCGCCTTCCGTCTCGAGCCCGCAGCGCAGCTCGGTCGTGGTCGGGCCTGGCGCTGCGAAGTACCCGATGCGCACGGCGTCGAGCTCGTCCATGAAGCGGGTGATTGCCGTCTGATCGGCCGGGCAGCTGAAATAGATGGTGTGCTTGACCACGTCGGCGAGGCTCGCACCCGCTTGCTCGAGCGTCGCGCGGAGGCGGTCGAAGACGATGCGGGCCTGGGTCGCAACGTCGGCCGCAGCGATGCGACCGTCCGCGCTCATCGCCATGATGCCGCCGACGAACACCAGATTGCCGCGGCGAACCGCCTGTGGCGCGTGGCCATCTGCCCCAATGACCTGCATGACCGCGTCTCCCATCCATCAAATACTGACTTACATGTAAGTCAGTTCGAGATCGAATGGGAAGAGCCTTTTGCTGCCTTCTGCTTGCACGAGACTCTCCGCTAGAGTGCGTCGATGAAAGACGCCGACAGCCGCGACGCGATCAAACAGGCCGCACTGGATCTGCTGATCCGGCATGGCTATCGCGGCATGACCTTCGGCGACATCGCCGATCGGCTGGGTACGACCCGCGCCAATATCCACTACCATTTCGGGAGCAAGCAGCGGCTGATCGACGATGTTCTGGCCGACTATGTCGACACCACGCTTGCGGCGTTGCGCATGGTTTGGGGGGACCGGGCGCGCAGCCTCGCGGACAAGATCGAAGCGATGCTGGACTACAGCCGGGATCGCTTCCGACGATACAACCCTGACGGGGGCGACGTGCAGCCTTGGAGCCTCATCTCCCGTCTACGCCAGGATGCGGACTTGTTGACCCCCAAAGGTCGCGAGCAGCTGCGGCGCTTCGGAACAGAACTGACCGCCATCTTCGTTGCTGCTCTGCAAACTGCGCAAAGGGACGACGAGTTGGTCCCGGGCCTTACGGCCGAGGACGCGGCGCTGCAGCTCGCCATAATCGCCAACAATGCGGCCCCCATAACCTTCTCGGCGGGCCGATTTGAGCGCCTGGAAATGGCCTATCGCGGCTTCGGCCGGCTGGTCGCACGCCGTCAGGTGCCGGACTGACGATCCGCTTGCCGACCTGACGTTGGCCGGTGGACACGACGCTGGCGTCGATGCGGCCGACGGCTCGTCCTTCGGTATCGAGCAGGTGGAGGTCATCAGACCGTCTGCCCGCGCCTGATTCCACAAGCGAAAACAGGGCTCCTCGGCCTCGACGCCCATGGGCAGGGAAAGTCCATTGCCAAAGTCATTATAACGTCATAACCTAAATACGTCAGCAGCATGATGCAGGCTGGCGCGCAAGGGAGAATCAGCATGCACAAAATACGGACCCTGGGCCGCACCGCCGGCGCCGTGGCATTCCTACTTTCCGGAACCATCTTCGCCCAGGCGGCCGACGTTTCGTTCCTGACGCATTGGGCGCCGGACACGGTGGCCAAGCTCGAAGCCGCGGCCGCGGCCTATACGCAGAGCCATCCGGACACCAAAATCACCGTGCGCGCCGTGCCCTTCGGCGACCTCTTGACCACGCTGCGCACCTCGGGTGGCGGCGCCGATGGCGCGACCATCGCCGGCATCTACGACGCCTGGCTGCCCGATCTGAGCAAGGACAAGCTCGTCGCCCCGGTGCCCGATGCGATCGCCGCGGACACCAAGGTCAACTGGCCGGCGGGCGTCGTCGGCGCCGCCTCGATCGGCGGGGTGCTCTACGGCATTCCCAACGAGATCGACGTCTACGCGCTCAACTACAACAAGAAGCTGTTCGCGGCCGCCGGCATCGCCGAGGCGCCCAAGACCTGGGACGAGTTCCTCGTCGACGCCGAGAAGCTGACCGACAAGTCGAAGGGCCAGCAGGGCTTTGGCATGATCAATTCGTGGGCGGCGGGCGTCTTGCACCCGTTCTCGTCGCTGCTGGTGTCCAATGGTGGCGATCTGGTGGTCGACGGCAAGCCGACCCTTGACAGCGACGCTGCCAAGCAGACCTTCGAGCTCTACGAGACGCTGATCAGCAAGGGCTATTCCGATCCCGCCATGGCCACCGCCGACGCCAATACCACCGGGCCGTTCCTCGACAATTTCGTGTCGGGCAAGACCGGCATGATCATCATGGCCAACTGGTGGGAATCGGCGCTGAAGGGAGGCATGGGCGACGCCCTCGCCGATATCGCCACCGCGCCGATCCCGGTGGGTCCCTCCGGCGATGTGCCGCGCTCGATCTCCTATTCGTGGATGACCGTTGTCAACGCCAAGGCCTCGGCCGATGAGCAGGCGGCGGCGTGGGACTTCCTCAACTGGCTCAACGGGCCGGATTCGGGTCCGAACGGCGCCTCCGCGATGGGCGATATCCTGATGTCGATGGGCATCCTGCCCTCGCGTACCTCGGACGGCGCCGCCTTCGCCGACCGGCTCGCCGGCGACCCCTTCCTCACGGGCTATACCGAGACCCTCGCCAACGCCAAGGGCTTCCCGGTCGTGCTCGGCGGCCAGGAATTCTCCGAAGCGCTGCAGAAGACGCTCGAGGCCATGCAGTTCGGCCAGCTGACGGCCGCCGACGCCCAGAAGACGGCGCAGGACGACGCCACCGAAATCCTCGCCCGTAACGCGCAATAACCTCCCGGTGGGCGGGGGCAACCCCGCCCATTTCTCCAGCCCGGTTCCCCTCCATGCAGCTCAGCCAGAGACGATCGGCGATCGCCATGCTCGCGCCGGCGACCGGGCTCATCGCCGTGTTCATCATGGTGCCGATGCTGCTCACCATCTGGCTGTCGTTCCAGAACTGGTCGACCCAGACCGGCTTCAGTACGGCGCGCTTCGTCGGCGTCCAGAACTTCCTCGATATCTTCAGCCAGACCACCATCGGCCGCGACTTCAAGGCGGCGCTCGTCAACACCAGCCTCTACACGGCAGCGTCCGTCGCCATCATCCTGCCGCTCTCGGTGGCACTCGGGCTGCTCGTCCACCAGAAGGTGGCGCCGGGCGGCGTGTTCCTGCGCACCGTGCTGTTTTCGACTTATATGGTGCCGATGATCGCGGTGGCGCTGGTCTGGTCGAAGCTCTATTCGCCGACCGAAGGCCCGCTGAACCAGATGCTGGGCTGGATCGGCATCGGCCGCCAGACCTGGCTCTCCTCGCCGAGCACAGCGCTGGTCTCGATCGTCATCCTCAACGTCTGGCAGCAGGTGGGCTACTTCACTGTTCTCGCCGTCGCTGGGCTGACGCAGGTCCCCGAGGCCCTCTACGAGGCCGCCAAACTCGACGGCGCCAATCCGGTGCAGCGGTTTTTCACCATCACCCTGCCGCTGCTCGGCAACACGCTGCTGTTTTCCGCGGTGATCGCCATCATCAACGCCGTCCAGGTGTTCGAGCCGGTGGCCCTGATCACCCAGGGCGGGCCGGTCAATGCCACCAATGTGCTGACCTACCACATCCGGCGCGTCGGCATCGAACGGGCGCAGGGCGGCTTGGGCTCGGCCATGGCGGTGACGCTGATGCTGGCGCTGATCGTCGCCATCGCCCTGTTGTTCGCCGTGTCGCGCCGGGCGGATCGCACATGAGCCTCGCCCTCGCCGACAGCCGCGTGCTCGAGCGTCCGCGGATGCGCATCTCTGTGCCGCGCGCGGCGCTGCTGCTGCTGATCATCGCGATCTGCGTCGCCGCTGCCTTTCCGCTGGCGTGGATGGTGCTGACCAGCCTCAAGACACCGCAGGAAACCATGCAGACGCCGCCGGTCTGGCTGCCGGCGACGCCGAACCTCTCGGCCTATGCGCAGGTCGCCGACGTCGTCAGCCTCGGCCGCTCGTTCTTCAATTCGGCGGTGATCGCGTTGACCACCACGATTGCCATCAACGTCACCAGCCTGATGGCGGGCTACGCCTTCGCCAAATACGAGTTCCGCTTCCGCGAGCCGCTGTTTGCGCTGCTGATCGCCACCATGTTCCTGCCACCGATCGTGACGCTGATCCCGCTCTACCGCATCGTCGGCTATCTCGGGCTCACCGGTAGCCTCGCCGGCGTCGTCGTCCCCAATCTTGCCAATGCCTTCGGCATCTTCCTGATGCGCCAGTTCATCAAGGGCGTGCCGGACGAGCTGATCGAGGCGGCCCGCGTCGACGGCGCGTCGGAATTTAGAGTGCTGTTCCAGATCGTTGCGCCAACCGTCACGCCGGCGATCGCGGCACTGACCTTGTTCGCCTTCGTTTATCACTGGAACAGCTACCTCTGGCCGCTCACGGTGCTGCTGGGCAATGCCGATCAGTACCCCATCGTCATCTCGCTCTCGCGGCTGCTGAGTTACAATC
Source organism: Devosia nanyangense (assembly GCA_016213505.1). Lineage (GTDB taxonomy): Bacteria > Pseudomonadota > Alphaproteobacteria > Rhizobiales > Devosiaceae > Devosia_A > Devosia_A nanyangense. Next base: position 137,547 of record JACRAF010000069.1, read on the forward strand.
GCGGGGCAATGAACACCGGGCTGGTGATGGCCGGGGCCACCCTCGCGGTCCTGCCGCCAGTCGTGCTGTTCATTGTGCTCCAGCGCTTCTTCGTCGATTCCATCGTCTCCTCGGGGGTGAAGGGATGAGCGATACGATCCTCGCCATCGATCTGGGCGGGACGCGGTTCCGCGCCGCGCTTGCGAGCGCGGACGATCCGGTGGTGCTGCGGATGCTCGCCGAGGAAACGGCGCCGCAGTCGCGGGACGTGTTCCTGACGCGGCTCCGGCAGTTGCTCGGCGAGACCGGCGCCACCAGATTGGGCCTGGGCATTCCCGGGCTGGCGCAGGCGTCGACGTGCCGCTGGGTACCCAATCTGCCTTACCTCGACGGCCTCGACCTTGCCGAGGCACTACCGGGAACGATCATCGGGCTGGGCCATGACGCGCAGCTGGCGCTGCTTGCCGAAAGCACGGCAGGTGCGGCCGTGGGCCTCTCGGATGCCATCCTGCTTGCCATCGGCACCGGCATCGGTTCGGCCGTGCTGGCTGGTGGCCGCATCGTCGCCGGCAGCGGCGGGGCGGCCTGTTCGTTCGGCTGGGCCGCCGCTGACGTGAACGATCTGGGCGAGGATCGCTCGGGCTGGCTCGAGCGTCACGCCTCGGGGCGCGCCCTCGATGCGGTGGCAACAACGATCGGCGCCGCGAGCGGTGCCGCGCTGGTTCAGGCGGCGCGCAGCGGCAGCGCGCTGGCCATCGAGACGCTGGCCAAACCGATGACGTCGCTCGGCACCGCGCTCGCCGGCGCGGTGGCCTTGCTCGACCCGGCGGCGATCATCTTCGCCGGTGGGGTCGCCGAGTCGCTCGACGTCCTGGGGCCGCTGATCCTGCCGGCGTTGCGGCGGCAGTTGCCGGCGCATCTGCGGGGCATCGAGCTCAGGGCCGGCCGGTTCGGAGCGCAGGCGGGCCTGGTGGGCGCGGCGCTGGCGGGGGCGCGCGGACCGAATTGGAGGAATGCTCATGGATGAAGTCCCGGGTCTGCAGCGGCCGGACCGGCGCCGGCCGGAGCCGCTCTGGCACCAGGCCGAGACCGCCCTGCGCGCGCTGATCGAAGCGGGCGAATGGGGCGCCGGCTCGCAGATCCCCAATGAGGACAAGCTCTGCGACATGCTGGGTATTTCCCGCATCACCGTCCGCCACGCGCTGCGCAATCTCGAGGAGGCGGGGCTGCTCCGGCGCGAGCATGGCCGCGGCACGTTCGTGCGCTCGGCAACCGTGGTCGCCGGCGTGCGCGGCCTCACCAGCTTCACCGACGAGATGCACACGCTGGCCCTGTCGCCCGGCACGCGGCTGCTCGAGGCGCGGCGCCTGTCCGCCAGCGTCGACATGGCCGACGCCCTCGAACTCGCGCCCGGCGACCCGGTGGTGCAGTTGCGCCGCCTCCGGCTCGGCAACGGCCTGCCGATCGGCATCCAGACGACCCACCTGCCCGAAGCGCGCGTGCCCGGACTGCTTGCAGCGGCGGCCGACGTTCAGTCGCTCTATGGCTGGCTCAAGGAGCACTGCGGCATCACCCCGCTCAAGGCCAAGGAGGTGTATCGCGTCGGCCGCGTCGCCGCCGAGGACGCCGAGCACATCCAGCTCGAGGCCGGCACGCCCGCCTTCGAGGTCGAGCGTATCACCTATGACAGCCGCGGGCCGTTCGAACTCGCCCGCTCCACCATGCGCGCCGACCGCTACGAAATCCGCTCCACCCTTTACGTCTGACCCTGCTTCCGAAAGGCACACCCATGTCGACCCTCTATATCAGCCGCCTGCTCAAGATCGCCGAGGCCACGGCCGGCGCCAACGCCGACGCCTTTGCCAAGGCCGCCTCGGCCATGGCCGATACTCTCGCCAACACGGGCCTCGTCCATCTCTACGGCTCGGGTCACTCGGTGCTGCCGGTGCAGGAGACGTTTCCGCGCTATGGCTCCTATGTCGGCTTCAACCCGCTTACCGACCCGCGGGTGATGTGGCACAATGTCCTCGGCGCCGGCGGCGTGCGCGAACTGCTGTGGCTGGAACGCACTGAGAAATATGCCGAGAAGTTCCTCGACCACCAGCCGCTCAATGCCGGCGACACCATCGTCATCTTCGGCCATTCGGGGCGCAATTCCTCGGGCATCGACACCGCGCTCTATGCCAAGAAGCGCGGCATGACGGTGATCGCCATCACCGCCAAATCGAACCTCGACAAGCCGGCCACCCATTCGTCGGGCAAGCGCCTGGCGGACGCCGCTGACATCGTCATCGACACCGGCGCGCCGATCGAAGACGCGATCGTGCCGATCAAGGGGTGGAGCCGGCCGGTCTCGGGATCGTCCACCGTGCTCGCCATGATCATGATGCACGAGCTGATTGCCGAGACGGCGCAGAACCTCGCCGGCCGCGGCATCGAGTTGCCGGTGTTCGCTTCGCCCACCATCGCCGGCGTCACGCTGCACGACACCGACGTCATCTACGGCATCTACCGCGAGCGGATGATCGAAGCGCAGCAGAAGCACCTGCCGCAGTTCAAGAAGACCATGGCCGCAGAAGGCTGAAGCATTCGCCCCGGCACGTGGGTCCACCGCGGTCGGGGCGACAGTCCTGTCATGATCAGCACGGACCTCATTGCCTACACGGGCGCCCGCATCTTCGACGGCGAGCACTGGCACGAGCGCGCGACGCTCCTCGTCGATGGCGCGCGCATCCATGCCATCGCGGCCGCGATCCCGCCGGAGACGGCTCACATCGACCTCGGCGGCGGCATCCTCGCCCCCGGTCTGGTCGACCTGCAGGTCAATGGCGGCGGCGGACTCATGGTCGGGGCTGGAACCTCGGCCGGCGATCTGGCCGCGATCTGTGCGACGCACGCGCAGTTCGGCGCCACCGCGCTGTTGCCAACCTTGATCACCGATACCCCCACCGTCACCGATGCGGTGCTGGCTGCCGGCGCCGCCGCGGCGCAAGCCGGGGTTCCGGGCTTTCTCGGTCTTCACCTCGAGGGCCCGCATCTGTCGATCGCGCGAAAGGGCGCGCACGATCCGGCGCTGATCCGGCCGATGGACGAAGCCGACCTGGTCCGGCTGGAGCGGGCGCGGCGCCTGCTGCCGCATCTGCTGGTCACCGTCGCGCCCGAGACGGTGAGCCCCGAACAGATCGCGCGGCTGGTCAAGGCCGGCATCGTGGTCAGCCTCGGCCATTCCGATGCGTCGTTCGAGACCGCCTCAGCCGCGATCCGCGCCGGCGCCGGCATGGCGACGCATCTGTTCAACGCGATGAGCCAGATCGGCAATCGCGATCCCGGCGTCGCGGGGGCGGCGCTCCACCATGGCAGCGTCTGGGCGGGCCTGATCGCCGACGGCATCCATGTGCATCCGGCGACGGTGGGCATCGCGCTCGCCGCCAAACGCGGCCCGGGGCGGGTCTTCCTCGTTTCCGATTCCATGTCGCAGGCTGGAACGGCGCTCGAGAGCTTCGAGCTCGGCGGGCGGACCATCTTCCGCCGCGACGGCGCGCTGCGCCTCGCCGACGGCACGCTGGCCGGTGCCGACCTCACCATCGGTGGCGCGGTGCAGCAAGCGCATCGCCGCTTCGGCCTCGAGCTGGGCGAGTGCCTCAGGATGGCGTCGCTCTATCCCGCTACCGCCATCGGCGCCGCCGGTCTGGGGCGGCTCGGCCCCGGCACGGAGGCCAGCTTCGTGCATCTGGATGAAGGTGGCACAGTGCAGGAGACCTGGGTGCGGGGCCGGCGCGCCGGCGGCTACACTGCCTGATAGCCGCCGTTGAAGCCGCGCAGCGCCTCGTAGAGCTCGCGGTATTTGCCGAACTTTTCGTCATAGTAGGCGCGGACCGACGCCTGCGGCTCGAACACGCGGTCGAACTGCACCAGCCGGCGGACGGCCTCGGGCAGCGATGGCAGCGTGCCGCTGCCGAGGCCCGCCAGGATCGCGGCGCCGATAGCGGCGGCATCGGGCACCCTGGTGCGGCGAAGACCGAAGCCGAGCGCGTCGGCACGAATCTGGCACCAGATGTCGGAGCGCGAGCCGCCGCCGCCGATATTGGCGATGGTCAGTCTGCGGCCGGCCGATTGCTGCAGCGCATCGAAGGCGAGACGGACGGAGAAGGCGACGCCTTCGAGCACGCTGCGCGCCATTTCGGCGGCCCCGGCGCGGCCATCGATGCGAGCGAAGACGCCGCGCGAGGCGGCGTCCCAGAGCGGCGCGCGTTCGCCCTCGAGGTGCGGCAGGAACAGCGGCACCGCCGACGACGGCGGCACGGTCGCCGCGAGCGCCGAGAGCTCGGCGGGGGTGCGGCCGAGCACGGCGCCCATCCAGGCGATGGCGGCGCCACCGGATTGGGTGGGCGCGGCGTGCATGACGATGCCCTCATAGGGCGGAAACAGGATCACACCAGGCGTCGGGTGGACGCTCGCGGAGACGATGCCGGCGATCTCGCTGGTGCCGCTCTGCAGCATCGCGTCGCCATCGGCGACGACGCCGACGCCGAACATGCCGCCCCAGGCGTCCATGGCGCCGACGACCACCGGCACGCCGGCGCAGGGCAGACCCGGCCGGACGCGCCCGGCGACGTGGCTGAACGGATGGAGCGGCGGCAGCAGCTGGCGCGCGCCTGGCACCAGTTCGAGCAGCGGGGCGACATAGCCGGCGCGGTCGACAAGGCCGACCGCCGAGATCGGGTCGCTGCCGACGGCGCCGGTCAGTTGCATCACGCAGTAATCCTTGGGCAACAGGATTTGGCGGGTCTTCTCGTAGACGTCGGGGTGGACGCGGCGGACATAGGCCAGGCGCGACAGGGCGTGGCTGGCATCGATCGGCATCGGTCCCCCGAACCAGGCGAGCTTCTGGTCGGCCGACACCTGCGCGTCGAGCGCGGCGGCGTCGGGCGCGGCGGTGGTGTCCTGCCAGACCATGGCGGGGAGGAGCGGGGTGCCGGCAGCATCGACGAAGACATGGGTGTTGACCTGCGAGCAGATGCCGATGCCGGCAAGGCCGGAGAGATCATGGTCGGGGGCGAAGCTCGTCAGCGCATCGAGGACGCCGTCCATCCAGTCGGCGGGGTCCTGCTCGGCGGCGCCCGGCGAAGGCCGGGCGATGGGGTAGGGCCGGGCGAAATCGGCTAGCCGGTTGCCGTCGAGATCGATGAGCACCGCCTTGAGCGCTGTGGTGCCGACATCGAGGCCGATCAGGGTGGTGTGCAAGACGTGCTCCAAAATGTCCCGTAGCCCGGTGCCTTGGGCTGCCTTATAGTGGCCTGAAGCGTAAGGAAAACAACCGCCGGCGGGTTGAATATGCCGGCGGCGGGCGAATGGCTCGCCCCTACGCGAACCAGGAGGCTATCCGGAATGCTCGCCACATCTTTGCGCACTCTTCGCCGCGGGGCGTTCATCGCCACCGCGCTCGCCGCCGGCTCGTTCGCCGGCGCGGCCCTGGCCGCGAAAGTCGCGGTCATCACCCCCTATCTCGCCCAGCCGGGCACGCAGTTCTATGTCGAGGCGTTCCAGGCGGTCGCCAAGGACAAGGGCTGGGAAGTCAACGTCATCGACACCCAGGGCGACGTCGCCGGGGTGATCAGCCGCATTGAGGATATGGTCAACCAGAAGGTCGACGCGATCGTCATCAATGTCGACCCGGCGCAGGTCACGGCCGGTCTGCAGGCGGCCAAGGACGCCAATATCCCGGTGTTCGGCATGGACGCGGGCAGCGATCCGCTGCTGGTCACCAACGTCACCTCCAACGGCTACGCGATGGCGGCGGAGACCTCGACCTATGTCGCCGACCGCATCGGCGGCAAGGGCAATGTGGTGATGTTCGTGTTCGACGCGTTCCCGCCGGTGCAGGCGCGCGGCGTCGTCGCCAGTGCCGTGTTCGGCAATTTCCCCGACATCAAGATCCTCGACAAGGTGACGCCGGACGTCTCGGATGGCGGCATCGCCGACAGCCGCGCCAAGATGGAGGCGATCCTCGCCGCCAACCCGACGGCCGGCTCGATCAGCGCGGTGTGGGCGGGCTGGGACCAGCCGGCGCTCGGCGCGCTGCAGGCGATCGAAGCGGCGGGCCGGCAGAACGAGGGCATCGTCATCACCGGCATCGACGCCAATCCGCAGGCCCGCGCAGAGATCGCCAAGGGCGGCAATTTCGAGGCCTCGGTGGCGCAGGATTTCAAGGGCATCGGCTCGGCGACCGCCGACGCCGTGGCCCGGGTGCTGGGCGGCGAGACGCTGAAGCAGCACGTGATCTACGTGCCGACTAAGCTGGTGACGGCAGCCAACGCGGCGCAGTGAGTTGAAGTCGACGGGCGGGCGCCAGCGGCGTCCGTCCGTCCCCGGACCATGACCCTGCTTTCCCTGGAACACATTTCCAAGGCCTATGCCGGCGTGCCGGCCCTGCGCGACGCGACACTCAGCATCGCGGCGGGGGAAATCCATGCGCTGATGGGCGAGAACGGGGCCGGCAAGTCGACCCTGATCAAGATTCTCGCGGGGGTGGTGGCGCCCGACACCGCGTCGATCCGGATCGACGGCAGCGAAGTCGGCATCGACAGCCCGGCCACGGCCTACCGGCTGGGCTTTCGCTTCATCCACCAGGAACTGAACGTGGTGCCGGCGCTGTCGGTGGCCGAGAACATCTTTCTCGGCCGGGCGTACCCGCTGCGCGCCGGGGTGCTGATCGACTGGGCGCGGCTCAACCGGGTGGCGGGCGATGCCCTGCGGAAGCTCGGGATCGGTCACATCGATCCCGGGGAGCGGATGGCGCGGCTGTCGCTGGGCGACCAGATGCTGGTGCGTATCTCGAGCGCGTTCCTCAGCGAGGCGGGGGCGCCGGCGCGGCTTTACGTCATGGACGAGCCGACGGCGGCGCTGACGCGCGAGGAGTCGGCGCGGCTGTTCGCCGTGTTGCGCGAAATCCGCGCTTCGGGCAATTCGGTGCTCTATGTGTCGCACCGGCTCGATGAGGTCATGGCGCTCTGCGATAAGGCGACGGTGCTGCGCGACGGCCGCACCATCGATACCGGCCGCATCGCCGATATCACCCATGACGATCTGGTGGCGCTGATGATCGGGCGGCGGGTGGAGGAGGCCTATCCGCGGCCGATCACCGCCCCGTCGAGCGAGATCGCGCTCGCAGTCGAGGGAGTGGCGGGCGAAGGTCTCGCAGCGACAAGTTTCTCGGTCCGCAAGGGTGAGATCCTCGGGATTGCCGGGCTTTCGGGTTCTGGGCAGCGGCACTTGCTGCGGCTGCTGTCGGGCGACCTGCCTGTGAAGACGGGACGCCTGCTTCTCGATGGCCGGCCGCACCGGCCGCGCGGCCCCGCCGCTTCGTGGAGCGCCGGCGTCGCCTATGTGCCGCGCGAGCGGCGGAGCGAGGGGCTGGTGGTGTCGCGCCCGATCTACCAGAACATCACTCTACCTCATCTGGGTACGCAGAGCCTCGGCGGGACGTGGCTGACGCCGCGACGCGAGCGGCGTTTCGCGGTGCAGATGGGCAACGACGTGAAACTGCGCGCCGTCGGCCCCAACCAGCGGGCCCTTGAGCTGAGCGGCGGCAATCAGCAGAAGGTGGTGTTCGCCAAGGCGCTGAGCGGCGCTCCCCGGCTGCTGCTGCTCGACGAGCCGACGCGCGGGGTGGATATCGGCGCGAAGTTCGATATCTACAGCATCATCCGCGACATGGCGGCGAAGGGCATGGCGGTGATCCTGGTGTCGTCGGATCTGGCGGAACTGCTTGGCATGTGCGACCGCATCGCGATCATGCGCGACGGCGCGATCACCGAGATCGCCGACGCCGCCGGTCTCGCGGAGGATGATCTGCTCAACCGCTGCTACGGGCGCAACCCCTCGACGGCCGAGGCTGCCTGATGCTCAACTTCGCGCGCCGCTATGGCACGCTGATCGGCTTCGTCCTCATCCTGGTGCTCTTTTCGGCGCGGCTGCCCGACACCTTCATGACGGCGCGCAACTGGCTCAACATCACCCAGCAGCTGTCGATGCTGATGGTGGTGGCTGCCGGCATGACCATCGTCATGGTGATGGGCGATTTCGACCTCAGCGTCGGCTCGATGGCAAGCCTGTCGGGGATCGTCGCGGCGCTGCTCTTCACGCTCGGTTATCCGATCTGGCTGGCGCTCGGCCTCGCGCTCCTCGTCGGCCTCGCCGGCGGGTTGTTCAACGGCGTGCTGGTGGCGCTGACGGGCATCCTGCCGTTCGTCGCGACGCTGGCGACGCTGACGATGTTTTCCGGCGCGGCGTTCGTGGTCAGTGGCGGCAAGACCATTTCCGGGCGCGCCATTCCCGAGGCGTTCGGCAATTTCGCGCGCGACGGGGTGGCGCTCGGACCGGTCACGCTGCCTAACCTCACCATCCTTGCGGCAGTCGTGGTGCTGGTCGTATTCGTGCTGCTCGAGCAGACGACGTTCGGACGGCGGCTCTATGCCATCGGCGGCAACATCGAAGCGGCGCATCTGAGCGGCGTCAAGGTGCGCCGGCTGAAGCTGATCGCCTACGCGCTCACCGGCTTTGCCGCGGCGCTGGGCGGCCTCATGTATGCGAGCCGCGTCGCTTCGGCCAACCCGACGCAGGGCAGTGGGCTGATGCTCAACGCCATCGCCGCGGTGTTTCTCGGCATGACGATGAGCGAACAGGGCGAACCGCGCATCCTCGCGACCGTGATTGGCGTCCTGATCATCGGCGTGCTCGACAACGGCCTCACCCAGATGAGCGTCGACAGCTATGTGCGGCAGATCCTGGTCGGCGCCATCATCGTCCTCGCCGTTGCGGCGAGCTCGATCTCGAAGAGCTCTCGGCGCTAGGGACGCGCGGCATCGATCTGGCGCTGAAGCTGCAGCAGCTGATCCTCGGGGCTGCGCAGAATGCACGTCGCGCAATAGGAGCCGGCTTCGCACGTATAGTAGCGGCAGCAGCCGCCGCGTTTGAGAAACACCTCGGTCTCGCTGAGGCGATGGAATCCGGTGTGGCCGTTGAACGGCTTGAACCGCGGGTCGCGCACCGCGGCCATCGCCAAGGCCTGGGCGCGTTCGGGGCAGGCGAGGGCGGTGCCGGCGTGGAGGAAGGCGGCGGCGAGGCCGTCGGCGACCAGCCGCCACTGCGCGGGCTCGGCCAGCCGGGTCGCGAGCTTCACCCGACCGATGAGCGGAACCATAGCAGTTTCAAGCACTTCGCCGATGGGGCGAGGAGTGGTGCCGGCGTCTTCGGCGAGGCGGAAGCGGAGGTCCATGGCCCCTCCGACGGCGGGCGTCACCGCGAACTTGTTCCACGTTATGTCCGGCGTGGTGCCGTGGCGCAGCTGGGACACTGCCACGGTGGCGGCGAGATAGTAGGCGATGGCGCCGATGAAGTAGGCGCCCTGGCCGCGCCGGTCGAGACCGGGATCGCCGCGCTCGGCCGCCACGAAATACGCCTCGGCCAGATCGAAGCGATCGGCCGCCAGGGCATCGAGCGTCACCCAGCCCGCGAGCGGGCCGCGATCGATCGGCAGGCCGGCGATCATTGTTCGAGCGCCGGGAGCAGCAATGGCGTGCCCGACACCGGATCGGGGATCACCTGGCAATCGAGGCCGAACACCGCCTGCATGGTCGCGGCGGTGACGACGTCGGCCGGCGCGCCCTCGGCGACGATGCGGCCGTCGCGCATGGCGACGATGTGGTCGGCATAGCGGCAGGCGAGGTTGAGGTCGTGCAGCACCATCACGAAGGTGCGGCTCTCGTTGCGGTTGAGTCTTCGGACGAGGCTGAGAATCTCGATCTGGTGCTTGAGATCGAGGAAGGTCGTCGGCTCGTCGAGCAGCAGCAGCGACGTCTCCTGGGCCAGCGCCATGGCGATCCACACGCGCTGGCGCTGGCCGCCCGACAGCTCGTCGATGCGGCGATCGGCGAGATCGAGGATCTCGGTGGCCTCGAGGGCATCGAGGACCGCCCTCTCGTCTTGGGCGGACCATTGCTGGAAGGCGCTCTGGTGCGGGGTGCGGCCGCGCGCCACGAGGTCGGCGACGAGAATGCCCTCGGGAGCGATCGGGGTCTGCGGCAACAGCCCGAGCCGTTTGGCCACCTCGCGCGTCGGCAGCCGCGCGATCTCGTGCCCGTCGAGCAGCACCGAGCCGGTGCTCGGCTTCAGCAGCCGGCCGAGGGCGCGCAGCAAGGTCGACTTGCCGCAGGCATTGGGTCCGATCACTACCGTGATCTTGCGATCGGGGACCGAGAGGGAGAGATCGGCGACGATCCGCCGCTCGCCATAGCCGAGCTCGACGGCGCGCGCGCTGAGCCGGTCGCCGCTCCAGGCCTTCGGCGTGTCGGCGACGGCCGGCCGAGCGATCCGCGACAGGTCCATCACATCGCCCCTTTGCGGATTTGGGTGGCCAGCAGCCACAGCAGGTAGGGGGCGCCGAGGATGGCGGTGAAGACGCCGACCGGCAGCTGCGTCGGCGCAAACACCAACCGCCCGCCGAGGTCGCCGGCGGCGACCACCGCCGCGCCGACCAGCGCCGAGGTCACCAGGGTCACCCCGGCGCCGCTCAGCCGTCGTGCGATTGGGCTCGAGACCAGCGCCACGAACGGCAGCGGTCCGGCGGACGCTACGGCCAGCGCCGCCAGCAGCACGCCGACCAGACCGGCGACGATGCGCGTGGCGTCGACGCGAATGCCGAGCGCCGCGGCGAGATCGTCGCCGAGCTCGATGCGATCGAGGGACGGACGCAGCACCAGGGCGGCCGGCAACAGGATCGCGAGCCCCGCCGCGATCGTTTCCACATGCGACCAGAGCCGGGCATTGAGCGAGCCGGTGAGCCAGGCCTGCGCCGCGGCGGCCTCGAAGATGTCGCTGCGCGTCATCAGGAAATCGACGCCGGCATAGGCGAAAAAGCCGACGCCGATGCCGACCAGCACCAGTCTGAGGGGCGTGCCGCCCCGGCGCCAGGAGAGGGCGAAGACCACCGCGGCGGTGATCAGTCCGCCGCCGATGGCGCCCAGCGCCACCGGTGTGCCGCTGGCCCCGAAAACGATGACCAGGATCACCGCGCCGAGCGCCGCGCCGGCGTCGAAGCCGATGATGTCAGGCGAGGCCAGCGGGTTGCGCGCCAGCGACTGGAAGATCGCTCCGGCGACGCCGAACGCCATGCCGGTGAACAGACCGGTGAGCAGCCGCGGCAGCCTGAGGCCGAAGACGATGAAGCGGCTCGCGTCCTCGCCCTGTCCGGCCAGCGTCCACAGCACCTCGCCGAGCGGCAGCGGAAAATCGCCGGCGCCGATCGACCAGACGCCGAGGATTGCGATGGCGGCGAGGAGCGCCAGATCGACGGCGATGGTGCGCTCGTCGATCCTGAGCGAGATGCCGCCACTGCGCCAGACCCGGCTGTTGGTCATAGCTGTGCCAGCCGGATGTTGCGAACGATGGCGACAAAGAGCGGGCCGCCGATGAGGGCGGTCATGATGCCGACCTGGACTTCGCCTGGCGGCAGGACGACCCGGCCGGCGACGTCGCTCAGCACCAGGACGATCGGCCCGAGGATGGCGGAATAGGCGATCAGCCAGCGCTGGTCGCCGCCGCACCAGGCGCGCGCCAGATGCGGCACGACGAGGCCGACAAAGCCGATGGGTCCGGCCGCGGCGACGGCCGTGCCGCACAGCAGCGTGATCGCCATCATGGTGACGACCCGGGTGAGCCCCAGCCGCGTGCCGAGCGACCGCGCCGTGTCGTCGCCGAGCGCCACGGTGTTGAGCGAGCGGCCGGCGATGATCGCCAGCGCCAGTCCGCCGGCGAGGAACGGCAGCAGGTCGCGCAGCGCAATCCCCGCTGCGCCGGTCAGCGAGCCGACGATCCAGAAGCGATAGATATCGAGCGTCTCCTTGCTGAGCAGGAGCACGGCGCTGACCAGTGCGAACAGCAGCGCATTGATGGCGGCGCCGGCGAGCGCCAGCCGCACCGGTGTCGCGCCGCCGCGACCGAGCGAGCCGAGCATGTAGACGAGGACGGCGATCGTGCCGGCGCCGGCGAGCGCGAACCAGACCAGGGTGCCGAGGCTGGTCACGTGCAGCACCCAGATCGCGATCACCGCCGCCAGCGAGGCGCCGGAGTTGACCCCGAGCAGGCCCGGATCGGCCAGCGGATTGCGGGTGATCGCCTGCATCAGGGCCCCGGCGACCGACAGCGCCAGCCCGACCGCGATGCCGACCATGGTGCGCGGCAGGCGCAGATCGTGGACGACGAGATGGAGGGTGTCGGCCGGATCGAACGCCGTCAGCGCCTCGAGCACTACGGTGAGAGGGATCGGGCGCGCGCCCACCGCGAGCGAGAGGAGCACCGCAGCGGCGAGACCCGCCGCGAGGACGCCGAGACCGGCAATCCTGAGCCAGCGGCGGCGGCCGACGGGCGACAGCAGCCGCGCCCTCTCGGCCGCCCGGGCGGCGGCGATGCCGCCGCGCACTCCCGTTGTCGAGGGTTCGGCAAGTCCGTCCACCGGTTAGCCGTTCTGGCCGGCGCCGGCGTCGGGCACGATGGTGGCCGGATCGCCGTCGATGGCGAGCTCGATCAGCGGCACGAGTTGGTCCAGCACGTAGTCGATGCTGAGCAGGCTCGAATAGGAGAACGCCCCCGACAGCAGGGCGTCGGCGAAGATCTCGCGGCCCTCACTGTAGGCCCTGAGGGTCGGCCGGAGCTTCATTGCCTTGATCTTGGCGGCATCGTCGAACCAGACGAGCACGTCGGCATCGAGCGGCGACAGATCCTCGGCCGAGAAGCTGGCATAGAAGTCGGTGGCGGCGCCGACCTTGTCGATGGCCTCCGGCGTTCCGAGGCCAAGCGAGGCAAGCAGCCGGGGCCGCATGTCGATCGAGCGGTAGGCGCCTGGAGCATCGTTCCAGAAAAAGCCGACTGCGGCGGTCTTGTCCTGCCAGCCGGGATGGGCGGCGCGGATTGCGGCAAAGCGATCTTCGATCGCCTTGATCCGTACTTCGGCCTCGGCGGATTTGCCGAGCGCCTTGCCGTCGGTGCGAACGTCGACCTGCCATGGCGTGCCGTAGTCGCCATATTCCGCTTCGGGAGCGACGGTCGGGGCGATCTGGCTCAGCAGCGCGTACTGCTCCTTGGTGATACCGGAGCCCACCGCGAGGATCAGGTCGGGCTGCAGCGCCGCGATCTGCTCGATGTTGAGGTCGCCCGTCAGCACGACCGGCTGGCTGTCGCCGAGCGCCGCCACGGCCCAGGGCCAGGCGGCATAGGGATAGTCGCCGTACCAGTAGCGCACGGCGACGGGCTTGATCCCGAGCGCCAGGATGTTGTCGGCGCCGGCATAGCCGAGCGAGACGACGCGCTCGGGCGCCTTCTCGATCGTGGTCGCGCCGTACATATGCGTCAGCGTGACGGGAAAATCCTGCGCCAGCGCGGGGGCGAGGCCGCCGGTGAAGAGCAGCGCGGCGGCGAACAAAGTCCTGAGGTTCATCGAAGTCTCCGTTGTTACTGTGCGGGCGGCGGCACGGCCGTCGCGGGATCGCCGTCGACGGCGGCGGCCAGCATCGGCGGCAGGGTGTCGATCAGGTAGCCGAGCGCCGGCGGCGTCTGGAACGACAGCGCGCCCGAAAGCACGCCGCCGCCGAGCGAGATGTCGCGGCCCTCCCGGTGCAGCCGGGTGGTCCGGTAGACCGAGAGCTCGGAAATGCCGGCCATACCCTCGGGCCAGACGAAGGCATCGAGCTCAATGAGGTTCAGGTTCTCGGGGCTGATGTCGAAATGGCCGCGCTCGGCCGCCTTCTCGTCGTAGAGCTTGGGGATCGTCAGCCCGAGGCTGGCGAGGAAGCGGTGCGAGGTGTCGGCCGAGTTGTAGGTGCGCACCAGCCCGTTGTCGAAATATCCGACCGCCGCCTGCTTGCCCTCGAGCCCCGGAAAGGCGGCGCGGGCGGCGGCGAAGCCGGCATCGATACCGGCGATGATTTCTTCCGCCCTGGCCGAGCGGCCGGTCGCCTGGCCGAGGAGCCGAAGCTCATCCTGCCAGGGGGCGCCCCATTGCGGAAACCCCCTGGGCGCGGTGATCGTCGGGGCGATCGCCGAGAGCAGCCGATAGGTCGCCTCGTCGAGATCGCCATAGTAGGTCGCAACGATCAGGTCCGGATGCTGCGCCGCGACCCATTCGATGTTGATCTCGAAGCCCTTGAGCACCTCCGGGGTGGCGCCGGCCGCCTTGCGGGCCGCCTCCGCCCAGGGCCAGGTGGCATAGGGATAGTCGCCCCACCATTCGTGCACGCCGACCGGCGCAATGCCGAGGGCGTAGAGGAAATCCTGCTCGTGCATGCCGACCGAGACGACCCGCTCGGCCGCCGCCGCAATCGTCGTCTCGCCGAATTCGTGGGCGATGGTCACGGGGAAACCCTGCCCCAGCCCGACCGCCGGGAACGCCGTTCCAACCGAGACCGCAACGGTCGCCAGCGCTGCCAATTTCATCGTCTCGTCTCCATGTTTCGGCTTCGGCCGTAACAATCCGGACAAAACGAGTCAACTTTAAACGGCGCAGTTTGGAATGGCTCCAGACTAGGAGGGTTTCGGGACCGGATTCGGTTCGCTCTCAGGTGGCGGTCTGGGACCTCGGAGTCCGCTTCCCTCAGAGGGAGGTGGCGCTGGAGCCGATCGCCGTGCGACTGTTTTGAGCGGTCCTAGATCGCCCGATCCGCGCAGATCGCGTAGTTGCCGGCCCATGGCCGCAGCTGCTCGAACACGGCGCTGGCGGCCAGCACGTCGGCGTCGGCATAGCGCCGGCCGATGATCTGCATGCCCACCGGCAACCCGTCGGCGAGGCCGGCGGGAATCGAGGCCGCCGGATGGCCGGTGAAATTGACGGGGTAGGTCAGGCACCAGCCGATCAGCGGGTCGACGGCCTCGCCGTTGACCTCGCGCGGGCCGAGGGTGTTGCCGTCGGTGCCGTTCCTCACCGGCAGGCAGGCGAGCGTCGGAGTGACCAGCAGATCATAGGTGCCGAAGGCGCCCTGGATGGCGTCGTAGACGTGCGAGCGCATCTCCTGGTCGCGGCGGAGATCGGCGGCGGTCATCTTCTGCCCGAGCTCGATCCAGCGCAGATATTCGGGCGGGAAATCGCTGCGGTGATCCCTGAGCAGGTCGAGGCCGCCGGCCTTGACCGCATCGAAGTTACCGAGGTTGAGCGGCATCATCAGGCGCGACCAGAGATCGGAAAGCTCGCGCTGGGAGTATGGGATGCCGAGCCGGATGTCTTCGACATGGGCGCCCGCCTCGGCAAACGCCTCGATGGCGCGCCGGACCACGGCCGCGACCTTGGGATCGACCGGGAACACGTCGAAATCCGGGCTGTAGCCGATCCGCATGCCCTTGATCGAGCGCTTGAGGGCGCCGAGATAGTCGACGCTCTCATCGAGGCTCAGCGGGTCGCGGGGGTCGTAGCCGCCGAGCGCGGTCATCGCCAGCGCCGCATCCTCGACGGTGCGGGTGATCGGCCCCTCGAACACGAACGGCAGATCGCCGGAAAACGCATTGGGGCGGACAACCACCGGCACCCGGCCGAACGAGGCCTTGTAGCCGTAAACGTTGCACCAGGCGGCGGGGATGCGGATGGAGCCGCCGGCGTCGGTGCCCTCGGCAAACGGCAGCAGCCCGTCGGCCACTGCCGCGGCACTGCCGCCGGAGGAACCGCCGGAATTGCGCGTGGTGTCGAACGGATTTCTGGTCGGGCCGAAGAGGTAGTTGTCGGTGGTGCCGCGGAGGCCCATCACCGGCGCGTTGGTCTTGCCGACGAGGATGGCGCCCGCTCTCTCGATGCGCTCGGCGAACACGCAGTGAAACTGGGTGGTGTTGTGCTCGAGGGCGCGGACGCCGCCGAAGGTCGAGGGCCAGCCCGGCTTGAAGTCGAAGAGGTCCTTGATCGCCGAGGGCACGCCGTGCAGGGGGCCGAGCGCATCGCCGCGCATCACCGCGTCCTCGGCGCTCCGCGCGGACTTGCGGGCGCCGTCGGCATCGAGATGGATGAGCGCGTTGAGACTGGGGTTGCGCGCCTCGATGCGCGCCAACGTCGCCGCCATCACCTCGACCGGCGACATCTCGCGGGCGCGGATGCGGCGGGCGATCTCGGCGACGCTCACATAGGCGAAATCGTCCGGCCCCATGGCGGCCTCTCGGTGCTTCAGTTGCCGAACCAGCCGTCCTTGAGATAGCGCATGTACTCGAAGATCATGCCGTGCTTGCGCACGAACACCACCTCGAGGAAATCGCCGACGATGAAGGGCGGAATGAGGATCTCGACGCCCTCGAGATGCGGCGCGAGGTCGGTGACGCGATAGGCGACGTGCGGATTATCGCGCACCGCCGCGGGCACCGTGCTGTCCTCGCGGTAGCGCAGGAACTCGATGTGCTCGGGGTGATGGCGCGGATTGGTGACCCAGATTTTGCTGGCCTCGACCCAATCCTCCTCGGGCTGCGGCTCAGTGGTGGTGATGCCGATATGATCGAAGACATAGTCCGCCATCAGCCGATCCTCACCAGACTGCCGGTGCGGGCGGATTCCTCGGCGGCGAGCGTCGCCTCGAGCGCGGCGGTGGCGTCCTCGGGGATGCCGATCGCCGGCTGCTTGGCGGTGAGCGCACAATCGGCGAAATAGGCGAATTCGTCGCGCAGCGCGCCGCCGCGAACGCCGTCGAACATCGGCCAGTAGGTGGTATCGGGCGAGTGCAGCTTGCCGGCATCGACGATGCCGAGGTTGGGGAAGGTATCCTGGACGTGGATGATGCCATCGGTGCCGATGATCGACATGCGCTCATCGATGTCGAACGGCGTTTTATCAGGCATGCACCAGACGGTCTCGAGCGTGGCGGTGGCGCCGCCCTTGAAGCGGAACATGGTCTGGCCGATGTCGGGGTGTTTGAGGCCGCGCACGTCGACGGTCTGGGCATAGGCCGAGACGATCGAGTCGCCGGTCAGCCAGAGCATGATGTCGGTGTCGTGGATGGCGTCGCCGACGATCGGGCCGATCTTGTTGAGGATGGTCGGGGTCCAGGCGGCGGGGATATTGCGGCGCGACGACAGCGCCACGATCCTGCCGATGCGGCCGGCGTCGATCGCCTGCTTGGCCATGCGGTAGCGCGGATTGAAGCGGACGATGTGGCCGATGAACAGGATGCCCTTGGCGCCCTTCGAGGCGGCCGTGATCGCCCTTGCGTCGGCCACCGTGGAGGCGATCGGCTTTTCGAGGAAGACGTGCTTGCCGGCCTTGAGCGCGGCGATCGCCGGTTCGGTGTGCTGGTCCCACATGGTGCAGATCGACACCGCGTCGATCTCGGGATCGGCGAGCATGTCGCGGTAGTCGCGGTAGAGTTTCTCGACGCCGAACTTTTCGCCCATGGCCTTGAGCCGGTCGGGGGTGCGCGTGCACAGCGCCTTGAGCTCGAGGTTCGGCACCCCGGCGATGGTCTCGGCGTGGATTTCGCCGAACCAGCCCAGGCCAATGATTCCGATACGCAGACGATCCATGGTTGTTCCCCTCAGAAGTCTTCGAGCGTCAGCTCACGCGCCATCACGATGTTGCCGGCGCTCAACCCGCAATCGACCGGGATCACCGCGCCGGTTACGGCACTCGCCATATCGGAGGCGAGGAAGGCGATGACCCGCGCCACCTCGGCCGGCTCGACGATGCGGCCGAGCGGATACCAGCGCTCCAGCACCTCGAGGACTTTGGGGTCCTTGGCCGCCCGCTGGTCCCAGAGGGGCGTCCGCACCGTGCCGGGCAGCACGATATTGGCGCGGATGTTGTAGCGGCCATATTCGAGCGCGATGGCCTTGGTCATGGCGACCATGCCGGCCTTGCCGGCGCTGTAGGCGGGGTCGCCCAAGGCAAGCAGAGCGTTGACCGAGCCGACATTGACGATCGCGCCGCCGCGGCGGGCCACCATCTGCGGCAGCACCGCGTGGGCGCAATTGTAGGCGCCGTTGAGATTGGCGTTGACCTCGGCCTGCCAGCTCGCCGGATCGGTTCCGGCGAGGGTCGGGTGCTTCGAGCCGCCGGCATTGTTGATGAGGATGTGGACCTCCGCGAACCCGGCGAACGCCTCGGCGACCGATGCCGCCGAGCCGATCTCGGCCACCGCGGCGTGCGCGGCGTAGCCTTCCTCCCGGAGCTCCGTGGCGAAATCCATCACTGCCGGGCTGCGGTCGATCAGCGCCAGGGCGGCGCCGGCTTCGGCAAAGAAGCGGCACAGCGGACGGCCGATGCCGCCGGCGGCGCCGGTGATGGCGATGGTCTTGCCGTCGAACCTTTCGCTCATGCGGCCCCCCTCAGCGCGTCGCCGATCCAGTTCAGGTTCGCCTGGCGCAAATGTCCCCAATTGTAGAACGCCACCTCGTCGACGCCGCCCGCCTGCAGCGCCTCGACGGCAGCGACGAACTCGCCCTTGCTGGCAAGATCGGGGTGCGAGGGCCTGAGGATGCCGCGCAGTCTGCCCGTCCCCAGCATCCGCCGGCGGATGTCGAACAGGTCGGCCTTCACCCGCATGGCGCTCGGCTCGTAAAAGCAGGCCTCGATGATGCCGGTGGTTTCGGCCAGTGCATGGAGGTCGCTGCCCTCGTACCAGGCGCCGCCGGTCGGCCGCGCCACCGAGGGGATGACGGCGACGTGCGCGTCCTTGCGGACCGCGGCGCGGATTTCGCCGACCAAAGACGTGACCACGGAGCTGCGGAAATCGAGGTAGCGGCGGAGGTCGCCATCGGCGACGATGTCGGCGCGCCAGAACGCCTCGGCCATGTCGGCGGGCAAATCGATGTCGCTGTCGAGATAGGCGGCGATATCGGCCGCGACCTGGGTCTTGAGCCGGCGCGCCTCGATCCCGGCCCGCTCCGCGGCGGCGACGCACTGGTCGCAGAAGCACAGCCCGAGCAGGTTCTCCAGCCAGATGTTCGACTTCATCAGCGCAAATTCGTGGTGGAAGCCGTGCGCATAGGGGGCGAAGCCCGGCGCTTCGACGGAGATGCCGGCGATCGGATAGCTCTCGGTGACATCGCGGGCGAGGCCGACAGCATAGGCGCGCGCCTCGGGGGCGGAGGGGCACAGATTGTAGAAATAGGGGTCGCCGAAGGCGTTGCGGACCACCGCGTCGGGGTGCGCCATGCCCAGCCGCGTATTGTGCAGCAGCACCAGCCAGACATTGGTCGCCATGCCGCTGGTGTCGGTCAGCTCACGCAGGATGTCGCGGTCGCCCAGCAGGCTGTTGGCCACCGGTTTGATGGCGCCGTAGCGCGCCGGATCGGCGTTGAAATAGACGGTGCCGTCTTCGGGGAAATAGACCTTGCCGGTCTTGCCGTGAGGCCTGAGGAACTTGCCGGCGTGATAGCTGCCGGCGATGGTCACCGTGTCGAGCCCCAGCTTGCGGAACCCGTCCGCGGCGGCCGCGACGCCGGTCTCGGCGAGGTCCCAGGCGTAGGTGTAGATGGCCTTGTAGCTCATCGCGGGCCTGCCTCAGTGCTGATGGTCATGCGCATGCGCGCCGATGAACGGCGCCTCGAAAGGGCGCTGGGCGAGTTCCACCTCGGCGCCGCCGAGATAGCACGCAACCGGCTGCAGCAGCGTCGTGCCCTGCCGGCTCACGCCGACGACATCGGTGAACACATAGTCGGAGGCGACTTCGCGCAGCACGGTGATATCGGCGGGCGCGCCGGCGCCGAGGTGGCCGAGGTCGGGCCGGCGCACGGCCAGCGCCGGACGGCTCGTCGACATGCCGATGATTTCGGCCAGCGGCAGGCCGCAATTGTGCAGCTTGCTCATGGTGTGGACCAGATCGAAGCCGGGCCCCTCGATCGAGACGACGTGGACGTCGCTCGAGATCAGGTCGGGCGGAAAGTTGTCGCCGATCGCGGCCTCGGCGCTGGCATAGCCGAAGGCGCCCATGCCGTGGGCGATGTCGAACAGCACGCCGCGTTCCCGCGCGGCGCGCACCTCGGGCAGGATTTTGCCGTCGGCGCCGAGCGCCGAGTTCGGATCGGGGCGATAGCAGTGGGTCAGGATGTCGCCGGGGCGCAGCAGCGAGACCACCTCGGCATAGCTCGGCGGCGGGCCGCCGATATGGGCCATCAGCGGCAGGTCGGTCGCTTCGGCGGCCTCGAGCGCGAGGTGGAGCGCGCCCAGACCTAGATCGCCCGTCGCCAGCCCGCCGATGCGGACCTTCACGCCGATGATGCGATCGCGGTTGGCTTCGATCTTGGCCACGCAGCGGTCGACCGGCAGCATTTCTGCCAGCGTCGCCTCGCCGATGAACAGGCCTTTGTCGAAGCCGAAGATGCCGGGAAAGGAGATGTTGAGGAAGGCGAGGATGCGATAGGGCGAGTGCGCCATCACGTAGTCGCGTAGGCCGTCATAGTTGCCGGCGCCGGCGCTGCCGGCATCGATCAGCGTGGTGATCCCGCCGCGCCGCGCGACGAGGCCAGGGTCGACGCTGAGCGAGGTCGCCTTGTGGTAGACGTGGGTGTGGATGTCGATGAGGCCGGGCGCCACGATGCAGCCGCTCACGTCGCTGGTCCGGGTCGCGGCGGCGGCGATATGTTGGCCAACGGCGACGATCCTGCCGTCCTTGATCGCCACATCGAAGAGGCCATCGATGCCGTGGCGCTCGTCGATCACCCGTCCTCCCTTAAGGATGAGGTCGACGCTCGCGCCGGTCGCTTGCTCAGTCATTCACGTCTCCGGTTGGACGCGAGGGGCGGGCCGTCTGCCCGCTGCCCCGCGACGGGCTGCGGCTCGTCAGGCGAGCACGACCACCCGCTCTTCGTTGATACTCTGCTCGGCGGCGAGCACGATGCGCAGGCTGTTCACCGCCGCGTCCATCTGCGTGCCGAGGTCGAGGTCCTCGTTGATGGCCTTGAGGAAGAAGGCCTGCTCGCGATCGCAGAGCTCCTGGTGACCGGGCTCGTCGGTCATGGTGAAGATCTCGTCCTTGCGAAGGAAGTTCCTGTCGGGCCCGACTTCGGCGTGGTGGTACTGGATCGCATCGGTCTTGGTGTGCTGGTCGATATTGGACGAATCCGACACGCCGTCCTTGTGCGCCTTGGGGTTGGGGACGATGGAGACGGCGCCCTTGGGGCCCACCACGTCCTTCACGAAATAGGCCACTTCGCTCATCATCGGACCCCAGCCGGCTTCGTACCAGCCGACCGAACCATCATCGAAGGTGACGTGGAGGTGCCCGTAGTTCGGCTTGTCCGCCTCGGCCCAGAGCTTGGCGCCGATGCCGTGCACGCGCACCGGCTTGGCGCCGGTCAGCTGGCACATCACATCGACATAGTGCACGCCGCAATCGACGATCGGGATCAGCGAGTCGATGAGGTTCTTGTGCCAGTCATAGGTCGGCCCGCCGCTCTGCTGGTTGAGGTTGAGCCGCATCACCAAAGGCTTGCCCAGCGTCTGGCCCAGCTCGATGAACTTCATCCACGAGGGGTGGACGCGCAGGATATAGCCGAGCACCAGCTTGCGCTTTTTGGCGCGAGCCACGGCGACGACCTTTTCGGCGTCCTCGATGGTGGTGGCGATGGGCTTTTCCATGAATACATGGGCGCCGGCGTTCATCGCCTTGATGGCGTATTCGGCATGGCTGTTGGGCCAGGAATTGATCGAGACCGCATCGGGCTTGGTGACCCGCAGCGCCTCGTCGAAATCCTCGAACAGCGGATAGCCCTTCAGCTCCGCTGGAATCGTCTTCTCCTTGATCGACCGGCTCATCAGCCCGACGATCTCAAAGCCCGGGTTGCGATGGTAGGCGCTGGCGTGCGAGGCGCCCATATTGCCCAGTCCCACGACCAATACTTTCACCTTGGCGGCCATCCGGCTCTCCCCATCAGCTTGTTCTCGTGAGATGCGGGCGGCGGCGAGGCCACCCGCATCGTTCGTCAGGGTTCGCGATCAGCCTTTGACGGCCTGGTCGAACAGATGCGCCTTCACGTCGGCGATATTGACCTTGGCGAAGGCCTCGGAGACCGGATAGGCCTCCGCGTCCGCCTTGATCTTGTCGTGATCGAAGTCATTGGCCGCGGCGATGCAGGCGTTGGAGCAGACGTCTTCGGCCTTGATCGGCTTGCTGATCTGCTTGAGTGCGAGCAACTGATCGAAGAAGGTCTGCCAGGCGGCCATGTTGTGGTCGCCCCAGCCGGCGCGCTTGGACATGTCGCCGCGCACGACGTTGATCTGCTGCAGGATCGAGGTCGCGCCGAGTTCCGGCCCGATGTTGGTGGCGAGCGTCGGGAACTGCTCGAACACCGCTTCCACCGCGGCCATCGGGTTGTGATACGAGAACTCCAACCCCATCGACCAGGCACGCAGGTACTTGTCGAGGAAGGCCTTGCGATCGGGATCGTCGAGATCGGCGGCACGCACCACATAGGTGTTGGCAAACAGCGGCGAGCGCTGCACGCCGAGCCAGTACTCGAAATCGAGGCCGCTGCCGATCCACTCGGCACGCAGACCCTCCCAGGCGAGGGCGGCGTCACCCTGGCCGGAGGCGAGCGCGGTGCCCCAGGTGGGCCAGCCGGCTTCGACGTATTTCACCTTCGAGATATCGACACCGTGCACGGCGAGCATCGGATCGACGATCGACTGCCACGCGGCGGAGCCGAGCAGGATGGTCTTGCCCTCGAGCTGCTTGAGATCGTTGGTGCCCTCGCCCTTGCGGAACGCAAGGCTGAAGGTGTCGAGCGCGCCCCAGTGGAACGCCGATTTGAGCTTCATGCCGTTTTCGAGCGCGAACGAGAAAATGCCCGGCGACGGAAAGCCCATATCGGCCTGGCCGACATCGACGAACTTCACTGTGGCGGTGCCGTCCGACGGGCCCGGCTGCATCTCGGTCTGAACGCCGAGATCGTCGAAATAGCCCAGCTTCTTGCCCATCCAGTAGCCGAAATCGTCGAGCACCTCGAGCGTGCCACGCGGCGAGATCCACGTGAACTTCGAGTACGGTTCGGCCAAGGCGCGGCCGACCGAGCCGAACACGGTGGCGGTTACGACGCCCGCGGCGCTGACCTGGAGGAAGGTCCGGCGGTTGAGGCCGGGCAATCTGGACGTGAATTCAGTCATATCAGTCTCCCCTGTTGAGTTCTTCTTGTTCGCGTGCACCCGCTCCGTCCCCGGCGCGGGTGGTCTAGCTATGCTTCCCAGCTCGCCCACTTCTTTCCGATCAGGAAAAAGAGGATGTAGATGAGAATGCCGAGCATCGAGAGGATCACCACGACGGCAAAAAACTGCGGCATCTGGATCATCGACGAATAGGATGTCAGCCGGTTGCCGAGGCCAAAGCCGCCTCCGACCATCTCGGCGCCGACTGCCGTGAGCAGCCCGAAGATCGCCCCGACCATGAGGCCGACGAGGATCATCGGCAGCGCCATCGGGGCGCGAATCTTCCAGAAGATCTGCAGCGTCGTCGCGCCATAGGAGCGCGCCAGTGCGATCTTGCCGCGATCGACGCGGCGAAAGCCGGTGGCCGCGTTGATCATCACCATGGGGCCGGCGGCAAGCGCCACCGCGATGATGCGCGGGGTATAGCCGAAGCCGAAACGCAGGATCAGCAGCGGCACGAGCGCCAGCATCGGCGTCGTCACCAGCAGCAGGATGTAGGGCGTGATGATCTTCTCGGCGAACGGGAACTGGGTGATGACCGCCGCGAGGACCAGCCCGATGAGGGCGCCGATGCCAAAGCCCGAGAACAGCTCGACCAGCGTGTGCCCGAGATGCGGCAGGATATGCGGGAACTCGGTGACCAGCGCCTGGGCGATCAGGCTGGGCGCCGGCATGATGTATTGCGGGACGTTGAACCAGCGCAGCGCAAACTCGGTCGCACCGATCACCACCACGGCGACGCCGATGATCGCCGCCACTTCGCGCGCCGATTTGATGCCGGGTCCGGCCGCCAGCGCCGACATGTTGGCGACGCCGACGTCGCCACCGGGCGCGGCTTTGGTAAATTCGGGGATGGCGTCGTTGCTGTCCATTTGAAGCGGAATCCTAGTGTGCCGCCTGGGGGAGCTTGCGCGTCGCCGTCGAGGCTTTGCTCTTTTGCTCGCCGACGATGTCCAGCTTGATGGCGTTGGTGAGGTCGAAGACCTCCTTGGTGGCCATGATCTCGAAGGAGCGCGGTCGCGCGAAGGGCACCGCATATTCCTTGGCGACGCGGCCCGGCCGGGTGCTCATGACGATAACCCGGTCGGAGAGAAAGATCGCTTCGTCGATCGAATGGGTGATGAGGACGATGGTGGTCCTGGTGTCGAGGTAGATCTCCTCGACGAGGTGGTTCATTTCCTCGCGGGTGAAGGCGTCGAGGGCGCCGAACGGTTCGTCCATCAGCAGCACCGAGGGCTTGAACGAGAGGGCCCGGACGAGAGCGGCGCGCTGCTGCATGCCGCCCGAGAGTTCGCGCGGGAAGCGCTCGCCGAAGCCCTCGAGCCCGACCCGATGGGTGAGCCGCGCGATCCAGTCGCGGTCGGGCTTTTGATGCTTGATCTCGAACGGGAAGTGGATGTTGGCGTCGAGGTTGCGCCAGGGCAGCAGATTGGCGTCCTGAAACACCATGCCGATTTCCGAGCTCGGGCCGGTGATCGGCTTGCCGTCGATCAGCACCTCGCCGGCGCTGAGGCTGTGCAGGCCCGACATCGACCAGAGCAGCGTGGTCTTGCCGCAGCCCGACGGTCCGACGATCGAAACGATCTGGCCGGCCTCGATATCGAGGTTGCAATTGTCGATGGCGACGAGGTCGCCGGAGGCCGTCGGATAGACCTTCGTCGCGCCCCGCACCCGCAGCTTTGGGTTCGATTGTTCCCGAAGGCTCATCGTCGTCGCGGTCCCCGTCCTGCCCGCCTGGCGGGACGCTCTCACAAGCACCCGTCAGTTGATGGTCGAGTTTGTGATTATCCTACACGATGAGTCAATGGGGCACCGAAAAAACTTACATATGGCCCAAAAGGCCCGGAAATCGGGCGGTTCTAGGTAGGAGGGTTGTGTAAGTTTCCAACATGGATCATGTTGTTGGCATGCCGCGACGGTCGGCCGGTGCAAACGAAAGGCAGTCATTTTGGGTGATGCAAGCCAGCGCAGGGCCGGGCAATTGCGCTACGACAAGCCCATCCCCGACATCCTCTCGCAGATCAAGGATTCCTATGCCGATCTGCGTCCGGCGGAACGCCGGGTCGCCGACGTGGTGCTCGCCGACGTCGCCTTCTCGGTCGATGCATCGAACGCCGTGATCGCCCGCCGCGCCGATGTCAGCGAGCCGACGGTCACGCGCTTCTGCCGCGCCATCGGCTGCGACGGGGTGCGCGACTTCAAGCTCAAGCTGGCGCAAAGCGTCGTCGTCGGCCGGCTCTATCTCAGCCCGGAGCAGCCGCCGGCCCCGAGCGACAACGCGTCACCGATGTGGAACGTCGTTTTCGGCGAGGCCCGCAGCGCGCTCAATGCCGTCGAGCGGCAGGTCGACCCGCGCGACATCGTCCGCGCCGCCGAGCTGATCGCCACCGCCCACCAGGTGGCGGTGTTCGGTCTGGGGGGCAGCTCGACGGCGCTGGCGCAGGAGACGCAATATCGCCTGTTCCGCTATGGCGTCGTCGTCTCGGCCCACTCCGACCCCTACATCATGCGGATGACGGCATCGACGCTGAAGCCGCACGATCTGGTGATCGCCATCTCCGCCACCGGGCGCACGCGCGAAGTGGTCGAGGCGGTGGAGCTGGCCAAGCACTATCGCGCCAGCACCATCTGCATCACCGCGCCCGACACCGACCTCGCCAAGATCTGCGACGTGGCGCTGACCGTCGATATTCCGGAATTCCCCGACACCATGAAGCCGACGGCGTCGCGCTACGCCTTCCTCGCGATCATCGATCTGGTCTCGGCCGCCGCCGGCTACCGGCTCGATGCGTCGGCGCTCGAGACGCTGCGCCGGATCAAATACAACGTCGTTACGCACAGGAAGGGCAGGGAGCTCGAGCCGCTCGGCGACTGACCGAGGCGGGTCGCGCCGCGGCCCCGCCTACTTGACCGCGCCGGCCACGACGCCGCGGGTCAGCGTGCGCTGGAAGATCAAAAAGAAGATCACCGTGGGCAGGATGCCGAGGAGACCCGCTGCGGCCTGCAGGGTCGGGTCGGACATGTTCTGTCCGCGCGTCAGGCCCATGGCGACGGCGACCGTCTGGTTGTTGTTGGAGACCAGCATCACCACCGGGATCAGAAACTCGTTCCAGGTCCAGATGAAGAAGAATGTCCCCAGCACCATCAGCGTCGGGGTCATGATCGGGATCACCACCTTGGTGAGGGTCTGCCAGCGCGTCGCCCCGTCAATCTCGGCGGCCTCCAGAATCTCGCGCGGGAATGTGCTCATCACCGATGACAGCAGGTAAGTCCCGAAAGCACTGTGGAGCACCGCGGTGACGATGATCACCGACAGTTGGGTGTCATAGAGCCCCACCGTCTTGGCCATCCAGTAGATCGGATAGATGATCGACTCCTGCGGCACCATGGTGCCCAGCAGCAGGATGGCGAGGATGACGGTCGAGCCCCTTACGCGGCCGATGCCGAGCGCATATGCATTGAACAGGCTGATGCCCACCGCGAGGACGGACACCGTCACGCTGATCAGCGTGCTGTTGAAGAGCTTTCGCGCATAGTCGGCGTCTTTCCAGAACTTCGCGATCGAGTCGAACTGCAGGTAAGTCGGGATCGACAGCGGACCGCCGCGCACATAGTCGGTGCCCGGCTTGAAGGCGTTGAGCAGCGCTATGAAGAACGGGAACAGGGTGAACACCAGCAGGGCCAGCAGCACGGCAAGCACGAGCCATCGCATCGGCGAGCGTGCCTGGTGAGCGTGCGCGACGGCGGCCTTGGCCGGGTTGCTTGCGAATACGGTTGCCTCGGCCATTGCTACACTCCCCGTTCCGCTTGCCGCTGCTGGAACACGAGGAAGATCACCGCGAGCCCCAGCGTGAGGATCATCTGAACCGTGGACACTGCCGCAGCGTAGCCCACACGCTGCGTCGTGAAGAAATGGAAGTAGGTGAGATAGGACGGCGCGAGCGTCGCATCGTCGGGTCCACCCTGCGTCAGCACGAACACCGGCGCGAACACTTTGAGCGCGGCAATCAGCGTCGTGAGCGCCACGACAAAAATCTCGGGTGCAAGCATCGGCACCGTGATCGCCACAAGCCGCTGCCACCACCCGGCCCCGTCGAGCTGGGCGGCTTCGTAGAGCGCGGGATCGATGCGTGACAGGCCCGCCATGAAGACGACGAGGCAATAACCCACCTGCACCCACACGATGACCAGCGAAACGGCCGCCAGGGCGTAGGTCGCGTCCCCGATCCAGTTTTGCGCAAGCGCCCCGAGCCCGACCATCTTGAGGATCGCATTGGCGACACCGACGGGATTGAGGATCCATCCCCACAAGACGCCGGCCACCGTGAGCGGCAGGATCTGCGGCAGATAGAACGCCGCCCGGAAGAAGCTCGACAGCCTCTCGCTGAACTGGTCGCGGACATAGTCGAACAGCAGCGAGGCGAGAACCAGACCGATCAGCACGGGGATCACGGTCATCGAGAGCATGTAAAAGAGCGTGTTGTGCATCGAGCCCCAGAACTGATCGTCCGTCAGCAGCCGCTGATAGTTCTGTGCGCCCACCCAGCGCGGGGTTCCCACGCCTTTCCAGGCCGTGAAGCTCAACACGAAGTTGGCAATCTGCGGACCGATGACGATCAGGATCAGCCCGAGGAAGCCCGGGATCAGGTACAAGTAGTAGCCGCGTCTGTGACGGGCGACACTATCGACAGCCATCTCACCCTCCCCGGATTGGGCCGCCGCCTGGTGGGCGGCAGCCCGTCAGTTGCGGCCCGCCTTACTGGCTCGCCTGTGCGTCGTCGTAGACGGTCTTGATCTCGTCGACGAACTGCTCGGGGCTCAGCGTGCCCTGCAGGAGGCCCGTGTCCTTCTGGTTCAGAACGTCATAGTAACCCGGCACCGGCCAGTCAGGATAGAAGCCGAGGCCCTGCTTGGCCGCAATCTGCGCGAACACGGCCGACGCGTTGGCGCCCACCGGATTGGTGACGCCGGCCGGATCGGCGGCGAACGACACGCCACCATTGTTGGCCTGCTCGGTCTGATACTTGGTCGAGAGCAGGAGGCTGATGAACTCCTTGGCGAGTTCGGGGTTCTTGGAGCCCTTGGGGATGATCCACAAATTACCCGTCGAGCCCACCGAATATTTCGGCGTCGGGATCACGAACTGGCCCCACTTGAAGTCCTTGATGTTGGCCGAGAAGTTGCCGAGGTTCCAGGTGCCCGACACGTACATCGGCGACTTGCCCGAGGTGAACTGCAGCGACGCGTCGTCGTCGTTCATGCCGGTCGAGTCCTTGGTGATGTAGCCCTTGGCCAGCCAGTCGGTCAGCGTCTGCGCGGCGAACAGGTACGGTGCGCCGTCGAGCGGTGCTTTGAGACCCTGATAGTTCTGCACCCAGGTGTCGTCGGCCTTGGTGTAGGCGAGCGATGCCAGCAGGTGCTGACCGCTCGTCGACGCGCCACCGAGCGCCAGGGGGGTGACGCCCTGGGCCTTGAACGTGTCGAAGGCCGCTGTCAGTTCCTCGAGCGTCGCCGGCACTTTCACGCCGGCCTTCTCGAACGCGTCGATGTTGTAGAACGCCGAGACATACTCGCCGTAGGTCGAGATGCCCCAGATCGGGCCCGAGCCGTAGATGCCGAGCTCATTGTAGCGGCTCAGCACCAGCTGGCCCTCGTTGAGGACCTTGTCCCAGCCCTCGGCGGTGTAGGCGTCGTCGAGATTGGTCAGCAGGCCCTGGCTTGCAACCAGGCCGGCCGTGGCGTTCCCCTTGTTGTATTCGAGAACATCGGGCGCCTCGGCGGAGTTCAGGATCATGCTTCCCGACTGCTGCAGCTGGTCGAACGTCTTCTGCTCGAAGTTCACCGTCACGTCAGGATGGTTGGCCTTGAGCTCTTCGAGAGCCTTGGTCCAGGTGATGCCCTGGGCGCTGTCGGCGCCCTCGTACCACCAGATGTTGAACGTCTTGTCCTGGGCGAAGGCCGGACTGCCCAGCAGCATCAGCGATGCGCCGGCGACCAGCGCCACTTTCGAGAGTGAAGTCATGTCGGTGTTCCTCCTCATCAGCGGACCATTGTCCTCCCATTGTAGCCGGCGATCGGTCCGCGATTGGTCCGGCTCAGGATTTGGGTATGTCGGCTCACGCAGCTTCGATGAAATCTCCGCCGCGTGCGTCCTTGAGATAGTTGAGCGCCCGGACCTGTCCGGTCATCTCGAGCGCGTCGCGATAGACCGGATCGTGCCAGCCCTCGATGTCGATCGAGCCGGTCCAGCCGGCGAGGCGCAACTCGGAGATGACGTCGACCCAGTTGCTGTCGCCGAAACCCGGGGTGCGCATGAACACGAACTTCTGTTTGCCGAAGATGCCGTGCTCCTTGATCACCTCCCAGCGCACCGTCGCGTCCTTGCCGTGCACGTGGAAGAATTTGTGGGCCCATTTGCGGATCTGGGGCAGCGGATCGATGAGATAGACGAGCTGGTGGCAGGGCTCCCATTCGAGCCCGAGATTGTCGTCCGGCGTCTCGTTGAACATCAGCTCCCAGGCATCGGGATTGTGCGCGATATTCCAGTCGCCGGTCTGCCAATTGCCGTCCATGGCGCAGTTCTCGAACGCGATTCTGATGCCCTTGTCGGCGGCGCGCTTGGCGAGCTCGGACCACACCTCTTTGTACTTCGGCAGGCTGTCGGTCAGCGGCTTGTTGCGGATGCGGCCGGTGAAGCCGGCGACGCAGGTCGCGCCGAAATGGTGGGCGTTGTCGATGCAGTCCTTCCAGCCTTGCAGCGTCTGGCGGTCCATCTCCTGATCTTCGAGCGGATTGCCGAACATGCCGAGCGTCGAGATGGTGATGTCGCGGTTGCCGATGGCATCGAGGCAGCGCTTGCCGAGTTCGCCCAGGTCCTGGCCGCTGGTGGTCTGCCAGAAGAACGGCTCAAAACTCTCGAAGCCGAGGTCGGCGATCGCCGCGATGTTGTCGGCGGCCTTGCCTTCGGTGGCCTTGATCATGGTGCCGATGCGGATGGCTTTGGCGGGGTCGGTCAATTCGATATCCTCAGGCTGCAATGGCGACGCGCTGGCGCGTCCTGGCGCTCTCGATGGCGGCAAACACCATGGCGAGGCTGTTGATGTTGTCCGAGCTCACCGTCTCGGGCGCTCGGCCCTGTTCGATGGCGTCGATGAAATCGAGCAGCACGCTGGCATGCCCCAGCGTCTGGCCGGCGTCGGCGGCCGGCAGCACGGCGAGGGGTTCGAGCGGGCGGAAGAAGCCCTCGCTGCCGGCGACGATGCTGGCCTCGAACTTGTCCGCTCCATCCCAGAGCAGCGTCCCTTTGGAGCCGACGATGCGCCACGACGAGTCCCAGCTCGTATTGGCCCCTTCCGCGCTCCACGAGCCGCGATAGGTGAAGAGCACGTCGTCGGAGAATTCGAAGATGGCGTTGGCCACCGAGCCCTGCGCGTACCACGAGCTCTTGGGGTTGGCCTCGTGGCAGTAGACGGCGAGCGGCTGCTTGCCCGAGACGTAGCGGGCGGCATCCAGGGTGTGGATCGCCATATCGACCAGCAGCACATGCTCCATCTGTTCGCGGAAGCCGCCGAAATGGGCGCCCACGAAGAAGTCGCAATGGATGGCGTTGAGCGTGCCCAGCGCCCCGCTGCCGAGCGTTGCCTTGATGCGACGCACGCCATTGTTGAAGCGGCGGTTCTGGACGATGGCATGCACCTTGCCCGCCGTCGTGGCGCGGGCCACGAGGTCGCGCGCCTCCTCGAGGCTGGTCGCCATCGGCTTTTCGGACAGCACGTGGCATCCATGCTCGAGCGCCGTCGCCACCACGTCATGGCGCGCGCCGGGGATCACCATGTCGAATACGAGGTCCGGCCGGGTGCCGGCGAGCAGTGCCTCGAGGTTGGTTTCGACCGCCGCACGCGTCAGCCCGAACTCCGTGGCCAGCCGGTTGGCCGCATCGGGGTTGATGTCGTTGAGCCCGACGATGGTGATGCGGTCTCTCAGGGCCGGCGTCTCGGCAATCGCCTTGAGCCAACCTCTGGACATAGCTCCGCACCCGGCCAAAACGGCACGAAATTGCAAGTTGATCCTCCCGACGGATGCCGGCCGCGCGTTTTGTCGCGTCTTGCCGACGGTGTTCCGTAAACGTTTACGACGCTATATTCGGCGCCGCTTCCGTGTCAATAGGATTTCGTAAACGTTTCCGGCCGTGCGTCGGACCGGCAAGAACAGCGAGAGAAACATGAAGGGGATCAGGCAGCTAGCCGATCGGCTCAACATCTCCATCGGTACCGTGTCGCGCGCCCTCAACGGCCGTCCCGACGTCAACGAGGAGACGCGAAGGCGCGTGCTCGAGGCCGCCGCCGAGTTCGGTTACGTCCCCAACCAGTCGGGCCGGAGCCTTCGGCAGGGCTCCACCAATGCCATCGGCTTCATGATCGAATCGGGCAATTCCGCCGATAATGGCGACAACTTCTTCCTCGGCGTCGTCGATGGCGTGCACAGCGTGCTGAGCCGCCATCACCTCGATCTGGTGGTTCTTCCGTGCTCGACCGAGGAAGATCCGGCGCAATACGTGCAGCGCATCG
The DNA here is from genome assembly GCA_016213505.1 of Devosia nanyangense. GTDB lineage: Bacteria > Pseudomonadota > Alphaproteobacteria > Rhizobiales > Devosiaceae > Devosia_A > Devosia_A nanyangense. The sequence continues at coordinate 169,245 of JACRAF010000069.1, forward strand.
TGGCGCGGCGCCTCGTCGATGCGCTCATCATCTCGGCGACCCATCGCAAGGATGCGCGCATCGAGTTCCTCGACAAGGCGCGCATCCCGTTCATCGCGCTGGGCCGTTCGGGCACCAAGGGCACCTATCCCTGGCTCGATCTCGATTTCGAGGGGGTGGCCAACCGCGCCATCGACCGGCTGGTCGCCGCCGGCCATCGCCGGATCGCGATCGGCGTTCCCAGCAACGACATCAATCTGGGCTTCGTCTTCCTCGACGCCTGCAAGGCCGGGCTCGCCCGCCACGGCATCGCGCTCGACCCGAGCCTCGTCATCCGCGCCGCCTCGTCGGAGCAGGGCGGCTACCAGATCGCCCACGAGTTGCTCGCCCTGCCCGAGCAGCCGACCGCCGTAGTGCTGATCTACGAGCAGATGGCGATCGGGCTTTATCGCCGCATCAACGAAGCCGGCCTCAGGGTGGGCCGCGACCTCGCCGTCATCGGCTTTCGCGAGTCGCCGCTGTCGCGCTTCCTCTCCCCGACTCTGACGTGCTTTCGCATGTCGCTGCGCGATCTGGGCATCGCGCTCGGCGAATCGCTGCTCGCTTCGATGCCGGCCTATGCCGAGATCTATCCGCAGGGCATCGTGCACAAGATCTGGCCGATGGAACTGGTCGAGGGCGAAAGCGACGCGCTCGCCGTGGCGGGGCGGTAGGCGACGCAGACAGGGCTAATCTCCGATTTGTCCGATTGATTGGATTTTCACCGCTTTTGCAACCGGACGGTGATCCCGGCGGCCTAGACAGAGTGCGGGCGACCGAATGTCGCCGCGGACCGGCTCGACCATCGGGCCGCCTCAGGAGGGGGAAAATTGCTCCGGCGCACGCAATCCAATGTCGGCGAGATCGAGCGCGAAGAACCCGCCGCTCCGGCCGCCGAAGTCGAGCGGATATCGTTCCCCAAGCCCGATCGCCGCAAGGGCGAGCGCCGCGGCATGGAGGCGCTGCGCGCCGAGGCGCTGCAGGCCGTCCTGTCGCGGGTCGAAGACAAGAATTTCGGCGGCCTGCGCAATCAGCTGCACTGGAGCCGCAATCTCCACCCGACACGCATCATCCTGCTCCTGGTCGCCCTGCTGGCGGGCGGGCTTGCCGCGTTCCTGGTGCTGCAGCGCGAGCCGCCGGCCAGTGTCGCCGTCGAGGTCGCGGCGCAGCCGGCGCCGGCGCCGACAGCGATGATCCTGGTCGCCAAACAGGCCATCGGCATCGGCGAGCGGCTGTCGCCCGAACTCGTCGAATGGCGGGGTTGGCCGGAGGGGGAGGTGCGTCCCGAATACGTGACCAACGCGGCGACGCCCGACGCGATCGCGAGCATGACGGGCTCGGTGGCGCGCTTCGAGTTTTTCCCCGGCGAGCCGATCCGCCAGCAAAAGCTGGTGCAGACCGATCAGGGCTATCTCTCGGCCGTCCTCGGGGGCGGCATGCGCGGCGTGTCGGTTCCGGTCGTGGCGGAAGCGGCGTCCGGCGGCTTCATCGTGCCCAACGACCATGTCGATGTGGTCCTGACCCGCGCCTCGGACCTGGGCGACCAGGTGTCGCAGACCATCCTGCGGAATGTGCGGGTGCTGGCCATCAACACAAGGCTCGGCGAAACCGGGACCACCGGGGCGCCGGCCGACCCCAACAATCCACGCGCCGAAATCTTTGCCGACCACGCCATCGCCACCCTCGAACTCGATCCGGAGCAGTCGGAGGCGATCATAAATGCCACCGCGGCGGGAAAGCTGTCGCTGGTCCTGCGCTCGATCGTCGATTTCACGGCGGTCGAGAAGGTCGACCCCAACCAGGCGATCCGCATGACGAGTCCGTTCTGGACGAAGTGACCGCCCTTGCTGGCCGCGGAGACGGCCACGAATGAGAATCCGACAACAGCGTTAAGCCGCCGTTGACCGGACATCGTTAGGATTTGCCGTGTCGATGAAAACGTTAGCAGAGCGTCAGACAGTGGGGACCGGATTGAAACGTCGGCGCGGGCCGAAACCCGGCAGGATCGGCCGCGGGCTCCGCCTGCTGGCGCTGCTCGCCGTGTTCCTCGTCGGGCTTGTCGCTGGTCTCGGCCCCGCCGCCGCGCAGACCGTCAACTACGATCTCTCGACCACCTCGGTGATGCGGATCAACCTGCCGGTGTCGCAGGCGGTGACGGTGATCGTCTCCGCCGCGGTCGGAAAGATCGTCGCCGCCGATCCCGCCATCGCCGATGCGCAGCCGATCACCGACAAATCGATCTATGTGGTCGGCAAGACCTTTGGCACCACCACGGTCAATCTCTATTCCGCCGATGGCGCGCCGATTGGCCTGCTGGCCGTGCAGGTGGGTGCCGATACGGCGGACATCTCGCGCTCCATCCGCGCCGCCGTGCCCAATTCCAACGTCAAGGTCGGCACGGTCAACGGTCGGGTCCGGCTCTCGGGCACGGTCGCCGATGCAGTGTCGATGCAGAAGATCCTCGACATCGTCGCCCAATATGGCAGCCCGGCGATCATCAACACCATGACGCTGGTGGGCGGCCAGCAGGTCAACCTCGAGGTGCGCATCCTCGAAGCGCAGCGCGATGCCGGCCGGGCGCTCGGCATCGAGTGGGGCGGCAGCGTCGGCGGGGTGACCGCCAAGATCGGCAGCGGCCCCGACAGCCCGACAGCGGGCGCCAAGTCGTTCTCGTCGTTCATCACCTCGGTGATTTCGGGAGCAACCGGCGTCAGCCTCAGCGCCACCCTCACGGCGCTCGAATCCAAGCGCCTCGTGCGCACCCTGGCGGAGCCGAACCTCACCACTCTATCGGGCGTCAATGCGAGCTTTCTCGCCGGCGGGCAGGTGCCGATCCGGGTCGCCGACGGCAACGGCAACACGACGTTGACCTACAAGGATTTCGGCGTGCGGCTGGTGTTCACGCCGGTGGTGCTCGATGGCGACCGCATCCAGATTCACCTGACGCCGGAAGTCAGCGGCATCGGCGGCACGACTGCGGCGGGCGATCCGGTGTTCAACACCCGCACCCTCGACGCCACCGTGGAACTGCGGGATGGGCAGAGCTTTTCGGTCGCCGGACTTCTGCAGAACGAGTCCAATCTCAGCCAGAACCAGCTGCCCTGGATCGGCGACGTGCCGATCCTCGGATCGCTGTTCAAATCGTCGAGCTACCAGAAACACGACACCGAGCTGGTGGTGATCGTTACGCCGCGGCTGGTGCAGCCCAGCACGCCCGGCCAGATCGTCGCGACGCCGCTCGATCAGACCCAGCCGGCGAACGATCCCGAGTTCTTCGCCCTCGGACAGATGGAAGTGACGTCGCGGATGATCCAGGATTTCCAGTCCGGCGCCGGTGTCGCCGGGCCGTACGGCTACATCATCGATCTCGGACCGGGGAGCGTCAAATGAGCGGGCGGTTGCCGGCCATCGGGATCGCCGCGCTGGCCGCTATGCTGGCCCTCACCCTGGGCGGCTGCACCTACGACTATCTGCAGCACACCGACCGGGTCGCCTACCACGCCGGCGATGCCGTCAACGCCAATCTCGAGGCCGAGACGATCGATCCCGCCAAGGATTCCGCATATTCGACGTCGGGTCTGGGCAAGAACGGATCGGTGGGTGCGTCGACCGAGCCGCCGCCCGCCGAATAGCGGCAGACCAGCAGCAACCGCCTCTCTCAGCAGCTCTCCGTCGCCTTACGCGCGCGCCGCGGCGGTGGCGTTGGCAATGATCTGCAGATTGTTGGCGACGACGACGTTGTCGGGGTCGAGCTTCAGGGCCTTGCGGAAGTTCGTCGCGGCGGCCGCCAGGTTGCCGCGCAACAGGTAGGAATAGCCGACATTGTTGTAGTATTGCGCGGTGCCTCCGGCGAGGCCGAAGAGGCTCTCATAGACGCGGTCCGAGAGGTCGAAGCGGCGCAGGCGATCATAGGATGCGGCGAGGCCGACATAACCCTCAGGGTTCTTCGGCGAGAGGTTGACGGCAACCTTGTAGAGAGCGGCGGAGTAGCCATAGTCGCTGCTGCGGAAGTGCGCGCGGGCTTCCGCCAGCGCGCTGTCGGCCGTGTAGCTGCCGGCATTTTTGAGCTCGGCGATCTCGACCTTGGAATTGCCGAAGGCGCTGGCGCCGCCGGAATATCCCGAACTGCAGCCGGCGAGCGGCAATGCCGCCATCGCCACCGCGAGAACGCCCCAACGCAAAGTCCCAATAGTGCGGCGACGCATGCCGATGCCCCTTCGCATGCCGGTAACAGAACGCAGCTCTAGAGGGTCATGACGATGACCACACCTGCCGCGCAAAAGAGTCTCGTCACGAGCGGCGGCATTGGGCAAGAGCCGCAGGCGCAAAGCAGCGCTTTTTCCGCGACCTAGACTTAATGTTGTGTTACCGGCCGGCCACCTGCTCGGATCGAACGCCGCGGCGTCCGTCGCGAGGTACTTAGCAGGCTACAATTCAATTTAAGAGTTTGCCAAGAGTTGCCAGCGCACTAGTGCCCGGCAGAAGTGAAAGCGTATCGCAATCAGAATCTTCGGGGGGAACGACGAACTGACTTGCCGAGCCGGCGCGAGGTCGATGCTACGACGGAGAGACCGATGACTAAGGCACTGGCATGGTTGGCGACGCTTGCACTTGCGCTGCTGCCCGTCGCGGCGATCTCCGCCCCGATCACTCTCAAGCTGGCCTTCTTTGCCTCCGACCAGTCGACGCTGTTTCGCTCGACCGTCCAGCCCTTCGTCGACGCGGTCAACGCGGAGGGCAAAGGCCTGGTCGAAATCGTCGTCTACTCCGGCGGCGTGCTGGGGCGCGAAGTGGCCCAGCAACCGCAGGTCGCCCTCGATGGCACGGCGGACATTGCGTACCTCGTTCCCGGCTACACCCCGGCGCTGTTTCCCGACAACGAAGTCCTCGAATTGCCGGGCCTTTACCGCGACGAGCGCGAGGCGAGCCTCGTTTTCACCCGGCTGATCGCCCGCAATGCGCTCAGGGGATACGACGACTATGTGGTGCTCGGCGCCTATGTCACCGAACCCGAAACCTTCCATGGCCGGCAGCCGATCGGCAGCGTCAATGATCTGAGTGGCCGGACCATCCGCATCAACAACACCATGGAAACCGCGGCGCTAGAGAAACTCGGGGCGCTGCCGATCCCGCTGGAACTCAGCCAGATCGCCGATGCGCTGAGCTCGGGCGAGATCGACGCCACGGTGCTCGCGACCGTGCCGCTCGCCGATTTCGGCGTCAAGCGGATTGCCACCAACCACTTCATGCTCGGCCTCTCCGGCGCGCCCATCGCGCTGGTGATGAATCGCAAGGTGTTCGAAGCCCTGCCGCAGGCGGCCCAGGACCTCATCGCCAAATACAGCGGCGAGTGGACCGCCGCCCGCTACATCGAGGTCTATGGCAGCGCCGATGCCGCGGTCGTGGCGGAGCTCGAGGCCGACGCCAGGCGAACCGTGGTGCTCCCCTCGCCGGCGGATCTGGAGCAGGCGCATACGGCGTTCCAGTCGGTCATTTCCGACTGGCTCAAGACGGACCCCCGCAATCAGGGGCTGCTCGATATGGCCCAGACCGAACTGACGGGCCTGCGGGCCGCTGAATAGGAATCGAGATGCTGCTACCGTTCGGCAAACCATCCGTTGCGCGCACTGTCGGCGTGCTGGTCGTGGCATTTGGCGTGCTGGTCGGCGGGACCTGGCTCATCGCCAAGGCGACGAGCGACTATCTGCTGGCCCAGAGCGCAACCATCACCGCCCGGAACTGGGCGCAGTACATGGTCGCGAGCGTCGCCGACCTCGAGCACATCGCGTCGGGTGAGCTGCCCTCCGCCGCCAGCACGGTGTTTCTCGAGGGCGCAAGGAAAGCCGGACAGCTGTTCCGCTACGAGATCTTCAACCGCGAAGGGTTCTCGCAGCTCATCGCGGACCAGGAGCAGATCGCCCCGGTCGACATCTCGGAATTCAGCGCCGATGCGGCCGCGGCGATCAAGAGCGGGCGGCCGGTGCTGCAGACCGTCGCGGGCAGTCCCGGGTTCCCGTCCTACTTCGCGCGGGCCTATGTCCCCGTCATCGTCGAGGGCCGGCCGATCGCGATCGTCGCGGCCTATGTCGATCAAACCGATCAGCGCGACAGCTTCTACGGGACCTTCCTGGTGGGAGCGGTCGCGCTCTGTCTGCTCACCGGCGTCTCGTTCGGCGCGCCAGCCTTTGCCTGGTACTCGCGAACCAGGGAAAAGCAGCAGGCCGACCGGCGCATAAGGTTTCTCGCCCATCACGACGCGCTGACGGGCCTGTCCAACCGGGCGCAGCTGATCGACGAGATGAACACGGCGTTTGCCGTCTCGGTCGCAGGTGGGGACGAGCTGGCGGTGCACTTCATCGACATCGACCACTTCAAGGAGGTCAACGATACGCTGGGGCACGACGGCGGCGACTTCCTGCTCAAGACCGTCGCCGAGCGGTTGCGCGCAGTGACCCGGCTCGGCGACACCGTGGCGAGGCTCGGCGGCGACGAATTCGTCGTGCTGGAGACCGGCGTCGTCAGCAGGAACCAGGTCGAGGAGTTTGCCCACCGCCTGACCGCCGCCATCGCGGAGCCGATCCGGTTCAAGGAGCAGGAGATCATCACCACCGTCAGTGTCGGCGTCGCCCTCGCGCCGGCCGACGGCGCCACTCCGGAGCGGTTGCTCAAGAGCGCCGACCTGGCGCTCTACAAGAGCAAGTTCGACGGCCGCAACTGCGTCCGCTTCTTCGTGCCCGAGATGGACGCCGACCTGGTGAACCGGATCGCGCTCGAGCGGGTGATCCGCGACGCAGTGGCGCATGGTGGGTTCGAGCTGCATTTCCAGCCGCTGTTCGAGGTGTCGGATCGGACCCTGCTCGGCTTCGAGGCGCTGCTGCGCCTGCGCGGGGCGGACGGGGAGTTCATCCCGCCGATGACCCTGATCCCGATCGCCGAAGAAATCCGGGTGATCGACAAGATCGGCGCCTGGGTGCTCAAGGAAGCCTGCCGGACCGCGGCGACGTGGCCAAGCCATTTGACGGTGGCGGTCAACCTGTCGCCGTCGCAATTCGCCGCCGGCAGCGTCAGCGACATGGTCGCCGCCACTTTGGCCGAGACCGGATTCGAGGCGCACCGGCTGGAACTCGAGATCACCGAAACCCTGCTGCTGGGCAACAGCGAGGCGATCATGGCGGAACTCGACAAGCTCAAGGCCATGGGCGTGGTCATCGTCATGGACGATTTCGGCACCGGCTATTCGAGCCTCAGCTATCTGTGGCGGTTCCCGTTCGACAAGATCAAGATCGATCGCAGCTTCATGCAGGGTTTGGGGAATTCGGGCCACAATGCCGAGACCGTCATCAAGACCATCATCGCGCTGGGGCGCGAGCTGGACATGAATGTCACCGTGGAAGGCGTCGAGACCGCCAAGCAGGCGGCGTTCCTCGATGCGGCCAATGGCGACCAGGTGCAGGGCTTCTTCTTCGGCCGGCCGATGCCCGCTTCCGATGTCGCGGCGGAAATCCTCGCCAACCGTCCCCGGCCGGACGAACCGGAGATCCCGGCCCAGGCCCGTGCCAGGTGAGGCGCGACCGCCTCCGCCCGTTCCGTCAGCGCGCCAGGTAGCCGCCGTCGACGGGCAGGATGACGCCGGTGATCATGCTGGCCGCCGGGCTGGCGAGGAACAGGATCGCGGCCGCGATCTCCTCGGGCTCGGCGAGCCGTCCGAGCGGCGTCGCTGCCGCGATGGTCGCGGTGATCTCGGGGTTGGTCAGGAGGCCGGCGGTCAGCGCCGTACGGACATAGGTGGGGGCCACCGCATTGACCCGGATCAGCTCGCCGGCCCACTCGAGCGCCAGGGCCCGCGTCATGTTCACCACCCCGCCCTTGCTCGTCTGGTAGGCGATGTTGGGGTAGAGCCCGCCCGACAGTCCCATGATCGAGGCGGTGTTGACGATGGCGCCGCCATGGCCGAACGATTTCATGTGCCGTGCCGCGATCCGGGCGCACGCGAACATGCCGGTGAGGTTGACGGCGAGAACCGTGTTCCAATCGGCCACCGGCAGATCGAGGGCGGGGCCTCTGATCGCGATCCCGGCGTTGTTCACCAGCACGTCGAGGCGACCGAAGCGTTCGGCGACAGCCGCGAAAACTCGCTCGAGCCCGGCCTCGTCGGTCACGTCGACCGCCTGGGCCATCGCCTCGCCGCCGCGCCGGACGATCTCGTCGGCGGTGGCACGCGCGCTCGATTCCGATTTGTCCAGTACGGCCACCCGGGCTCTGGCCTCGGCCAGCAGCAGCGCCGCCGATCGGCCGATGCCGCTTCCGCCGCCGGTGACGATTGCGCATTGTCCGGTGAGGAGGAATCTCGAGATGAGCGTGGCGGGTTCCGTCGACAATTTTCGGCTCCGTAACTGGGGGCGCTTTGCGATATCCTATCGCGCCAGATCCCAAATCGGATTGCGGGAAACGCGCGAGTATTATAATAGCATAATGCGATCTGGGAGGATACCGACATGCGCTGCGATTTGAGCGGCAAGGTGGCGTTCGTCACGGGCGCCGCCGGCACCATCGGCCGCGCCATCGTCAAGCGACTTGCCGACAACGGGGCGTCGGTCGTTGTCGCCGACATCAATCTCGCCGGGGCCGAGGCGCTGGCCGGCGAACACCGTTCGGCCATGGCGTGTGCGGTGGATATTTCGAGCCAGGAGTCGACCGAGGCCGGTGTCGCCGCCACCATGGCGCGCTTCGGGCGGCTCGACATTCTGGTCAACAATGCCGGCGTCAACACCTTTGCCCACCGGGTCACCATCGACGGTTTTCCCATCGAGGAGTGGGACCGCATCACCCGCATCGATCTCGATGGGTTGTTCCTGATGAGCCGGGCGGCGCTGAAGCCGATGCTGGCGCGGGGCGAGGGCGGACGGATCATCAACATCGCCTCGGTGGTGGGACTCGCCGCGATGCGCTTGCAGAGCCCGTTCGTCGCCGCCAAGGCCGGGATCATCCACCTGACGCGCTCGATGGCGCTCGAACTGGGCCCGCAGAGCATCGTCACCAACGCCATCGCCCCCGGCTCGATCATGAGCGAGGGCACGCGCCAGCTGTTCTACAGCGCCGACGGCAGCTTTGCGGCGCGGACCGGCGAGTTCATGAAGCACGTGCCGCTCGGCCGGCCGGGCAGCGCCGAGGAGATCGCCGAGGCGGTGCTGTTCCTCGCCTCGCCCGGCGCCGGCTATATCAACGGCCAGGTGCTGGCGGTCGATGGCGGCTGGACCGCCGGTTACATGATCTAGGGGCAGCGATGCAGATCGAACTCAAGGGCGCGGTGGTCGAACTGAGGGGCAGCCGCAACGAGATTGCCGACGCGGCATTGCACGCGCTGGCGGCGAACGGCGCCGAGATCGCCGCCGGCGCCTCGGCGCAGCTGCCCGATATCCTCATCGCGGTTCTGCCGCTGTTGCCCGCGGACGGCGTCGACGCTGCCCCGCTGCTGGCGATCGCGCGCTCGACCGGCGACGCGATGTTCGCCCGCGGCAGCGGCCGCATTCTCTTCGTGCTCTCCGCCGCGGCGGGAATGCCGATGCGGCGGCATCCCGATTATTCCGTGCAGGTGGCCGCCGCGCTCGCCGGGATGCGCGCCCTCGCCATGGCGCTCGGCCCCAGGGTGCTGGTCAACGCGGTGGGCGTCGGCGTCGTCGGCGAGCCGGCGATCTCGGGCGATGTGGCGATGCTCGGCCACGCCTCGGTCAAGCGGTCGGGCACCGTCGCCGAGGTGGTCGATACGGTGCTGTTCTTCTGCGATCCCCTCAACACTTACACCACCGGGCAGATGCTGTCGGTCGATGGCGGCTGGAGTGCTGGTTATGGCCGCAGCTTCTGACCTCGTCGAGCTCAGGGCCGGCGACCTGGCGCTCGACCTCGCACCCGCCATCGGCGGCAGCGTCGCCAGCTTCCGGCTCGGTGGCATCGACCTGATGCGGCCGCTGTCGGCGTCGGACCGCTCGAGCGGCAATGTGCTGGGCGTCGCCATGTTCCCCATGCTGCCTTACGCCAACCGGATCAGTGGCAACGCCTTCACATTCGGCGGCAAGACCTACAATTTCCCGGCCAACAATCCGACTGAAAAATACAACGTCCACGGCACCGGCTGGCAGCGTCCATGGCGCCTCGCCGGCGCCGGCCCGTCCGAGGCGCTGCTGCAGCTCGAGCTGATCGAGCCCGGCGAGGCCTACGCCTATCGCGCGACACAGCGCTTCGCGCTCGACCCGTCGGGGCTGACCGTCACCGTGACGCTTACCAATACCGGCCGCGACACCATGCCGTTCGGCCTCGGGCTCCATCCCTGGTTCGAGCGCGATGCCGATGTCACCCTCCAGTTCACGGCCCGGCGCTTCTATCTCGAGGAGCCGGACGGCGTTTCCGGAAATCCGGTCAGCATCCCACCGGAACTGGATTTCACTGCCGCCCGTCCCCTGCCGCAGGGCTGGCGCAACAACGACTATGGCGGCTGGGACGGGGTTGCGGAGCTGCGCTGGCCGCGCCGCGGGGTGGCCCTCCGCATCGCGGCGGACTCGTTGTTCAAGCACCTGATGATCTACGCCGACCCGGCCAAGCCGCACTTCTGCGTCGAACCGCAGACCAACGCCTCGGGCGCCTTCAACCGCCCCGGCGCCTTCGACGACCCGGGGGAGGGGGTGATCGTGCTGGCCCCCGGCATGACCGCCGAAGCCAGTGTGCGGTTCGAGGCGATGCGGGTCTAGCTGAGGCCGTTGGCGAGTAGGGCATCGTCCCAATCGGCGCTCGTCGCGCACACGGCGCTTTGCAGTCGGGTCACCTCCCCCCTTGCGGGGGAGGAAGCGAGATAGTGTCCGACCCGGATAGACAGGTAACAGTCTGGACCGGATGGATAGGTAACAGTTTTCTTGCTGCCGGGAGGACCTGGCGATGGTTTGGCGAGAGACTGGGACGATGGACGAGCGGGTACGGTTTGTAGCGGCGTGCCTTGA
>JACRAF010000005.1 GCA_016213505.1 Devosia nanyangense
CAGCACGGCGATGGTCTGCGTTGGCTGTTCGGCCCAGAAGAAGTACCCCCCGCCGAAATATGCGGTCCCGCTCCCCAGGGCGACGGAGAACTCGAGCAAGGCAAGCACGATCAGAAGGCCCGAACCGGCCACGAAGGCGGTCGCGGCGAGGCCGACCGCGAGGCCGACGCTCACGTAGAAATTGCCATCCGATAGGAAGGAAACCCCGCCGAGGATGCCGAGCGCCCCGACCGTGATGCAGATCTGGGCAAAGAGCGCCCATTTGCTCTGCCGCTTGAGGATCAGGGCCAGTCCGACGACGAAGAGAATGGCACCGATGACGATGACCGACTGGGCCGTCGGAAACAGGAATCCCCCGCCCAGCGCCACCGCGACGGTGCCGAAGCCGAGCAGGATATTGCTGCCGAGCGAGCCGGTATCCTGCCGACCGAGCCGCCCCAGCCGGTCGGCTTCCTCCCGGGTGATCTCGCCGCGCGCCACCAGGTCGGTCAGATCGAGCGTGACCTTCATCGCTGCCCCCTCGCCTCCGGGGAAAACCTAGCAGCAAAGCACGCGGTCCGGCCAGCCATGACACATCCATGGCCGCAGCGTGACACAGAGTGACACAAGTTCACGGTCGCCGAGTTGTGGATGGATAAGTGCAATCTATGCCTTGGCAGGGGCAGAAGGACTTGAACCCTCGACCCTCGGTTTTGGAGACCGATGCTCTACCAACTGAGCTATACCCCTCCGAGGCAGGGCTGATCTAGTCGCAAAGGCCGCTTCGCGCAAGCCTCCAGGCGAGGGCAGTGTTGCCGATTCCGCGCATTGTGCCGATTTGAAACGACAGCGATTGTCCAGGGCAGCGAGGTGCATTAGCGTGTCGCACGCCCGCGGCTCAGCGCGGGTTCGCATTGGGGAAGAACAATGAAGAAGACCCTCATCATCGCCGCGCTGCTCAGCGTCGCCTCAGCTCTGCCCGCCACCCCGTCGATGGCCGGCGACCTGATGGCCACCAAGACCGGCGTCGAAGCCAAGTGCTTTGTCCTGCCGGGCCTGCCCGATTGCATCGTCCAGTGGCGTGCCGAAGCCGCGGCTCATGGCTGGAGCTGGACACCGCTGCCGAATGCCTGGTGGACCTGCAAGCCGGCCGCCAAGGATGCCGGCCACCTGTTCGACTGCGCCGCCGAATAACAGCGGCGCGTTCTGCCTTCGTCGCCCCGACCGCCTGGCCGGGGCGATTTCATTTGCGCCAGATGTCGCCGGCGCTCAAACCGCCCTGCCCTTCGTCGAGTCCCAGATCGCGCCGGAGGTGCCGACTGAGCGACAACAGATCGAGGTCGGCCGCCTTGCGGCTGCGGTAGGCGACAACCAGGCCCGAGGTCAGCCGCTTCCAGAGCCCCGCCTGACCCCGAGCACGTTCCCGATAGAGCATTTCGATCTCCCGTTCCGATTGCATCGGTACGGACGAAATGCGCTCGCGCGGGCTCGAAATCCAACTTGATTTCGGGTAGCATGCATAAGTGGAGCTTATGCCAATGACCGACGCCCTTCCCCCGCTCGCCGCCATCCGCGTGTTCGAAGCCGCTGCTCGAAACCTCAGTTTCACCAGGGCGGCAGCCGAATTGGGCATGACGCAGGCGGCGGTGAGCTATCAGATCAAGTTGCTGGAGGACCGGCTGGGCGCGCCGCTATTCCTGCGCCAGCCGCGGGCACTGGCGCTGACCGAGGCCGGCCAGTGGCTTGCGCCGCGCACGACGGAGGCGTTCGACCTGCTGCGCGACGCCTATGGCCGCTTCGGCGAGCGCGAGGAAGCGACGCTCATCGTCAACACCATGCACACCTTCGCGGCGCAATGGCTGGCGCCCAGGCTCGGCGCCTATCAATTGTCACATCCCAAGACTGCCGTCCGGCTCGAGACGACCACGCGGGTCGTCGATTTCACCCGCGAAGAGGTCGACGTCGTGGTCCGCTCGGGCAAGGGACAATGGCCGGGACTGCTGTCCCACAAGCTGATCGACGTGCGCTATACGCTGATGGTCTCGCCGGCGCTGGCCAAGCGGGTTGGCGGCCTCGAGACGCCTGCGGACATGGCCAAGATCGAACTCCTCGACCGCGGCGACGCCTGGTGGCTGCAGTGGTTCGCAGCCTGCGGGCATCCGTTCGACCTGCCCCCGCCGGATGCCGCGCCGATCATGTTGCAGACCATCACCGCAAGCGCCGCAATGGCCGGGCTCGGCGGCGCATTGCTGGTGCCGGAGTTCTTTGCCCAGGAGATCGCCGACGGCCGCCTCATACAGCCCTTCGACATCGTCGTCGACGACGGCAATGCCTACTGGCTCGCCTTTCCCGAAAGCCGGCGGAACGTCCCCAAGATCAAGGCCTTCCGCGACTGGATCGTCGGCGAGATCCGCACGGGCTAAGCGAGCGCAGAGCGGGATGATCTGGGTCAATGCGGCCGACTCCCCTCTCGTCCATTGTCGTTCCTGCAACGGGGGACGATCATGCGAACCGGAATCTTCTTTCCAGCCCCCACGCCAACGTTCCCAGGAACCGGCGGGGCCTCACCATGCTGACCGATCCGCGCGTGGGGTTGCTAGGCTCACTCACGGTGGCTGCCGTGGCCGCCCTTTGGCTGCTCGTGCAGTGGCCATTCGGCGACCGGCTCTTCGAGCTCATGAGCTACACCCAGTATGCCGTTGATCTGCTTGCGATCTTCCTCCTCCTCGCCGGTCTTGCCGTGGCCTTGCTGTTCCGCCGCTATCAGCGGGTGAAGGCAGATCTGCTCGCGGGCCGCAACGTCATCGCCCGCTGGCACGCCAGCGCCGCCGAGTTCGCGGCGTTCGCGACCGTCGCGGATGCCCGCGACAGGGCGGACAAACGGGGCGCATTGTTCCTCGTCTTTGGCTTCGTCGTGGTGATATTCGGCGCCTTTGCGATTTTCGATCCGGAGGTAGCGCCATTCATGCTGGCACTCGCCGCAGCGCTCATGGTGGCGATCTTGCTGGCGTTCCTGTACGGCAATCGGGTGCGCAGGAAGCAGCTCAAGCCGCGGTCGGGCGAGATCATCGTCGGAACCCACGGCCTGCTCGTCAACGACGTGCTCCACGTCTGGCGGACGCCGCTGAGCTGGTTCTCGGGGACGAGAATCGAGCCGGGACCTCCCGCGCTCATGACCGTTACCTACGGATTTCTGGCCCGTTACGGCGTGCAATATGTCGACGTGATGCTGCCCATCCCCGAGGAGGCCATGCCGCTCGCCCGCACGGTGGAGCAGGCGCTCGGCACCGGCCGGCGGCGGCGAGCGCGGTCGCGGACGGCAGACCGGCGGGGGGGTTAGGACGACTGGCGTGGATTGGAGCGGGTGAAGGGAATCGAACCCTCGTATTCAGCTTGGAAGGCTGCTGCTCTACCATTGAGCTACACCCGCAGTCCGGGCCGGACTCCCCGACAGGGAGTGGTGGAGGGGACTGGATTCGAACCAGTGTACGCTAAGCGAGCAGATTTACAGTCTGCCGGATTTAACCACTCTCCCACCCCTCCATCGAGACAGAAGACAAGGCGCGAACAGCTCCCGCTGCACGCGCCGTGGCGGTTTATGGTGAGCGGGTCGGAGACTGTCAACACGAAATTGGCCCGTCTCCCGGCGGGCGGGGGAGACGGGCCGGCGCGCCGCTTTTTGCGGAGTGAGCGGCGGCGGGCCGGACGGCGAGGCGACGCCGCCCGGAGCTTGGGTCAGGCGGCCTCAGTCGTCTTCGCTGTCGTCGCCGTCGTCGCCGCCGTTGTCGCCATCATCTTCGCTGTCGTCGGCGTCGTCACCGTCGTCGCTGCCATCGTCGACGCCGTTGTCGTCATTGGAGTCGTCGTCGCCGAGTTCGTCGTCGTCGCCGTCATCGGAGTCGTCGTCGAGCTCGTCGTCATCGCCCTCGTCCGGCGAGTCGATCTCATCGTCCTCACCGCCGTCGGGCGAGTCGATCTCATCGTCCTCGCCGTCGTCATCGCCGCCGACCACCAGGTCCTCGGCTTCGCAATGGATCGAGCCGGTCGCGGTCGTGCCGTCCGGAAGCGTGATGGTGACGTCGTTTTCGCTGCCGACGCCGACCGTGGCGCAGTAGTCCGCCAGGCTGGCGGGCGTCACGAGGTTCTTGACCGACTTGGCGATCGCCAGGGTGGGGACTGCCGCGATCAGGGCGAGCGCGGAGATGGCGATGAGTGTCTTGCTGTACATTGGTTGGTTCTCCATCGGGTCTGCTGTTGCCGATGGACTCAACCTAGACGACGGCCGCTGACCGATCGGGGGTGCTGCTTGTCAGCGTCGCGTCAGCCAAATCCTGATAATGTGTTCCGATGAACCGACGCTTTTTTTCTTTCGGAGCCACCAGCCTGGTCTTGTTCCTGGCCCTGTTCGGCACGCCGGCCATTGCCGATGATGACGACGGCGGTGATGACGAACAGCAAGACGATGACGAACAGGAAGACGATGGCGGCGGTGACGACAATGGCGACGATGACGATGGCGGCGACGACGGTGGTGACGATTCCGGCTCCGGCGGCACCGGGTCCGGTGGTTCGGGATCGGGAAGCAGCGAACTGGGGGACGACCACGAAGATGCCCGGCTCGCTGTTGTCGCCAAGGATGCCATGCCCCTGAGCGAGATGCTCGCGCGCTTCCGCAGCTACGGCAACTACACGGTCATCGACGTGAAGCTGTCACGCAGCAACAAGACGTTGCTCTATGTCATCAAATACATTGACGATGCAGGCGAGGTCAGGAAGTCCTATTTCGACGCCAAGACGGCCCGGCTGGTGAAATAGATGCGCATTCTGCTGGCGGAGGACGACGACCGCATCGCCGGCAATGTGGCGGCGGCGCTCGAGCTTGCCGGTTTCGCCGTGGACCGCCAGAGCGATGGCGAGGAAATCTGGTTTCGTGGCGAGACCGAGACTTACGACGCCGTCGTGCTGGATCTCGGGCTGCCTTCGCTCGACGGGTTGACCATTCTGAAGCGCTGGCGGCGGGCCGGCCGCGCCATGCCCGTGCTGATCCTCACGGCGCGCGGCAACTGGGACGAGCGTGTCGAGGGAATCGACGGGGGTGCCGACGACTACCTGACCAAGCCGTTTCGCGTCGAAGAACTGGTGGCGCGGCTGCGTGCCCTGATCCGGCGGGCGACGGGTAACCCGGCGCCGGTCATCGAGGCGGGCGAGATTGCCCTCGACACCAGGCAGATGCGGGTTTCACGGCTCGGCCAACCCATTGCGCTCACCCCGCAGGAATACCGGCTCGTTTCCTACCTGATGCACCACCGCGGCCGCGTCATCGACCAGCTCGAACTGACCGAGCACCTCTACCTGCAGGATTTCGAGCGGGACTCGAACGCGGTCGAGGTGCTGGTCGGCCGCGTCCGGCGCAAGCTCGGTGCGGATGTGATCCGGACGCGCCGCGGCTTCGGCTACGTCATCGAGGCCGAGACTTGAGGTCGCATTCGCTGCGGCTGCGGCTGATTCTGATCTGGGCTCTGGCGATCGTGCTCTCGCTGACCGCCGCAGGAGTCGTCCTGACCGCGCTGTTCGCCCAGCACATCGAAAGCGTGGCGATCCGCCGGCTGACCGTCGACCTTAACCGGCTCGCGGCGCTGATCGACGCCGATGACCCGGCGATCCGTCTCACCCAATCGATGTCGGATCCGCGGTTCGAGATCCCCTATGGCGGCATTTATTGGCAGGTCCGCGACCCGGCATCCGGGCAAGTGAGCCGTTCCCGATCCACCTGGGACCAGACGCTGGATACCGTCGGCCGGCCGATCTCGGCGAACGAGCCGACGGAGTTGCGCCTGACCGACCCCGAAGGCGCGAAGGCCATGGCCGTCGCCCGGGTGCTCTCGTTCGAACTGGCCAGCGGCGGAACCCGGCCACTGGAACTTGTGGTCGCCGAGGACGCCGAAGCGACCGACTTAGCGGTCGCGGCCTATCGGCTCGATATGTTCCGGGCGCTCCTGGTTCTCGCCGGTATTCTCGTGCTTGCGGCCTGGACGCAGGTGACGCTGGGGCTTGCTCCGCTCAAAGCCATCCGCCGCGGCGTCAGTGCCATTCGCGCCGGCAACGCGCAGCGGCTCGAGGGAGCATTCCCGACCGAAGTGCAGCCGCTGGTGGCCGAGGTCAACGACCTCACCCAGGCCCAGGAACTCGCCATCCAGTTCGCCCGTGAGCGGGCCGCCGACCTGGCGCACGGTCTCAAGGGCAATCTCCAGGTGCTCAACGCGGAAGCGCACGAACTGCGGCTCAAAGGCGACGAGGCGGCGGCCCAGGCGATCGAAGGACTGACCCAGGAGATGGCGAGGACCATCGACCATCAGCTCGGGCTCTCCCGCCTGCGCCGCCGTTCGCCGCATCGCGCCGCGGCGACCGATCTGGGCGAAGGTGTCGAGCGCATCGTCCGCACGTTGCACAAGACCGCCCGCGGCGCCGAACTCGACTGGGCCGTCGAGATCGCTCCGGGGACACCGGTGTCGCTCGACGGCCCCGACCTCGCGGAGCTGCTCGGCGCGCTTATCGAAAACGCCACCAAATGGGCGAAGACGAGGGTTCGCGTCAGCGGTTTGCGCGAAGAGGGTTTCAGCCGCCTGTGCATCGAGGACGACGGCCCCGGCCTCAGCGACGCGCAGGTCGAGAGGCTTGGCCAGCGTGGCGTCCGGCTAGACGAGACGCGATCGGGCTCCGGCATCGGTCTCTCCATCGTGCGCGAGATCGTGGCGCTCAACGGCGGTGAACTCGGTTTCTCGCGGTCCACCCTCGGCGGCCTGTGTGTGCTGGTCCGGCTGCCGGCGGGCCCACCGCCGCTCTAGCTTGCCGGGGCCGCGCAAAGCGACTACGCGAAGGCCATGAGCATCAACAAGTTCCCGCCCAAACCGAAATACGATCCCGATACCGGACCGGTCTACCTCTACGGCATCCATACGGTGCGCGCGGCGCTCGACAATCCGCGCCGGGTGAAGCGCGAATTGCTGGCGACGCCTAATGCCCTGATCCGCCTCAAGGAAGGTGGACCGACGGGCAAGCTCCACGTGCGCGAGGTGACACCGAAGGAGCTCGACAAGCTGCTGGGCGCCGAGGCCGTACACCAGGGCGCCGCCCTCGAGGTCGACCCGGTGAGCCGCTTTGGGCTCGACGACATCGATCCGCTGACGCTGATCGTAGTGCTCGATCAGATCACCGACCCGCACAATGTCGGGGCGATCCTGCGCACCGCCTGCGCCTTCGGCGCCGATGCGCTCATCACCACGCAACGCTACGCGCCGCGCGAGACCGGTGTGATGGCCAAGGCCGCATCGGGCGCGCTCGACCTGGTGCCGCTGATCGAGGTGCGCAACCTCGGCGATACGCTGGAGCTCTTGAAGAAGCGCGGCATGCGGGTACTCGGCTTCGACTCCGAAGCTGCTCTCCCGCTCACGCCGCGTCCCGGCGATGAGAAGCTGGCGATCGTCCTCGGGGCCGAGGGCAAAGGCCTCCGCCAGCGAACCCGCGAACTGTGCGACGAGATGGTGCGGCTCGACATGCCGGGGCCGATCAAGTCGCTCAACGTCTCCAACGCGGCGGCGATCGCGCTGTTCGCCGCGACGGCGGGCCGCGCGTCCCGCTGAAAGAGAAAGGGCCGCGACATGCGCGGCCCTCTCCGATTGTGGTCAGTCCGATCTACGGCTTGCAGCGGACGAGCGCCGGACCGTCATCGACCTGCAGCGTGTCGTCGGCGGACAGCGCGACATTCACAGTCGCCGGGCCGCTGGCGCAGCCCATCGCCAGCGTCGCTTTGCCGTCCGCCAGGGCGCCGAAATTGCCGTAGCAGGCGGCCGGTCCGTCGCGGAACGTCGAGCCGGTGATCACCGCGAAACCGGTCGCACCGGCATCGCCGATCTGCGCGCAGCCGGCGGCGTCCTTGGCCCATACGCCGACATAGCCTTGGCCGTCGGCGGTCGAGCCGGGGGCGGCGATCGCCACATCGGCGGTGAGCGCGCTTGCCGGCAGCTTGTTGTCGGCCGCGGCGGCCATCGGCGCTTCGGACGAAGGCGCAGCGCTCGGTTCGGACGAGGCCTCCATCGCCATCGGCATCTCGGACGACGATGATTCCATCGCCATCGGGGCCTCGGACGAGGACGCCATCATCGCGGCTTCCGAAGACGATGACGCCTCGGCGGCCATCATTGCTTCAGACGATGCGGCGGCTTCGGACGATGCAGCCGCGGCGGCGGCCTCGGACGAAGCCGCAGCGGCTGCTTCCGCCGAGGCCTGGGCAGCGGCAGCATCCGCAGCGGCCTTCGCGGCGGCGGCGTCCTCAGCAGCCTTGTCGGCGGCCGCTTTGTCAGCCGCTGCCTTGTCCGCAGCGGCCTTGTCCGCCGCTGCTTTTTCCGCTGCCGCTGCGTCGGCGGCAGCCTTGTCGGCCGCTGCTTTTTCCGCCGCGGCTGCGTCAGCAGCAGCTTTGTCGGCCGCTGCATTTTCCGCGGCCGCTGCGTCTGCAGCCGCTTTGTCGGCGGCTGCTTTCTCCGCCGCAGCCGCATCGGCGGCAGCCTTGTCCGCAGCAGCCTTGTCCGCGGCGGCCTTATCAGCCGCTGCCTTGTCCGCAGCCGCTTTGTCAGCCGCTGCTTTTTCCGCGGCAGCCGCGTCGGCGGCGGCTTTTTCTGCGGCAGCCGCGTCGGCGGCGGCTTTGTCAGCAGCAGCCTTGTCTGCGGCGGCCTGATCGACAGCGGCCTGGTCCGACGATGCGGCGCTCGAGGATACGGTAGTGGGAGGCGGCGCCTTGTTGTTGTCGCAGGCCGCGAGCAGCAACCCTGCAGCCAGAATCACCGGCAGTCCGGCAATCAGTTTCATCTTCACGATGGTCTCCTCTTCGGTCGCAACGCTGTTTTCCGAGCCCTCCGCGAGGCCCCTTCGGCGCCAGTGATACACTAAGAACTTCGTTTTTGCCGTGACCGCTTGGTGGCAAATCACGTAATTTTCTCAGGTACGCTCAGCCCCGTCGCCAGTCGAACGCTGCCTAACATGTGCGGTTGCCGGCGGCGTGCCATGCGCTATGGAAAGTCATGGCCCATCCTCGCCTCGCCTTCCACAGCTGGCCCGATGCCGTCTACGCCATCGGCGATGTCCATGGATGTATCGACCAGCTCGTCGATCTCGAGGCGACGATCGCCGCGGACGGACTCGATATCGAGGGCGAGAAGTGGCTCGTCACCCTGGGCGATCACGTCGATCGCGGCCCATCCTCGGCGGCGGTCATCGACCACGTGATGGGGCCGGCGCCGGCCGGCTTCCGGCGCTTCAGCCTCTTGGGCAACCACGAGGCGATGCTGCTCGACTTTCTCGGCAATCCGGCCGCCCACGCCTATTGGCTCGACGAGGGCGGGCTCCAGACGCTGCAATCCTATGGGATCGAACTCGATTTTCCGCCGCTGCGCTCGAGCGAGGCCCTGCACCGCTTCCTCGCCGAGCGGTTCCCGCCCCGGCACGCGGCATTCATGGCGGCCCTGCCGCTCTATCTGTCGCTGCCGGGCTGGTTGTTCGTCCATGCCGGAATCCGCCCTGGCATCCCGCTCGCTCAACAGAGCGACGACGATCTGATCTGGATCCGCGCGCCGTTCCTCACCTCGCAGCTCACCGGCGGGCTACGGGTCGTGCACGGACACACGCCCGGGTCCGACATTGTGGTGACGCCGCACCGGATCGACGTCGACACTCACTGCTTCCAAACGGGCCGGCTTTCGGCAGTCCGGGTGACGCCGGACGGACGGACGAAGTTCCTTTCGGTCGATGGCAGCCGGACAGGCTGGAGGCGGCGCTAGGCCGGCAGGCCGTCGCCGGGAAAGCCGTAGAGCGTCGCGTACTCGCAGACGAGAATGCCGGCCTGGACGGCCGGATCGGCGTCCATCAACACCCGCGCTTCCGCCTCGGGCACCGTGAAGATGCCGATTCCAACCAGTGCGCCGGCGTCATGTACCGGCCCGACCAGCGCCATCTTGCCCTCCGCCTGAAGCTGCATGTTGCGGCGGCCGTGCTCGCGAACGATCTTGGACTGCTCGGCCGACCGCACGTCGCGCGGCTGGTAGTTCGGCCCGATCTTGAGCTGCAGCAGGCTGTAGGTTCGCACCTTGGTCAGCCGCGCCTGCATGTACTCGTCCGAGATGTCCACCATGACTAAAGCCCGGCGGCCTTGCGCAGCGCGGCGTTGATCCGGTCCTGCCACCCGGGGCCGTCGTCCTGGAAATGCGCCAGCACGTCGCGGTCGAGGCGCAGCGATACGGTTTCCTTGCCGGACGGAATCACGGCCGGCTTGGGCGAGACGTTCTCGACCGGCTTGGTGGTCAGCGCCTTGAAGGCGGCCTCGGCTCTCTCGAACGATCCGGTCGGGCGGCGGGGTGGAAGGGCCATGAGGGCTCCGGCAAAATCGGCTGGTGCCGCCTACAGGATTTGAACCCGTGACCCCCTGATTACAAATCAGGTGCTCTACCAACTGAGCTAAGGCGGCCTGGCGGTTCTGCTAGCACCCGGCCTGTGGCCGGGCAAGCCGCGCTCAATGCGGGCGGCTGAGCTGGTGGGCGCGATCGGTGGCGAGCATGACCGGCCGGCGCGGTTTGCCGGCGACCACCCGGTTGCGGCCGAACTGCTTGGCCTCGTAGAGGGCGATATCGGCCTCGCTGAACCAGGTCGCTACGCTCTCCGACTGTGCCGGGATCGGCGCGATGCCGAGGCTGACGGTTGCCCGCACCGGCGAGTTCGGCGCCTCGACGATGGTCGATTCCACCATGCGGCGGATGCGATCGGCGGCCTGCAGGGCCTCCTCTGCGTCGGTCTCAGGCAGCAGCAGCCCGAATTTGTCGCCACCGATGCGGCCGAAGACGTCGCTCTTGCGCATCGTCGCCATCGAGGCATTGGCGATCGAGACCAGCACGGCGTCGCCGGCCGGATGACCGAGGCGGTCGTTGATGTCGCGGAAATGGTCGACGTCGATGACGACCAGCACCGAGGGGCGGTCGTAGCGGCCGGCGCGGAGGAACTCGCGCTCCACCTCGGCGATGAAGCCACGGCGGGTAAGCGCGCCGGTCATCGAATCCTGCTTGGCGATCTGGCGCAGCTCCAGCTGCTCGACGACGATCTCGGCGAGCTTGACCATGATCTCGGATTGACGTGCGTCGAACTGGCGCGGCACGACGTCGAAGGCGCACAGGGTGCCGACATTGTAGCCGTCGGGTGTCCGCAACGGCACGCCGAGATAGCTGCGGATGTGGGGCGCGCCGCTCACCAGTGGATTGTCGGCGAAGCGGCCGTCGATGGTCGCATCGGCGACGTTCAGCGGCTCGTTCTGCATGATGGCGTGAGCGCAGAAGGCGACGTCGCGGGGGATGCTGTCGCGATCGATACCACGCTCCGCCTTGTACCACTGGCGGTCCTCGTCGATCAGCGTGACGGCGGCCATCGGCACGCCCAGGATGGTCTGCGTCAGGGCGACGATGCGCTGGAACTGCTCCTCCTCGCCGGTATCGAGAATGTCGTAGCGCCGCAGGGCGGCGAGGCGCGCGTCTTCGTCCTTGAGCTTCTCATCCATCGCCGCACCGGAAGTTGGGCCGATTTGCCCCGCATTGTGCCTCCGCATCCCTTATGGGAAGCCGCCCGATTTGCATGGCATTGCACCAATCGCGGTCAGCCGCCGTTAACCGAGCGGTCGCTGGCCCCCCGCCAGACCCCGTGCTAACGAGGCGCACCTCAGGGAGCGGGCGACACGTGCCGGACTATTCAGCCAAACAGGTGAGTTTCGTGTCGAGCGGCACGGCCGAGGCCGATGCGGCAATGGCCAAGCTTCGCCTGCGCTACGGCGATACCGGCCTCCACAGCGCCGAAGTCGTGGTGGCGCTCGGTGGCGACGGGCTGATGCTGCAGACGCTCCACAAAGTGATGGACCGGCGCATCCCCGTGTTCGGCATGAATTGCGGCTCGGTCGGGTTCCTGATGAACGATTACACCGACGACCGGCTGCTCGAGCGCCTCGCCGCCGCCAAGCCGACGCGCATCGCCCCGCTGGCCATGCACGTGACCGACGTCACCGGGGCCGAGTACGACGCCCTGGCGCTCAACGAAGTGTCGCTGTTCCGCACCACCTACCAAGCCGTGAAGGTCGAGATCGACGTCGACGGCCGCCGGCAGATGGACGAGCTGATCTGCGACGGCGTGCTGCTGTCGACGCCCGCCGGCTCGACGGCCTACAATCTCTCGGCGCACGGCCCGATCCTGCCGATCAACTCGCCGCTGCTCGCCCTCACCCCGATCTCACCGTTCCGGCCGCGGCGCTGGCGCGGCGCGATCCTGGGCAACAGCGCCGTCGTCACCTTCCGGGCGCGAGAGACCGAAAAGCGTCCAGTGAGCGCTGTGGCCGACAATGTCGAGTTCAAGAACGTCGCTGTGGTGGTGGTGCGGGAGGCGCGCGACCATCAGGTAACGCTGCTCTTCGATCCCGGCACCGGCCTCGAAGAGCGCATCCTGAGCGAGCAGTTCAGGTATTGAAGCTTGTTGCTGCCCTCGAGAGACTTGATGTCTGACCGTTCTTCCTACCAGCCAGAGATCGACGGCCTTCGGGCGCTCGCGGTTCTCGCCGTACTGTTCTACCACCTCGATTTTGGCTGGGCCCCGGGAGGGTTTGTCGGCGTCGACGTCTTCTTCGTGCTGAGCGGGTATCTCATCACCCGGCTGATCGCCGGAGAAATCGAGTCGAGCGGCCGATTCGATTTCGCGGCCTTCTACGTGCGCCGCTTTCGCCGGCTGTTCCCGGCGCTTCTTTCGACCGTCGTCGTGACGACGGCCGGAGCATTTCTGCTGCTCTCGCCAGAGCAGATGACCCGGTTCTCGCAGTCTGCGGCCGCCGCCGTGCTCAGTGTGTCGAACTTCTTGTTCTGGTCCGAGTCCAACTACTTCGATGCTCTCGCGACGACCAAGCCGCTCCTGCACACATGGTCGCTGAGTGTGGAAGAGCAGTTCTACCTGATCTGGCCGGTGACGCTCCTCATTCTTTATCGAGCATTCGGCCGGTGGGGAGCGGCGGCGGCTCTCGCCGTGATCGGCCTCGCAAGCCTCGCCCTCGCACAGTTCTGGTTGAAATGGGACCCGGCGGCCGCCTTCTACATGCTGCCGGCCCGCGCCATGGAACTGGGGATCGGCGGGCTGATGGTCTGGATCGGGCTCCCGCGCCGCCAGTGGCTGTCCAGCGGACTTGCCGCGACAGGGCTGGCGGCGATCGTCGCTGCCACTGTGCTCTACACCGACGGCACTGCCTTTCCAGGCATCGCCGCGCTGTTGCCCTGCCTGGGCACCGCGCTTTTCATCGCCGGCTCCAGATCCAAGGTCGGCACCCTGTTCGCGTTCGGTCCGGTCGTCTGGATGGGGAAGATCAGCTACTCGCTCTATCTCGTTCATTGGCCCCTGATCGTCCTGTGGAAGGCATACACCTACCGGCCGTTGCAGGGCGTCGAGCCGCTCGTTCTGGCCGCGATATCCGTGCTGTTGGCCTGGGCGCAGTACGCCCTCGTCGAGCAGCGCTTCCGGCGCCCACAGCCCCGTGGGCAAAACCGGATGCCAGTGACCGCCTTTGCCCTCGCCGGGCTCGCGGTTGTCGCGGGTTCTCTGGTCTCCACGGTCAACCACGGTCTCGACTGGCGGATACCGAAGGAGCGCCTGATCCTCTCGGCCACGCAGCAGCGGGCGACCGAGCGCAGGCAGTACTGCATCAACAAAAATCCGAGTCTCGATGCGAAGCTGGTGACCTGTCAGAATTTCCGCGGCATGAAGGACGACATCTTCATCTGGGGCGACAGTCACGCCCAGCACCTCGCCGCCGGGTTCTCGGAAGTGTTCCCCGACTACAACGTCTACGTCATCTTCATGAGCGGGTGCGACGCCCCATCGGGGTTCGGCGGCTATGTCCGGCGTTTCGGCAAAGAGGCCGACGCGCAAGCCTGCGTTGCCCGCAACAAGGCAGCGCTTCGCTTCCTGACCACCGCACCTGCCAAGAACGTCGTCATTTCGAACGCCAAGCGGGCCACACCCGCGATCATCAGCGCCGCCATGAAGCCGATCGAGGAGGCATTGGCGGCGGCGGGAGACCGCGTGGCCTTCCTCGGGGATTTCATCCGCCCCGGCGTGTCGCTGCTGGATTGCGTGATGGCGCCAAGGTACCTGGTGACGGACGAACAGATTCGTCGCCGGTGCATCGGCAAGCCAACCTCCGCGGAGACTGAGCTCGCTTACAACGAGCAACTGGCGGCCCTCGAGCCCACGCTCATTTCACCCAACGAACTCCAGTGCCCGAGCGGCCAGTGTCGCTTCTTCGACGATCAGGGACGGCTGCTCTATCGGGACGACCATCACCTCAGCAATGATGGCTCCCGTCTCTTCATCGGGGAGTTGGCGCCGAAACTGCCATTCTAACGGACTCGCCGGCCGATATCAGGCCGCTGGCAGCGCCAGTCGCTCTTCCCGGTCGAGCTCCGGCATCGACCGATCGCCGGCAACATCTCCGGCGAACGCCGACATCACGCCGCGGGCGGCGCGGCGAGCCAGAGCGACGTTCTGTTCGCTGAGATAGGCGAAGGCATCCTCGAGTTCGGGCGGAATGACACCGTCATGCTCGACGATCAGTTCCTCGGTCAACGCGGTGACCACGAAGTGCCGGGCGGCGACGTCGTCGGCGAGGTCGGCCGAGCGGGCAAGAAAGACCAGCCGGGCGACCAGATTGCGCACCGCCTCGTTGAGCCCGCAGCGCGCCAGAAGCGCGTTGAGCGCCGGCCGGCTGCCGGTTTCGAGCAGAGTGAAGACTTTTTCGCGCGGCGTTGCGGCCAGGGTCGACAGGCAATCGGCAAAGAACATCACGTGGCCGTTGACCACCGCGTGCAGCATGATGCGGGCGGAGAGTTTTTCGCTCGCCACCAGTTCGGCAGCGAAGGGTTTTGCGTCCTCCTGGGCTTCGCCCTCCCCGATCGCGGTGAGGGCCGTGTCCATGGCGTTGCGCAGCAGGCGATCGAGGCGCGGAGCTGCAACCGCGCCCTTGACGATCCGGGTGGTGCGCATTGCCGCGACCGACGCTTCGACCAGCAGCAGCCGAGCAGATGCCGGCAGATCGCTCCGACCCAGCAGGGCCCCACGGATTTCGGCGTCGGTGACCCCAAGCTCGGTCGCGAGCCTCGTCAGCAGCGCCGGCGGCACCGGTACGTCGTCGCGGGAGACGACCCGCAACGTCACCGCGCGCTCGTCGCGCGAGATCAGCGTCTCGGCGACGCGGGCGCTGATCCGTTCGCGCTCGGCGACGGCGCAGAGCATCACCAGACCGGCCTTGCGCACGAGGCCGACCAGGTCGGCATCGATCAGCGCCGGCGAGTATTGGGCGACGGCCCGCGAGATGATCTCGCTGTCCTGCAGCAGCGACAAGAGAATGGGGCGCGGCGCTTCGATGGCGTGGAGGAGGCCGTAGGCCAGCGCCGCCCGCACCCGCACCGAGGGATCATCGAGAAAGCCGATCAGCGCGGCGTAGAGGGCGGCGTGCTCGTCGGTGGGCCCGGTGTGCAGGAGGTAGGCTTGCGCAGCGAGATGGGCGGCCTGCCCGCGCGCCTCGCTGTCGCCCGATTGGCTCAAGGCGACGAAGTCCTGATACGCAACCATACCGCTCTCCGGGGACCCGGAGAGACCCTAGCCGCCAAGGCTTAAGGAACGGTTCACCCTGTTTGTTGAGGGGCCATTAACCGGCCTGCCCCGTGTCGGAGCCCCGGGCGCCCACGAGCCATCCGGCTAATAGGAGAGGCTCCACTCGGCAGTCAGCTTGCCGCCAGCGAACTGCTGAAACGTGTATTTGCCACGGACATTGGCGGTGCCACCGGTGCCGCGTACGGTGACGAAGATATTGCAGATCAGCTTGTTCCTCGTCGCCTTGTAGGTCGTCGACTTGGTGAGCTTTTGAATGGTCACATAGGAGGAAAGCCTGCCGCCGCCTTCGACCGTGGCGTTCTTGATCTGCTTCTCGATGATCGCGGCCACCTCAGGGTCTTCGCATCGTACCTGGGACAGATCGATCCCTGCCGCCAGGGGTTGCTGAACAGAGACCCCGAGAAGCAGTGCCGCCAATGCAAATTTGTTCACGTAACCCCCGGGGCGCAAAGTAAAGCCAAGAACACTATTCTTGCAAACTGAACAGCAAGTCCCTGTTGTGTCAACAACTCTCGGGAGACGGGTCAGTTCTGCCCGTAAAGCTGGGTGAGGAACGCGCTGGTATCGCTGTCGGCGGGCGGGTGCGTCATGAGGATTCTCGCGCGCGGCGCTTCCTGAAGTGCAGGCGGCGGCAGGGTCTCAGTTGCCACTACCGCCCGCGGCATCTCGGTCGCCACCAGCGCCAGCGGCGCCTCGCTCCGGATCAGCGGATCCGGAGGGGCAAACGGGTCGCCGATTTTCGCCGGAGCCTGCGACCCCGCCAGCGCGGCGTCGATCGCCAGCAGCGGATACGACGCCTCAACCGGAATCAGCGGCACCTGTGGCGCCTTAACCGGAACCAGCGGCCCCGCCCCCTCTGTCGCGATCAACGGCGGCGGCACCGGTGACGGCGCCTCGGTCCTGAACAGACCGGTGAACGACATGTCGGCCGGCCCGAAGCGCGAGGGCAACTCGTCGCCGAACAATTTGCCTTCCGGAGCGCTCGCCATCTGCTGGGCGGCGAACTTTGGGTCCGGCGCCGTCACCGTCGCGGCAACCCCGCTATGTTGCGCAACCAGCGCCCGATAGACCTCCTTGATCGTCCGGGCATGGCTGCCGGCATAGAAGATCTGATGGTTGGCCTTAGCCTGCCGGGGAAAGAGCTTGGCCGCGACCTGGTCGGGGTTCTGCAACCCGGCGTTGAACAGTTTCTCGGCACCCTGCGGCCCGAGGAAGTGCGCGATGTAGAGTTCGCCAGGGCTCGGCATCCGGCCGAACTTGCCCTCGAGATAGGCACCGTTGGAACGGGTGAACGCTGCGGCCATGTCGGAGGCGACCTGCGGGTCCTCACGCAGTTTCAGAACTTCCGCCCGCAGCGCCTTGTCCTTGATAACGTAATCACCGTCGGAGTTCCGCGTGATCGCTTCGGCATAGCGCTGATAGCCGAGCCGCGGCCCCTGCTCCTTCATCACCTGCAGCCAGGTGCTGTCGAGGAACTGGAACAGTCCGACGGCCGACGACCCGGCCGCCTTGGCCTCCGGATCGAGGCTCGATTCGCGGATCGCCGTCTGCAGCAGATAATCGAAATCGACGCCGCTCTTGTCGCCAGCAGTATTGAGCACGAGCGCGAGGCTCTGCGGTACGGCGATCGGCTGGACGCCCATGACGAATCCGGGGTGACGGTCGGGTTAATGAAACCCTAACAGCCGTTAACGTCCGGTTAACCCTGCCAGCGACTGACGACGGACGTCAGGGCCGGCCGTTCGCGGTCCTCGGGGACGACGACCGCCGTGCCGATGTGGACAAAGCCGATGAACCGCTCGCCGCCGCGGGCGCCCAGCGTCTGCTGGGCCTCGGTGTCGAAGCCGTACCAGCGGTTGGTCCAGCTGGCGGCAAAGCCCAGGGCGAACGCGGCGTGGCTGAGGTTGAAGCAGACATTGCCGGCTGACAGGAGCTGCTCGATCTCGGGCGATTTGGTGTTGGGCTTGGGCGAGAGGATGACCCCGATGGTCACTGGCGCCGGCAGGAACTGTCGGCGTTCGATCTCGAGCGAAGCGTCGTCGAGTGCCGGATTGCGGGCTTTCTGGATCGCTGCCAGCTTCTCTCCCGCCCGTATCCGCGCCTCGCCCTCGAAGACCACCAGCCGCCATGGCACCATCTTGCCGTGGTCGGGGACGCGCGTGCCGATAGCCAGGATTTCGTCGAGTTCGTCCGGCGTCGGCCCGGGGTCCTTGAGGAAGCCGATGCCCACCGAGCGGCGGGTCTTGAGGTAGTCGCGCAGCGCGGCGTTGGCAGGCATTTTCGAGTCCTTGCGAGGGGTCCGTCCTTATGACACAGCTTTTCCCCAATCCAAGGGTAGCGATGCGTCGGCCCGGTGATTGACGGGTTGCGGGGTATCAACTTGCAGGTGTGGCGGCTCATCGCATTGCTTGCGCTGTTTGCGGCGCAGCCGGGGCTTGCCCAGGACGCCCCGATTCCGGCGCCGCTGCCCCTGTTTCACGCGCCGGTCGTCGACGGCGCAGCGAACGCTCAAGACTCAGCGACCCAACAGGAGGCCGAGACGCCGCCTCCTCCCGCCACGGCGGCTGAGGCCATCGCCGCGGTTTCGGCCGACCCACAGCCGGTGACCCTCACCGCGCTCGTCACCGATGGCGGCAAGACCATCGGCGAAGGGCTGGTCTGGCGGATCTTCGAGACCAAGCCCAATGGCGCCGGGCAATTGGCGCTGGCGGCCAAATCCGACAGCGGCATCGCCAATGTGAAGCTGCCACCGGGCAGCTACGTCGTCCACGTCGCCTATGGCCGGGCGCAGGCCAGCGAGACGCTGACGGTCGCGGAAGGCCCGAACACCAAGTCGATCGTCATCGAGGCGGGCGGGCTTCGGCTCAATGCGGCGGTGACCGGCGACGTACCGATCCCCATCAACCTGCTCCGCTTCGACGTGTTCACCGCGGGGGCGACCGACGCCGACCGGGCGCTGGTGGCGCAGAACCTGGGCGCCAACGACATCGTGACGCTTAATGCCGGCACCTATCACATCATTTCCTATTTCGGCGAAGTGAACGCCATCGTGCGCGCCGACCTGCGCGTGGAACCAGGGCAATTGACCGACGCGACGCTCTATCACCGCGCCGCGCAGACCTCGTTCAAGCTGGTGAGCGTGGCAGGCGGCGAGGCGATCGCCGACGTCGACTGGACGGTCAAGACCGCCGACGGCGCTACCGTCTACACCAACACCGGCACCTTCCCCTCGACCGTGCTCCAGGAGGGCGACTATCTGGTGCTCGCCAAACGGGGCGACAAAGTCTTCAACCGCGAATTCGAAGTTCAGGCGGGCCAGCCGAGAGAAATCGAAGTTCTGACAGCGGTCTACTGAGGCCGGTCATGACGTTTCCGATCTTGTTGCCCGGCTCGTCGCCGGTGCTATAAGCGGCCCATTCTCCGCCGGGGGGCGGCTATCGATGGCACAACCGGACCGTAAGCTGGTCCCTATCGTTTCGCTCGATGTGGTCGGGTTTTCCCGGCTCACTGAGATCAACGAGCGTCAGACCCTGCGCCTCGTGCAGCGGGTCTACGACCGTATGGTTGCGCGCTCGATCGGCCGCCAGGGCGGCAAAGTGTTCAAGACCATGGGCGATGGCCTGCTGGCCGAATTCCAGAGCGTCGTCGCTGCCGTCGAATGGGTCGCCAGCACGCAGAAGGAGCTGCACGAGCGCAAGCTCAAGGTGCCGGGCGGCGGCTTCTTCCAAATCCGCGCCGGCATTGTCCTCGCCGATGTCCTGGTGGCCGGTGACGACCTCTACGGCTCGGGCGTCAACCTTTCGGTCCGCGTCCAGGCCATGTCGCCGGCCGGTGGCATGGCGATTACCAAGTGGATGTATCAATACCTCGACGGGCGGTCCGAGCTTCAGTTCATCGACCTGGGGCCGATCGAACTCAAGAATGTCTCAAAGACCGTCCGCATCTATGTCTGGCACCCCGACGGCGTCACCCAGAAAGCCGAAGCGGAGCAGCTGCCGCCGGTCCCGCCATCGAGCCGGCCGTCGGTCGTGGTGCTGCCGTTCGACAATCTCTCGGGCGAA
This sequence comes from Devosia nanyangense, assembly GCA_016213505.1. Lineage (GTDB taxonomy): Bacteria > Pseudomonadota > Alphaproteobacteria > Rhizobiales > Devosiaceae > Devosia_A > Devosia_A nanyangense. The sequence goes on from JACRAF010000005.1 coordinate 19,770, forward strand.
GCCGATCAATCGTATTTCGCCGACGCTGTGGTCGAAGAAATCACCGCGACCCTCTCGCGCATCCGCGATTTCTTCGTCATCGCGCGAAATTCGGCGTTCTCCTACAAGGGCCGCTCGTTCGACGTGCGGCAGGTCGGGCGCGAACTGGGCGTCCGCTACGCCGTCGAGGGCAGCGTCCGCCGGGTCGGCGAGCGGGTGCGCATCACCGCGCAATTGGTCGAGACCGACAGCGGCAACCATATCTGGTCGACCAAGGTGGATGGCGCGGTCTCCGACCTGTTCGACCTGCAGGACAAGGTCGCGGCCGAAGTTGCGAGCGCGCTGCATCCCTCGATCCGCCGGGCCGAGGTCGAGCGAGCGCGCTCCAAGCGCCCCGAGACGCTCGCCGCTTACGACCTGGTGATGCGCGCATTGCCCCATCTTTGGGCCCACCGCATGGCCGAGAACCCGCAGGCCATCGCCTACCTCAGCCGGGCGCTACAGCTCGAACCCAACTACGGTCTGGCCGCGGCACTGGCGGCCTGGGCGCATGGTCAGCAGGTGGCGTACAACTGGGCGACCGACGTCGCTGCCGAGCGCGCCGAGGGCACACGGCTGATCGAGATCGCCACCCAGGCGGTCGGCGACGACCCGACCGCCCTCACCGCCCTCGCCTCGGCGATGATGCAGCTGGGCGGCGACGTGCCGCAGGCGGCCAATTTCGCCGAACGGGCCCTGCAGCTCGACCCCAACCACGCCTGGGCCTGGATGCGGCGGGGTTTCGGCCTGGTCTATACCGGGCGGCCGGAAGAGGGCCTTGCCGCTTTCGAGCAATCGGCGCGGCTGTCGCCGCTCGATCCTTTCGCGTTCAACGTCCACCTGGGGATGGGGCTCGCCAATTTTGCCGCCGGGCGGCCCGAAAGGGCCATCGAACTGGCTCGCCAGGCCCTCGCAGAGCGGCCCGGTCTCACCTGGCCGTACCGCGATCTTGCGACGTACTACGCCGCCGCCGGCAATCTCGAGCTGGCGCGCGATTCACTGGAGCGGTTCGTCTACCTCCGGCCGACGATGACTGTCTCCTCGATCCGCGACGGACTGCGCTTCATGGAGCCGAAGCTGCTCGACCGCTATGTCGGCGGACTCGAACTGGCGGGGCTGAAATAGGGGTTAATTCCCGGTTACCCTCAGCCCCGTGATTTGCCGGACCAAGTTGCCGCCTTCTCAAGCCGGGGCCGCCATGATGCCCCGGGATTTCTACGGGGTGTTGCCTTGGATCTCCGGCTCGAAAAACGGCTCTCGCCGCGCCGACACACCATGATCTTGGCAACGATCGTCTTCGACAGCGGTCGGACGCGCGTCGATTGCGTCATCCGCAACCTGTCGGACGGCGGCGCCAGGCTCGAGGTCGCAACGGTCAAGAACATCCCGCAGAGCTTCGACCTCCTCGTGCCCCGCCACCGGCCGCACCACTGCCGCGTTGCCTGGCGAGCGCTCAAAGAGCTGGGTGTCGAGTTCCAGCAACCGTTCAACTGAGGTTCATCCACGACGTCCTACGGCTAGTCGGGGGCGTGACGGCATGGAGAGGACCATGGGCAAGCGGGCATTTCTGATCGCTGGCGACAAAGCGACGCCGATCGCCAACGATGTCACAGACTTCAGCTACCGTGCCAGCGCGCATCACCTGCCGATCGGCGTCCAGGTACCGGTGCACAGTTCGGAACGCGCCGAGACCCAATTCATGGTCGAGGACGGGATCGTCGAGTTCATGATCGGCGGCGCCGCCGGCATGGCGCTCGCGGGCGACTTCGTCCGCGTGCCCCCGGGCGTGCCGTTCGCTTACCGCAATGCCGGCGACACGGCGGCAGTGCTGCTCGTCCGCACCACCAGCCCCAAGGCGATGCGCCGGGCGATCCGCGTCGGCTTCGAATTCGCGGCCTAGCGGCACACGCATGGCCTCGTCGATCCTGGCAACTATTGCGGATTGACCGGCTTCACCATCAGAAAACCGATCGGACCGAGCTCGGTCTTCTGTTCGCCGATCTTGGCGAAGCCCGTGGCCTCGTAGAAGCCGAGAACGTTCTGATTGGCCAGAACATGGAGGCGGTTGGCGCCCCACGCCGCCGCCTCGCGCTCGATCCGATGGACCAGCGCCGTCGCGATGCCCTTGCGCCACTCCGAAGGTTCGACGAACAGTCCCTCGAGTTCGGCGTCGTCGCCCTCATGGGTGACGATGGTGGCAAAGCCGACGATACGATCGCCGATCTCGGCCACGAACACCTCGTTCGCCGCGATCATCTCGGGATCGAGGTCGATGATCTCAGGCCGCTCGCGTAACTGCCGCAGCACCTCCTCCTCGCTGCTCGCGAGCGAGGCGCGGCGCTGTACCTCGACCAGCTTCAGGCGGTCGTCCGGCTGGGCGAGGCGGACGTCGAGCCTGCTCATGCCCGCCCCGCCGCGCGCTTCAGCAGCAGCTCCCGCTCGCGCGTGTTCTGCGTCATCTCTGCAGCCCGGCGGAATTCCGCCCTCGCCTCCTCGTCGCGGCCGAGTTTCTGCAGCAGGTCGCCGCGAACGGTCGGCAGCAGATGATATGATCTCAGGATCGGCTCCTCCCTCAGCGGCTCGAGCAGGCCGAGCCCCGCCTCCGGACCATACGCCATGGCATGGGCCACGGCCCGATTGAGCTCGACGATCGGCGACGGCGCGACCTTACCGAGCGCGTCGTAGAGCGAGGCGATCCGCCGCCAATCGGTGTCCGTGGCCCTTCGCGCCCGGGCGTGGCAGGCCGCGATCGCCGCCTGCAGTGCATAGGGCCCGAGGGCCCCGCCCAGATGCTCGGCCTCCTCAAGTGCGGCGAGGCCACGCCGGATCAGAATCTGGTTCCACCGGGTCCGGTCCTGCTCCAGCAGCAGGATCGGGGTACCGTCCGCCGCGACTCGCGCGGCGGCGCGCGATGCCTGAATTTCCATCAGCGCCACCAGCCCGTGCACGTCCGGCTCCTCCGGCGCCAGCCGCGCCAGGATGCGGCCGACGCGCAACGCCTCGTCGCACAGCTCGGTGCGCATCCAGTCGTCGCCGGCGGTCGCCGAATAGCCTTCGTTGAAGACGAGGTAGAGCACTTCCAGTACCGAGCCGAGGCGCTTGGCCCGCTCCGCGCCGCGCGGCACCTCGAACGGAACGTGAGCCTCAGCCAGGGTCTTTTTTGCCCGGACGATTCGTTGCTGGATCGTCGGCTCCGGCACGAGATAAGCCCGGGCGATCTCCGCCGTCGTCAGCCCGCCCACCAGCCGCAGCGTCAGCGCCGACCGCGCCTCCGGGCTCAGGACGGGATGGCAGGCCGTGAAGATGAGGCTCAGCACATTGTCTTTCACATCGTCATCGAGGCGCTCGTCATAGTCCGGCGCCTCCTGCTCTTTGAGCTCCGCCTCATGGCTGAGCTCGGGCATCGCCTTTTCGGCCATCACCTTGTTGCGGCGGAACTGATCGATGGCCCGACGCTTGGCCGTCTGCATCAGCCACGCTGCGGGGTTAGTCGGGATGCCGGTTTCCGGCCATTGCTGCAGGGCGACGACCAGCGCGTCGCTGGCCAGCTCCTCGGCCAGACCGACATCGCGCGTCATCCTGGTGAGGCCGGCGATCAGTCTGGCGGCTTCGATCCGCCACACCGCCTCGACGGCGCGCTGAGTTGCGAATTGGGGGCTGAGCTTGTCCATGGGCGGCGGAGTGGATCAAATCCACGCCGCCCATTCAACCCCACCGCCTATTGCTGCTGCGCCGCTGCCTGCGCCACCAGCCGGTCGTATCGCTCCTGCTGCGCATCGTTGAAGCCGAGGTCCTCGGCCGTCGCGATCTGCCGGATTTCGATCTGCACATTGCCGTGCCCGTCCGAGCTCGGCCAATCCTTGACCATCTCGATGACCTCCTGCAGCGAGCCCGCCTCGATCACCGAGAATCCGGCGATCAACTCCTTGGCCTCGGCGAAAGGACCATCGACGACCGACGGCGCGCCGTTGCTGAAGGACACACGAGCACCCTTCGCGCTGGGCCGAAGCCCAGCCCCCGCTTTCATCACGCCGCGCTCGACGAGCCTGGCATTGTAGCTCGTCATGTCGTCAATCAACTGGGGGCTGGGCATTGCGCCTGCCTCGGTCTCGGCGTCGGCCTTGCGGATCACCAGAAACTGCATGTCCTGCTCCTAATAATTGACGCCGCCGTCGATTTCGCGAACCTCGACGATCACGTCGGGCCAGCCATTGTCCGTGTGGAGCTTGACGAACTCGCGTCCCAGTTCCACGGCCGCCTCGTGGCTTGGTGCCTCGAGCACGGCGTAGCCCCCGACGAGCTCCTTGGACTCGGTGAATGGCCCATCCACCGTGCTCGTGCGCCCGCTCTGCGCAATGATCCGCGTGCCTTCCTTGCTTCGCTTGAGCCCGGCGGTCGAGATCAACGCGCCGGAGGCGAGGTTTTTCTCGATATAGGGGCCCATGGCGTCGCCCAGCTCCTTGGGAACCGACATGCCTTCCTGCTCGGGCTTGAGGATGATGGTCATGAAGTAGCGCATGGCTCAGTGCACCTTCTTGCTCAGTTCGTCGCGCATGGTTTCTTCCCTCGAGAGCGCCTCGGGTGACATGACACCCTCGAAGTCCGAGGCTTCGGCAACCCGGCGAATTTCCACCGACTCGCCGTCGGCGAATCCGGGAATGCGCTTGGCCCATTCGATCGCCTCGTCGCGCGACCTGACCTGGATGATCCAGAAGCCGGCCACCAGTTCCTTGGCTTCGGTAAACGGACCGTCCTTCACGGCGAACTGGCCGCCCTTCTTGAAGGTGACGATCGCACCGTCCTTCGAACCCGCGAGGCCCTCGGCCGCCAGCAGGATGCCCGCATCGACGAGGTCCTGATTGTACTTGCCCATGTCCTCGAAGGCCGAGGCATCGGGCATGGCGTCTTCGCTCGCGGGGTGGTTCTTGACGATAATCATGTACTTCATGGCGTTTCTCCGTTCCTCGAGAGGCGATCGTTGCTGCCTCTGATGACACTACGAACGGATCAACGCGCGATCGACACCGCTCGTTGATTTTTTGGATTCGTATTCAACCAGCCAGTTGACAAGGAGCGTCACCGGACGTATTCAACCATTACGTTATCAACTCACCGGTTGAATACAAATGACCCCCGACAGACTCAGCGTCACGCTTTCCGCCCTGGCCGACCCCACCCGGCGCGGCATTCTAGCCCGGCTGGCAACCGGCGAGGCCAACGTCAAAGAACTGGCCGAGCCTTACGACATGAGCCTCGCCGCGGTCAGCAAGCACCTCAAGGTGCTGGAACAGGCCGGGCTGATCTCGCGCGGAAAGGACGCACAGTTCCGGCCGTGCAAACTCGAGGCCGGGCCGCTGCGCGACGTCGACGGCTGGCTCGAAAGCTACCGGCGGTTCTGGGAAGAGAGCCTCGACCAGTTGGAGGTCTACCTCGCCGAGTTGCAGAAGGGGGACCCCGATGGCTCGCGCAACTGATCGGCGACCGGGAGACCGGCCATGCGCACCGGCAATGTCATCCCCTTTCCTGCCAATCCGCGGACCAAGGGTTGGGTCGAATTCTACCGCCGGCTCTGGGCGCAGAGGCTCGACCAGCTCACCGACTACATCGCAACGCTAACGGAAACCGAAAGAGAGACCATCATGTCCGACCTCAAATTCGAGTACCCCAAGGACGAACCCTCGATGATCGTGACCCGCACGTTCGACGCGCCTCGTGCGCTGGTGTGGAAGGCTTTCACCGACCCGGTCCACGTCGCCCGCTGGTGGGGCCCAAAATCGTTCGCGCCGGTGAGCAAGATCGACAAGCTCGAGCTGCGCCCCGGCGGCACATGGCGCTACATCTGCCAGCGCACCGGCGGCACCCAGATCATCGTCTTCACCGGCAAGTATCTCGAGGTGAAGGCGCCCGAAAGGCTGGTCAACACGTTCGGAGTCGAGGGCCAGTTCGAGGGCGATGAGGCCTTTCCCGAGACCCACACCTTCGAGGAACATGGCGGCAAGACCTTCTACCGGTCCTACTCCCTGGTCCCCAGCATGGAAGCCCGCGACGCGATCATTGCCACCGGCATGGAAAAGGGCGGCCGCGAATCCCTCGAGCAGCTGGCCGCGCTCGTCGCCGAGCTCCAGTCGGAAATGGCCAAATGACCTCTGCTGCCGCCCCGATCGAGGACAGCAAAAGCCTGGTCATCACCCGGACCTTGAACGCACCTCGCGCGCTGATCTGGAAGATGTTCTCGGACCCCTATCACCTGGCGCAATGGTGGGGTCCCAAGGGCTTTACCAACCGGGTCGAGAAGCTCGATTTCCGCACCGGCGGCAGCTGGCTGCATGTGATGATCGGCCCCGACGGCCGGGAACTCCCGACCGACAACGTTATCCTCGAGGTGAAGGAACCCGAACGGATCGTCTATCGCAACGCCCCCGCCGATCCGAAGCTCTTCGGCGACAACCCGCCGCCGGCCTTCACCAAGACGCTGACCTTCGTGGATGATGGTCATGGCAGGACGCTGCTGAAGCTGGTCTGCACCTTCGACACCGAGGAGCACAAGGAGCGGATTGCGCGCCGTGGCTTCGTGCTCGGCACCAACGAGAGCTTCGACAAGCTCGAGGACTACCTCAGGACCAAGTAACCGGCGCCGGCGACCCTGCCAGTGCTTCCCATCACCGGTTTCGTCGAGCGCCGTTTCCGTGCATCGGCGAAGCCTTGCCCGAAAGACAATTCGATGAAGCGACGCGATTTCGTCCTCACCGCTACCGCCGCTGCCGTCGTTGCAGCATTGCCCCGGCTCGCCAATGCGGCGACAAATGCCAATCAGGAAGGATCTGCCATGACCACCCGCCCCGCCTCCGGCTACGCCCCCGTCAACGGCGTCGAAATCTACTACGAGCTGCATGGCAGCGGCAAACCGCTGGTGCTGCTGCATGGCGGCTTCGGCGCCATCGAGATGTTCGGGCCGGTGCTGGCCGCACTCGTCGAGGGCCGCCAGGTGATCGGCGTCGACCTCCAGGGCCACGGTCGCACCCTGCCCTTCGACCGGCCGATGACGTTCGAGAACATGGCGAACGACGTCGCCGAACTGATCCGGTGGCTCGGCTACGACAAGGCCGACGTCATGGGCTACTCGATGGGCGGCGCCACGGCACTGCGCCTCGCCATCGACCATCCGGAAATCGTCGGTAAGCTGATCCTCACATCGGTGCCCCCCTCCTTCGCCGGCTGGCATGACTACAACCAGCAGGGCATGAAGGGCATGGCCGCGGCGCCGGAAATGGCCGTCGAGCCGATGAAGCAGACGCCGATGTACCAGATGTACGCGCAGCTGATGCCCGACGCCGAGGCGAACTGGCCAAAGACGATCGCCCAGACAGCGAACCTCGTGGGCAAGGAGTTCGACTGGTCCGCATCGGTGTCCGGCATGGCGATGCCCACGATGATCGTCGTCGGCGACTGGGACGCCGTTCGCATTTCGGCCGCCTCCTCGTTCTTTGAGCTGCTGGGCGGTGGCAAGCAGGACGGCGGCTGGGACGGCTCGGGGATGAACAAGAACCGCTTCGCGGTGATCCCGGGCGCCACCCACTACACCATCTTCACGGATCCCCGGCTGGCGACCATCGCTGCCGGCTTCCTCGACGCCTGAGGCCGGCGATGCACCAGAACATCGTCACAGTTCCACCCGGCGCGGACTACTTCACCATCGAGCGATCGTTCGATGCGCCGCGCCGGCTGGTGTGGAAATGCTACACCGAGCCACAGCACCTGGCGCGGTTCTGGGGCCCACGCGATGCGACCACGCGCGCGACCATCGACCTCAGGGTCGGTGGGGTCTGGCTCACCGAGTGGACCTACGAAAATGGCGGCAGCTACGGCTATGCCAGCGTCTACCTCGCGCTCGAGGAGCCCGAGCGCATCCACTACCGCGACTGCCCGAAGGATTGGACCGGAGGGCTCGACGGCCTGCCGCCGGTGGAGCTGGTGTCCACCATCACGCTCAGCGAGACAGGCCGCAAGACCGAAGTGTTCGTCAAGGTCGTCTGCACCTCGGTCGCGGCGCGCGACGAGACGGTGAAGCGCGGCTTTGCCGGCATGGTCGGCATCGGCCACGACCGTCTCGCCGAATATCTTCAATCTCTCGATCAGGAGGCGTGAATGGCTTTCGTCACATCAAAGGACGGCACTCGCATCGGCTACAGCGTGGTGGGCTCTGGCCCGGCGCTCATCCTCATCGACGGCGCCATGTGCTGGCGCAGCTCGGGCCCGGCGACGCCGCTCGCCGAAGAGCTGAAGGACCGCTTCACGGTCTACACCTATGACCGGCGCGGCCGCGGCGAGAGCGGCGACACCAAGCCCTATGCGACAGCGAGGGAAGTCGAAGACCTCGACGCCGTGATCGACGCAGCGGGTGGCTCGGCGATGGTTTATGCCATCTCCTCGGGCGCGGCGCTCGCACTCGAGGCGGCTGGGACCGGCAGCCGCATTACCAAAATGGTGCTCTACGAAGCGCCCTTCATCCTCGACAAGTCGCGCCCGCTCGGCGACGCGGCCTATGTCTCGAGGATGGAGGAACTGGTGGCCAGAGGCGACAAGGCCGGAGCCATCAAGCACTTCATGCGCAACGGGGTGCAGATTCCCGCCTTTGGCGTATTCATGATGCAGCTGATGGGCGTTATGAAGAAAATGGCGCCGGTGGCGCCGACCCTGCCCTACGACACCGCCCTCACCGCGCCGTTCCAGATCGGCGAACCACTGCCACCGGGGCTTTGGCCGAAGGCGACGATGCCGGTGCTCGATATCGGCGGCGGCAAGTCGGACGCCTGGATGCAGAGTGCGCAGGTGGCGATCAGCAAGGCATTGCCCAATGCCACGCACAAAACCCTGCCGGGCCAGAACCATATGGTGGCGCCGGCGGCCATCGCTCCGCTGATCAGGGAGTTCCTCGCCGCATGAAGCAAACGTTCCGTACCGAGCTGCTGCAGTCGGGCGGCAACACCACCGGCTTCGAAATTCCGCCCAAGGTCGTCGAGGCGCTCGGCGCGGGCAGGAAGCCGAAGGTGACCGTCACCCTCAACGGCCGCTTCAGCTACCCCAACACGGTGGCGGTGATGGGTGGCAAATACATGATCGGCGTCAGCCAGGAGCGCCGGGCGGCCGCAGGCGTCGAGGGCGGCGAGATGATCGAGGTCACGCTCGAACTCGACACCGCGCCGCGCGTCATGGAGGTTCCACCCGACCTGCAGCGGGCACTCGACAAGGACAGGGCCGCGAAAACGTACTTCGCGACCCTGAGCTATTCCAATCAGCGCCGCCACATCGACCCGATCAACGAGGCCAGGACGGCCGAAACGCGAGCGCGGCGGATCGAGAAGTCCGTCGCGCTGTTTCGCGAGGGTAAGAACTAGCTATTCGACCTGGATGACGATGCCGTGGTCGAAGGCGGGAACGTCCACGGTCAGTGTCGCGCCCGACTGCCTGAACGGCACCGGCTTGCCATTGACGTAGACGCCGGTCACCGGCGCCGCGCGCGACCAGACCAGCGTCGTCGGCGCCAATGTCCCCTTGCTGTGTCCCAGCGCCACCGTGTTGGCGTCGACGACGATATCCACCTGCTCGTAGTCGCCGTGCTGATAGGCGGTTGTCGTCCCGTCGTCGTCGAACCAATCGAAGGAATTGCGCGCGCTGCCGAAGACACGCAGCACGCCGTCGGCCATCGGCACGATGGCGCCGTCCCTGGCGAACAGCGGCAACGCGAGCCGCCCGTCGCGATAGACCGGCAGCGTCACGAACTCGCCCACGGATGCGGTGCGTGCACCGGTGCGGAAATCGTACCAGTCGCCGGCCGGCAGATACATCGCGACGTCCTTGGCGCCTTCCTTGGCGACCGCGGCACCGACGAGGTCGCTGCCGATCATCTTCTCATGGCCGAGACCCTTGGCCCCTGCGTCGGCATAATAGTAGTCGAGCGATGGGAACACCGGATCGCCGTTGAGCCAGGCGTCGTAGGCCAGCGAATAGTAATAGGGGATGAGATCGTAACGCAGCTTCAGATTGGCGAGGTTGCTCGCGACGTCGCCCATGCGGTCGGGCGCCGTCTCCTTGCAGTTGCAGAGGTTCTCCGTGTGCGGCCGCACCGGCATCTCGAACAGGGCGCTATAGGCGAACCATTGCGTGTAGAGTTCGCCGAGCCTGGCGTCGCTGCCGGCGGTGACACCGAGCGCGCCACGGTGAAAGCCGCCAATGTCCGAACCGTAATAGTCCATCCCCGACCACATCATGTGTTGCTGCTGCGGCATCTGCGCGGCGAGCGAGCCGAAATCGCCCGCCGTGTCGCCCGACCACATGGCCGCGCCGAACGCTTCCATGCCCATGCCGCCCGAGCGCGACAGAATGAAGGGGCGCTTGTCCGGCGCGTTGCGCTGGTAGCCCTCGAAGATGCTTCTGGCCCACAGCAGATTGTAGCTGTTGTGGACCTGAGCCTCCGTGAGGTTCTCCGGCCCGTAGTGGAAATCAGGGCTGATCATCTCGGGCTCGCCGAGGTCCGTCCAATGGCCGGCGATACCCATGTCGATCAGCGTCTGGCGGCGGAAATCGTGCCAGAAGGCGGACCCATCGGGGCTCAGCCAGTCGATCATGCCGCCTTTGCCCCACCAGTTGCCGTTGGGATTGGTGACCACCGGCGCGCCCGCCGCATCATGGGCGAGGCCGTGATGCGCCGCGAGCGCTGCGTGCTCGTCGAGGGCCGAACCCACATAGCTCTCCTCGATCGCCATCACGCCAATGCCATCGGCCGCATAGGCCTTGATCTTGCCCTCGGGATCCGGGAAATGCGTGCGATCCCAGGTGAGCGTGCCCATGCGGCTGTCGGGCATGTTCGGCTGCACGCCACCGAACCAGAAGAGATCGAGCACAACCCCCGAGAGCGGGACGCCGGCAGCTTTGAGCGTGGCGATCTTGTCGTCGAGTTCGGCCCAGTCCTGGTAGCCATACTCCGAGATCCAGAGGCCGAACATCTTCTTGGGCGGCACGGGCGGGTGGCCGGCCAGGTCCAGGTATTGCTTCCGGATATCGGCGAGCGTCGGGCCGGTGAGAACCTGAAGCCGCAGATCGCCGCCGACCACGCGCAGGCGATAGGGTGTCGCGCTGAAATCCCATTCCTGTTCGAAGCGGTTGTCGAGGATGAGCGCGAAAGGGTGGCCCGGAAGATCGAAATAGGCGATCGGGAAAAGCGTGTTGCCGTTGGCCCCACCGTTGAAGCCGGTCATCACATTGAAACCGTGGCACACCCAGCCGACGCGCTCGGCCACGGTGTCGCCGGGAGTCTGGAACTCCTGCCCGAGGCCGACAATGTGAGTGGCGGCGGTGTCGAGCGTGGCGGCCTTGTCGCCGGCGCTTCCCAATTCGGGGTTGCACAAACGAAAGAGCACGAAGGTGGCCTTGCTCACCGCGAGGCAGGAACCATCGGTGACTGCCGTGAGGTTGGATGCGGCGGCCGCCTCGGGCAGGTTCGGCAGCCAGCTCTGCGACGTGAAGCTGTTGCCATCAAGCGCATGGTCGGGGCCCGCGACATAGAGCGAGAGCATATCGCCTGCGCGCGGCTCGAAGCCGAAGGCCGCGCCTGGGAGGACCGCGAGCCGCACCAGGCGGTCGGCCCACTTGGCCCGGAGCTCGTCGGTCAGCAGCGCGGGCGCGAGCACAGCGCGGAAGGCGGCTTCGTCGTCGTAGCGTATGTTGCGGATCGCCTTGAGGCTCTCCTGCAGCTCGGGCGGCAATTCGGCGCGCAGCTTGAAGACCTGCGCGCCGCTGAGCTCATAACCGCCGCCGGCATCGACCCAGGCGATTTCGGCCTGCGCCGGGGCAACCAGGAGGAACGCGACCAACAGCGCAGGAAGTATGCGCATCATCCCCTCCCCGCCATGCCACGTGCCGCCGGGCAATGCCCGGCGGCCTCACCAATCAGGCGGCCTTCGTCACCGGCGTGCGCTTGAGGTCCGGCGGGGTCGCCTCGCCCATCAGCTCGACGATGGCATCCATCGCCGGCATCACCTTCTGGCCTTCAGTGCCGAGGCGGCGGACCGACACCGTCCCCTCCTCTGCCTCGCGCTTGCCGACCACGAACATCAGCGGCACCTTCTGCACCGAGTGCTCGCGCACCTTGTAGTTGATCTTCTCGTTGCGCGTATCGAGTTCAGCCCGGATGCCGGCATCGCGCAGCTGCTGCGCGAGCTTTTCCGCATAGGCGTCGGCATCCGAGACGATGGTCGCGACCACCACCTGCACCGGCGCCAGCCACATCGGCATCTTGCCGGCATAGCTCTCGATCATCATCCCGATGAAGCGCTCGAGCGAGCCGAGAATGGCCCGATGCAGCATCACCGCGTATCTGCGCGAGCCGTCTTCAGCCACATAGGTCGCGTCCAGCCGCTCGGGCAGCACATAGTCGAGCTGCAGCGTCCCCACCTGCCAGCTGCGGCCGATGGCGTCCTTCAGGTGGAACTCGAGTTTGGGCGCATAGAAGGCCCCTTCGCCCTCCGCGATGACGAAGTCGTAGCCAGTGGCGCGCAGCGCATCGCCCAGCGCCTTCTCCGCCCCGTCCCAGCGCTCGATCGTGCCGCCGAACTTCTCCGGCCGCGTCGCGAGCTTGATGACGACGTCAGCAAAGCCCATGTCCTCGTAGACCGAGTAGAGCAGCTTTACAAAGTGCTCGGTCTCGGACTGGATCTGCTCCTCGGTGCAGAAGATGTGCGCGTCGTCCTGCGTCATCTGCCGCACGCGCAGCAGGCCGTGCAACGCGCCGTGCGCCTCGTTGCGGTGGCAGCAGCCGAACTCCGCCATTCTGAGCGGCAGGTCGCGATAGCTCTTGATGCCCTGGTTGAAGATCTGGATGTGCGCCGGGCAGTTCATCGGCTTCAGCGCCATGAGGTCGGCCTTGCCCGAAAGGATCGGGCCCTCCTCCTCTGTGCCCGGCACCTCGTCGGGGACCACGAACATGTTCTCGCGGTACTTGCCCCAGTGGCCCGACGCTTCCCAGAACTTGGCCGCCATCAGCTGCGGCGTCTTCACTTCCTGGTAGCCGGCGCGGTTCACGCGGCGGCGGATATACTCCTCCATCGCGTTGTAGATGACAAAACCCTTCGGGTGCCAGAACACGCTGCCCGGCGCCTCGTCCTGCAGGTGGAACAGATCGAGCTCGCGGCCGATCTTGCGGTGGTCGCGCTTCTCCGCCTCCTCCATCATCCTGAGGTAGTCGTCGAGTTCCTTCTGGTTGGCGAACGCCGTTCCATAGATGCGGCTGAGCACCGGGTTGTTGCTGTCGCCGCGCCAATAGGCGCCGGCCACCTTGGTCAGCTTGAATGCCGTGCCGACGTCCTTGGTGGTGCGCATATGCGGGCCGCGGCAAAGGTCGAACCACTGCCCCTGCTTGTAGATCTTGATCGACTGGTCGGCCGGAATGGCGTCGACCAACTCGACCTTGAAGGTCTCGCCCTTGCTGGCAAAGACGCGCTTGGTCTCGTCGCGGCTCCACACTTCCTTGGTGAAGGCGGCGCCGCGCGCGACGATCTCGGCCATCTTTTTTTCGATGGTGGCGAAATCGTCCTCGCTGAACGGCTCGTCGCGCTTGAAGTCGTAGTAGAAGCCGTTCTCGATCACCGGGCCGATGGTGACCTGCGTCGCCGGCCACAGCTCCTGCACCGCCTCGGCGAGCACATGCGCCGCGTCGTGGCGGATCAGCCCGAGCCCGTCGGGGCTGTCGCGCATCACGAATTCGACGCGGCCGTCCGCGTTCAGCGGATCGGACAAATCCGTGAGCACGCCGTTCCATTTCATGGCGACGGTCTTCTTGGCGAGACTGGGAGAAATTCCCTCGACGACGGTGGTCCCGGTCGTGCCCGCCGCGTAGTCGCGCGATGCACCGTCGGGGAACGTCACCTTGATCGTCATTTTGGTCTCCAATAGATCAGGCCGGAATTGGCCAACTGCGGCATGCAGTGGCCGGGCTCTTATCATGTCCGGCCGAACAGTGTCATCCCGGAGGGTCTGGCCGAAGGGCTACTCGGTGTAGTCCGCCAAGTTGGCCAGCGACGAGTTGAGCCCGGTCTGATGATCATCGGGGCTGATGCCCGGTGGTACGTCGGTGGCGCTCACCGTCACTCTCGTACCTCCTGCCTCCGGTACAAGGGTCCAGGTCATTGTCATCTCGCCGGCGAAGGCCGGATCGTCCGACCGGAAGGTGAACCGCTGGACGATCTCCCGGTCTGCCACGAGGCTGACGAAGCGGCCCTCGACCAGATCGGAATCGGCGGAGGTCTTGCCCGGCGTCGCGTGCGACTTGTCCTTGAAGGTCAGTTCCATGCGGAAGGGGCCACCCGGCCGCGGATCGAAGTCCAGGATGCGGCCGGTCATGTTCGATGGCGGCAGCCATTTGGCCACTGCCCCGGCGTCGACGAGTGCCGCGTAGACCGTGTGTGGCCTCGCCGCAATCTGGCGGGAGCCGCTATCGACGCGAAGCGACGCGTCGGTCGTTTCGGGCCCTCAGGACAGCAGCTTTGCGTCGATGGTCACGTTGATGGCGCCGAGCGCCTTGGACACCGGGCATTCCGCCTTGGCCTTGTTGGCCAGTTCGGTGAACTTCGCAGCATCGATGCCCGGGACCCTGCCCTCGACCGACAACGCGCTGCCGGTGATGCCTGTGCCGGGGATGAGTTCGACCACCGCGGAGACGTCGACCTGACCGGGCGTGCCGTTTTCGGCGAGGAAGGCGGAAAATTGCATGGCGAAGCAGCTTGCATGCGCCGCCGCGATCAGTTCCTCGGGGTTCGTGCCCGATTTGCCGGTCTCGTCGACGAACCGGCTCTTGTAGCTGTAGCCGAGACCCGCGAGCGCGCCGCTCTGGCTGCTGACGGTGCCGGCGCCCTGCTTGAGGTCGCCGGTCCACTGCGCGGTTGCTGAGTGCTTCATTGCGTTTCTCCGTGATGATGAGGGGTGAGGGAGGGAATGGCCTGCCAGTCGCCGTAACGCCACGGCTTGTACCAATCTGCTCCCTCGGGCAACGCGTCGGGCACAGGATCGTATCCATGCGTTCCGCCGGGCCGGCAGCGATAGATCCGCGCCAGCCCCATCCACCCCCCCGGCCAGAAGCCGAAGCGCCAGATGGCGTCGCGGGTGAACTCGGAGCAGGTCGGGGCGTGCCGGCAATTGCGGCCCATGAACATCGACAGCGAATAGCGGTAGCCTTGGATCAGGACGTAGGCCGCGAGCTTGAACGGAAAGTCGACGATACGCCAGAACCAGCTGATGAACTGAGTCAAGTGACCGCCATAACCGCTTGCCCGGCCTCGATCTTATCGAGCGCATCGGCGACGGCGTCGAACACCAGCAGGGTCGAAGTGTGGCGCGGCGCATAGTCCCGCACCGGCTCGAGATACGCCAGATCGGCCCATTTACCTGTCGGCGGCGCGCCGGCGGCCTTGAGCATGGCCGTCATCTGCTCGCGAACAGCCCGGAATTCGGGGATCGGGGTGCCGACGATCCGGGTCGCGACGATCGCCGCGGAGGTCTGCCCCAGCGCGCAGGCCGAAAGCGTGTGTCCGTAGCCCGCGATCTTCCCGTCGCGCACCGCGATATCGACCTCGATCGAGGACCCGCAGACCCGGCTCACGCGGCGCGCGGTCGCGTCCGGCGAGGGCAACCGGCCCGGAATAGGTTGGTTTGCTGCGATTTCCAGGATCTTCTGGGAATAAAGATCGCTCAATTCCATTGTGGTCACATGGGTGTTTCTTGAGGGGCGTTAGCCTCACCCTATATAGTCAGCGTCCGGGCCGATGTCAGCGTCACCGCAAACTGGCGTCCTACTGGTCCGGCATCTTTCGGGCGGCGCAGTGCGTTGTGCCCGAGGCAACGAGGAAGAAATGGACGCCAGCGCCAAGCACAACGTCGCGTTATCTCTGTCTCCCAAAACCCTCGTCCGGCCGAGCCGGGAAGAGGCGGAGGAGGCCGTCCGCACGCTCATCGCCTGGGCCGGCGACGATCCGGCGCGCGAGGGCCTGCTCGACACGCCGCGGCGGGTCACTAAGGCGTATCGCGAGTTCTTCGCCGGCTACGAGGAAGACCCCCGGAAGATCCTCGAAAAGACCTTCAAGGAGGTCGGCGGCTACGACGACATCGTCCTGGTCAAGGACATCCCGTTCTCCTCGCACTGCGAGCACCACATGGTACCGTTCGTCGGCAAGGCGCACATCGCCTATTTGCCGCATGACGGGGTGGTCGGCATTTCGAAACTCGCCCGGCTGGTCGACGTCTTCGCCAAGCGCCTGCAGGTGCAGGAAGTGCTGACGGCGCAGATCATCGACGCCATCAACGAGCACCTCAATCCGCGCGGCGCCGCCGTGATGCTCGAGGCCGAGCACATGTGCATGTCGATGCGCGGCGTCCGGGCCCACGGCGCGATGACGGTTACGCAGCGCTTCACTGGGGTGTTCGCCGAGGAGAAGAGCGAGCAGGACCGGTTCTTCACGATGCTCCGGGGCCGGTAAGGGCTGCCTCCAACTCAACTGACAGGTCCTGACAAATCGGTGGCGTAGAGGTCTCGCGTCGAACAGGAGACCCCGATGACCCAATCGCTCGAAATCGCAACGTTCAATCTCACCGCGGACGCCCAGGACTTCGCCGTCGCCAACACCGAGGTCACGGCCTGGCTGTCGCGGCAGCCGGGCTTCAAGTCCCGCCTGCTCGCCCGCAAGGACGACGGCTCTCACCTCGACCTCATCGTCTGGGACTCGCACGAGGCGGCAACCGCTGCGGCCGCCAGGATTGGCGAGATCATGGGCCTCAGGGCGATGTCGATGATGGACCCGGCAACCGTGACCATGTCGCACGCAACAGTGCTCGCCAGCGCCGGCTGATCGTGTCGAAGGCGGCACGGCTCTTCAGCCTCGTCAACCTACTGCGCGGCCGGCGCAGCGCCGTGACCGCGTCGGATTTGGCGGCGAGCCTGGGCGTCACTGAGCGGACGATCTACCGCGACATCGCCGGGCTGGCCGCAGCCGGCATTGCCGTCGACGGCGAACGCGGCGTGGGCTTTCGGCTGCCCAGGAGCTCGCACCTGCCGCCGCTGATGTTCGAGCCGGACGAGGCGGAGGCCATCGCGGTCGGTCTGCGCCTGGTGCGGGCGCTGACCGACCCGCAACTGGCCGAGGCGGCGGCCGCCGCCGAACGGCGCATGCGAGCGGTTTTGCCCGAGGCGGCCAAGCGGCGGCTGGAGACGCTGCCCTACCGGGTTCCCGTTCTCGAGAAGACCCGGGCCCTTAGGGAGCGGCATGCGCTGCTTCGCGGTGCAGCGGCGGCAAAGCTGAAGATCAGGCTCGACTACACCGACGGAGCCGGCGCCGCTTCCGAACGCACCATCTGGCCGCTGGCTCTGATCGGGATGGGCGAGCACTGGATCGTCCTCGCCTGGTGCGAAGTCCGATCGGCCTACCGGAACTTCAGGATCGACCGGATGCACAGGGTCGAGCTGTTGCCGGACCAGTTCCAGACGACCGACACCATCAGCATTGGGCACTACTTCGCGACCGTGCTTGGGATCGACGATGCCGATCGATGACGAAATCGACGAGTTACTGGCGGGATCGACCCGTCCCATTCGCGCCCTTGCCAAGGCGGTCATCGCCTCAGTCCGCCGACGCGCAGATCTGCAGCCCGCGGTCCGCTGGGGCTGACGTTCGGTGAATTTCCGCCACCCGGTCGCCAAGCACATCTGCGCCGTGTTTCCGATGAAGGACGAAGTGCTGCTGGTATTCGAGCACGGCCGGCTCTTGTCGAACGAGTCCGGGCTCCTCGAAGGCGACACCCGGCAGGTCAGGACGATTCACCTGCGGCCCGGAACGCCACTCCCCGAGAACGCCATCGGGTTGCTGCTGGCCGAGGCCGTCGCCCTGCGCTCCTAGCGCGCGGCGACAGCAACCGCGATCAAGTCGCCAAATTTCGGGGATGGCATAGACTGGGGGCTTCGTGTGAAGGACCGCCCATGTCAGCCATCGCCAAGACCGTCTGGCTCATCGAATCCCGCTTCAGGGATGCGCTGTCGCTCGACGAAATGGCGGAGCACGCGGGCGTGTCGCGGTCGCACCTGTCGCGCATCTTTCCCATCGCCACCGGCTATTCCCTCTCGGCCTACGTCCGCGGCCGCCGCCTGACGGAGGCGGCCAAGGTACTGGCGGATGGCGCGCCGGACATTCTCGGCGTGGCGCTCGATGCCGGCTATGGCTCGCATGAGGCATTCACCCGCGCCTTTCGCGAGCAATTCGCCCTCACACCGGACGAACTCCGCAAGCGGCGCTCCCTCAACGCACTGCCCCTCGTGGAGCCTCTCAACATGGACAGCTACACCGAAGTCCGCCTCGCCCCGCCCAAGATCGAAGACCACCCGGCGATGCGCCTTGCCGGTATCGGCCAGCACTACACCACCGCCACCCTGCACTCCATTCCCGACCAGTGGTCGCGCTTTGGCCCTTTGATCGGGCAGATGGTCGGGGACAAATCAGGCGACTCGTTCGGCGTCGTCGGCCGCATGGAAGGCTCCGATGGCGGGTTCGACTACTTCACCGCAGTCCCGATCGGGCCAGACCTCGAAATGGTCCCCGGGGTGACAGTGATGTCGCTCCCGGCCGCGCGCTATGCACGGTTTCGCCACCAAGGGCATATCTCGGACATCCGGTCGACCTGTGCGGCGGTTTTCGACGACGGGGTACCGGCACTCGGAGTCGAGACAGACCCGACCTATTTCAGTTTCCTCGAATATTACGGGGAAGACTTCAACCCGCAGAACGGGACCGGGACGGTCGAAATCTGGGTCGCGCTCAAGAAGTGACGAAAGCGATGGGGCGGTATATTTACCGCCCCATGAGCACCTCCTTCGCCGATCCCGCCGCCCTCCCCCACGACCAGCTCGAAGAGGGCACCCTGTTCGCACCGCGTTTCGACGCGCACGGGCTGATCACCGCCGTCGCCCAGGAGGCCGGCTCCGGCCGCGTGCTGATGGTGGCCCACATGAACGCCGAGGCGCTGGCGAGGACCATCGCCACCGGCGAGGTCCATTACTATTCCCGCTCCCGCAAGGCGCTGTGGAAGAAGGGTGAAACCTCCGGCGAAATCCAGAAGCTGGTCGAACTCAGCACCGACTGCGACCAGGACGTGATCCTGCTCACCGTCGAACAGACCGGCCGCGGCGCCGCCTGCCACACCGGCCGCAAGAGCTGCTTTTACCGAGTGCTCGAGGACGGCGCCCTCACCGACACCGGTGAGCCGAGACTGTTCGACCCGAAGGATGTATATTCGACGCACTGAAGTGGGAGCACGCCGTTGGACGAGCTAGACCGGATTACCCACATTCCAAATGTTATGGGCGGCAAGCCGACCATTCGCGGCATGCGCGTGACCGTTGGGATGATCGTCGGGCAAATCGGCGCCGGGCGGTCGATCGACGACCTACTGGACGACTATCCATACCTCGAGCGCGAGGACATCCTGCAGGCATTGCGTTACGCGGCGTACCTGGCTGAGGGACGCGAAGTGGTCCTCGTGCGAGGTTGAGGCTCATCCTCGACATGAACATGTCGCCGCGTCTCGCCGACTACCTTCGGGATGCCGGTTTCGATGCGCGGCACTGGTCATGGCTGGGACGAGCGGAAGCCACCGACGACACTATTGCTGCATATGCGGTGGCTGAGGCGTCGGTAGTCGTCACGCACGACCTTGATTTCGGCGCCATTCTTGCTGCCACCGCCGGCCTGTCTCCCTCGGTCGTCATCATCCGCGACGACGACCTATCAGTCGCCGCGCTGGGAGAGAAACTGACAACGGTCCTCCTTGACCTCGCAGGTGAATTGGACACTGGCGCCCTGGTGATCGTCGATACGGCTCGCGTCCGGATTCGCATTCTTCCGCTCCGCCCTCAATAGTGCGGCGGCGGTGGCTCCGGTGCTCCCGCCAGCGCCGGGTTGTCGCCGATCTCGCGCACCCGTTCCCCGAGATTGCCGACGAGGCGCCTCAGCGCCGCGATCTCGCTCCACTGCGCCGTGATGGTCGTGTTGAGGTCCTCGATCGCCTGCTCCTGGAAGGCGACGGTGGTTTCGAGTTTTTCGAGCCGTTCGGCGTCGGTCATGGGTGCTTCCTTTCGAGCAGCGGCACCAGCAGCAGGCCGGTGAAGAACCCGGCAAGGTGGGCCTGCCAGGCGATCTGCACTGTCGCCCCGCCGAGCACCAGCGGCAGCAGCGGGACGATGCCGTTGAGGACGATCCACAGCAGCGAGAAGATGCGCGCCGTCGGATGGGCGAGCATTTCGCGCAGGGTCGCGAGCTTACGGCCGAGCATTCGGCGCTCGCCGGTCTCGGGATCGACCGCCACCACAGGCGGCTGGAAGACGAAGCGCACCGCCGCGCCGGTCAGCGCTGCAATGCCGCCCGAGGCACCGACCAGCACCTGCACCGCCGGCAGGGTCGTCGCGGCAAAGGCGAGCGCGCCCATCACCGCACCGGCAAGGAACAGCACGAACATCTTGGTCGCGCCGTAGCGCTGCGCCACCGGGGTGGCAAAGATCGCGAGCCAGACCGAGTTGAGCAGGACGTGCTCCCAGCCGGCATGCAGAAAAGCGTGCGTCACCGGCGTCCACAACAGCGGCAGCCAGCCGCCTTCCACATTGGTGGGATCGATCAGCCGGTACGGGATAAATGCGAACCAGGTGAGCAGCGCCTCGCGGCCGCCATCGTTAAGAACCAGGCTGTCGGCGGCCTGAATGGCCAGCAAAAGCCCGCATAGCGCCGTCACCGCCAGCGGCAACAGGAAAATCGGCTGGCGCTGTGGTTCGCTGGCAGGTCTTTGATCCGGCTCATGTTTTTCGTCGCCGCTCATCGAGACTCCGTGTTTGCGGGCTTTGTCGCCCTGTCCCCGGTGTTATCCACACCACCCCCGAGACATTAACCTTAAGGAAGGATTAAGGGCGATTTCGCCGTGAACTTTTGTCACGTTGTGTCCGGCGGCGGGGCGACCTTTTCGGGCGCTTGCCAAGGCTTCGGATATAGGTTGGCGTCAATGCAAAAACAGAGCACAAAAACGCTCTACGCGTACTGGAATGCATTGCGCGGCTCGCGCAGCGCCCCCGATCGGCGCGACATCGACCCGACGAAGATTCGCGGTGCCCTCAGCAACACCTTCATCCTCGAGCTCAACGACGACCACGAGTTCGATTTCCGGCTCGCCGGCTCGCACCTCTGCTCGATCTATGCCCGCGAGCTCAAGGGCCGCTCGTTCACCCGGCTGTGGCACCCGCGCGACCGCGACGCCATGGAGACGCTGGTCCGCGCCGTCACCGAGGACAATGCGGTCGCCCTCGTCACCTTTTCGGGCATGACTTCGATCCACACCCGCATGTCGGTCGAGACCATCCTGCTCCCGGTTCGCCACAATGGCTCGACGCAGAGCCGTCTGCTCGGCGCCATGACCGCGGTCGACGATCCCTATTGGCTCGGCGTCCAGCCCGTGGTCGAGCAGCGCATCAGCGGCCTCAGGCTGATCTGGCCCGACGACAATTCGCTGGCCGAAATGGCGCGCGACATCGCCGCCTCGGTGCCGATGGACGTGGCCTTCGCCAGCGGCAACGGTTCGCCGCAGCCGATGTCGGCGACGGTGTTCGGCCGGCAGGCCCGGCGCTACGCCCACCTTTCGGTCATCGACGGCGGGCGCAACTAGTTCGCCCTGGCGGCACCCGCCCCGCGATGCCGCGTCGTGCTTTCCCGATTTTGCTCCGGAAACCCGAGACTTCGCGGCGATCCGCGCGGTCGTTCTCATATTCGGTTAACCAAAACTCGTTAGCGTCAGCGTGTCGAACCGAGTGACTCGGCCAATGCTGCCTGACAATTCCGCTTCCGCACGCAGCGCGCGACCCACGCGGGTCTACGCGCAGCTGCCGCGCTTCCAGCGCGTCAAGGTCTCCGTGCTGGGCCGCTACATGCTGGCGGACCGGCGCGAATTCCCCTGCCAGGTGCTGGAGATGTCGCCGGGCGATGCCGCAGTGATCGCCCCGGTTGCCGGCAATGTCGGCGAAAAGGTCATCGCCTATCTCGATAGCCTCGGCCGGGTCGAAGGCACCATCAGGGAATCGATCGATGGCGGCTTCGTCATGGATCTGGCCGCCAGCCCGCGCAAGCGCGACAAGATGGCGGCCCAGCTCACCTGGCTCGCCAACAAGGACATCCTCAACCTGCCCGAGGATCGCCGGCACGAGCGCGTGGTGCCGGACAACCGGCACTCGACAGTCGTGCTCGACGACGGCCGCCGCTACAATTGCAAGATCATCGATATTTCGCTCTCGGGCGCGGCGATCGAGCTGGCGGTGCGGCCGGCGATGGGGACCCCGGTCACCCTGGGGCGCATGCGGGCTCGCGTGGTCCGACATTTCCAGGACGGCGTGGCGGTCGAGTTCGCCTCGGCCCAGGAAATGCTGACCGTCGTGCAGCAGAACCTCAGGATCAACTGACCGACCGCGCTGCCGCATGGTTAATCGGTCCTCACCTCGATCGCTAAAACACGCATAAAAACTCGTCGGCAATTTTCCGAGTGAGGCAATTCCGCGGCGGCATCTTGGCTCCCATCAGGGGGCTCAAACATGTCCAACACCATTTCCATCACGCTCGGCGGCACGATCATCGCGATGATCATGTTCGGCACGCCGGCGGCCGCTTCTCCCAACGTCGATCTTTCCAACCCGGCCTTCGCGCCGGCGACCGGCCCCACCAGCATTCCGGTGGGCGCCGCGGAGTTCTGCAAGAGCCATCGCGACGAGTGCGCGCCGAACGTCCGCATCGTCGATGTCGAGACGTTGACGCAGCAGAGCTGGGACCAGCTCGTCGCCGTCAACGACGACGTCAACCGCCGCATCGTTCCGGAAACCGACCAGGACCTCTACAACGTCGCCGAATTCTGGAGCTATCCGGACGGCCGCGGCGACTGCGAGGATTTCGCGCTCGAGAAGCGCCGCCAACTGCTCCAGGCGGGGTGGGACGCGAGCACCCTGCTGATGACCGTCGTGCGCGAGCGCAACGGCAACGGCCATGCCGTGCTGATGGTCCGCACCGATCGCGGCGATCTCGTGCTCGACAACCAGGATGGGCGGGTGCGCGTCTGGCAGGACACGCCTTACGAGTACATCAAGCGGCAGTCGCAGACCGATGCCGGCAAGTGGGTCGGCCTCGCCGACAGCCGCGCCACGATCGTCGCCGCCGCCAACTAGGCGACGCTGACGAACACTGTTCCAGTTCTCGGGCCTTCCCCTGATAAGGTGCCCGATGAAGATGGGGCCGGCCCCTCCCCCGAGGCCGGCCCCATCGCCTTCCCCTGATGGAACTCAGTGCACGATGGCGAAGTAGATTCCGAGCAGGAACAGCCCGGTGATGAAGCTCCAGCCGAAGGCGACGAGCGCCGAGACCAGCACCGAGGCGACCGACAGCGTGCCGTCGTCCTCCTGCTTCCAGCCCATCTGCAGCATGATGTAGGGGCCGCAGATGAAGCTCATGAACAGATGCCCCATCGAGCTCAGCCAGGTCTTGCCGTCATAGCGCAGGATCGCCGGCGAGCCGGCGAGCCACTGGTAGAAATAGGTTCCGGTCCCCGCCATCGAGAGGCCAACGGCCATGATGAACCCTGCGAGCAGCAATTCGAACGCCATGACTGTACGCCTCACGCGCCGCGTTCGGTTCGCGGCAGTATTAACCCTTCGTTAATCATAAGGGTGGCGTGATCGGCTGTCATCATCAGAGCTAACGACTGGTTAATTCGGCCATGACTACCCCCGCCGCGGCCGTCCCGCACAAGCGCGATGGACATTCGATCGGCTACAATCTCGGAGCGATCGCGGTCGTTGCCGCGCTTTGCGGACTGGGGCTCGCCTACGCCATCGACGCCGCGGGGCGGCAGGGGCGTGCCGCAGTCGGGGCATCGTCGACCATGGTTCGCACGCTCGGCGGCAAGGACCTCGAGATCCCGGCGTCCTGGTTCCGCGCCGGCCAGAACGACGGGACCGGGTTCGCCAAGCAGGTCGATCTTTTCGTCAGCCTGCCGCTCGGGCCCGATGGCGCCGCCCGCCGGATCGACGTGACGCTGATGCCGCGCAGCCGGGTGCGTCCGAGCGCCTCGCTGCTCGACGGCGTCTATCTCCACGAGTTCATGCCCGAACAGCTCTCGGGACCACCCGGGCTGATCGGCAAGCCGCTGGTCGCCCGGGAAGGCTACGAGAACGAAACGGTCTGGTACGATGCCCTGTCGTCATCGCCCTTCGTCGCCAAATGCTCGGCGCCGGTGGCGGAGGGCCAGCCAGGCCGGTGCCTGCGCGCCGTCTATCTGGGACCCGGCATCGCCGCGGTCTACGGCTTCGACGTCGATGTGCTGGGAAACTGGAAGACGTTCGACGCCGAGATTCGGCCGCTGCTGGCGCAGATCGGGGCGCTCTGAGCCGGCCGGGACGTCAGCCCTGCTCGACCACCACCGCGGTGCCGTACGCCAGCATCTCGGTGATGCCGTCGGTGATCTCGTTGGCGTCGTAGCGCATGGCGATGATGGCGTTGGCGCCGGCCGCCTCGGCCTGCTGGACCATCAGGTCCAGCGCCTCCTGCCGAGTCTTTTCGGCCAGCGAAGTGAACAGCGTGATGTTGCCGCCGACCAGCGACTGCAGGGCGCCGCCGATAGTACCGAAGACGCTGCGCGAGCGCACCGTGATGCCGCGCACCAGCCCGATCGTGTGGACGACGCGATAGCCCGGCAGGTCGTTGGTCGTGGCGACGATCATGGTCACTTCACCTCGTCGAGGTCCTCTTCGAGGATCGCCATCTGGAAATTGTAGGATTTGTCGCCGTCTTCGTCGTCGACATAGATCAGACCCAGAAACTCTTCCCCGAGATAGACTTCGACGCTGTCGTTCTGCTTGCGCGGCCGCACGTCGATGCCGCGGCTGTTGAATTTGAGCTGCAGGTATTTTTGCAGCTTGATGATCTCGGGGTGGTTCAAGGTCGGCCGCTCCTCAGCGTCGTTTCGGGTTCGCCACAATAGGCATTCGAGCGCCCGGGGCAATCCCGACGCCGGTTTGATGACAGCTTATGGGGCCCAAAGCGGACATATCGCAAGCTTCTCGGAGGGACCTCGGGTCAAGTCCGGGCTTGATGGAAATGAGGGCGCGGGGTTTCGTCCGCGCCCCGGCAGCTTTTCGTTCCGTCAGGCCGACGCGGGGCGGCGGGCGGCGAGGAGGTGATAGGCGAACCCGGCGGCGAACAGCAGGCGGACGGCGGCGGTAATCCAGGTCCGCGCCTCCATCTGGCCGCCGACGATAGCGAACGCGACCACCATGACCGAGAGCGCGTTGATGACGAGGCCCGCGACCAGGAGCGCCCGCACCTCGGCATCATAGGCGGCATTGCGGACCAGCCAGAAGCCGGCGGCGAGACCAACCAGCGTTGCGCCGAGCAGCCGCACGATCGGCTCGGCGCCGGGCTCGAGCGGGGAGCCGAACGCGGCGACCGTCAGCATGGGCACCGAAAGGGCGGCGAGGCCGAGGGCGCCGTGGAATATGGCGGCAGCGGTCAACAAGATGCGTCTGCTCATGGTCGTGGCGCCTCCTTGGCGCGAGGTTGGACGGGCCTCTCGGCCGGTTGGGCTTCCTGGGAGGCGGGAATGGGCGAAGCGTCGCGTCTGCCAGTCGGATAGACGAGCCGAGCGAGGGCTTCGCCCTCCTCCAGCAGCTCGTCCGACGGTCCAACCCGGGGCTGGCGCTCGGCCTCAGGCATCCCCTCCTCCCTCGTCCCGTCGATCAGGACATTGGGAGGCTAGGCGAATGGGCGGGTTGCCGCTTCGGGCCTATTCCCCACCGGCGGCTGAAATCGCATGGGGAATTCTACCCACTGTGGAGCAGCCGACTTTACCGTGGAACGAGGTCGAGCCGTATCGCCGTGGCGGTCGCGGCCGCGCGGCTGGACACGTCGAGCTTGCCGAAGATGTTGCTGACGTGGCGATCGACGGTCTTTTCGCTGAGCCCAAGGGTCCGGGCTATGCCCTTGTTGGTCTCTCCGGTCGCGACCAGTGCGAGGACCTGAAGCTCGCGCGCTGTGAGCCCGTGCGAGGATCGGGCGCCGGGCCCCGCGCCTTGGCGGCGGACGGCATTTTCGAGGTCGGGAGCGGCGCCGATGCGCTCGAACTCGCGCGCCGCGGCGGCATACTCGGCCTTGGCCGCATCGGCGTCGCCAAGCGCTGCGCAGGAGGCGGCCACCAGTACACGGATGCGAGCGGCGAGGTAGGGAGCGCCAAGCCGCAACCACAGGGCAAGGGACTCCCGCAGTGGCTCCAGCGCATCGCCCGGGCGGCCAGCCAGCAGCCGCACACTGCCGGTGGCGTGCCGCGCCATGGCGGTGAGGGCTTCGGCCTCGAAGGCAGCCGCGATGCCAGCCAGCTCCTCTGCGGCAGTTTGCGCCTCCGCCGCCTCGTCGCAGGCAACGAAGACCTCTACTGCAGCGGGTAGGAAACGGGCCCGCCGGAGCTGGCCGCTCGTTGCCGTGAGGACGCGCCGTATCTGCGCCAGCGCCGCTGCGCGGTTGCCCGCGGCCAGGCGCAGCAGCGCCAGTCCGGGCTGGGGATCGAGTCCCAGCCCCTCGGCTGCGCGATAGGCCGCCTCGGCCCCGGCCGCATCGCCGCGCAACCGGCAGAGTTCGCCCTGACGGTAGCGGGCTGCGGCCTTCGCTTCCGCGTCCGGCCCGGCCGCGAGGCGGTCGACTGCGGCGTCGACTTCGACCTGCGCCGTGTCCCAGGCGCCGTTCCACTCGTACACTTCCGCCCGATGTACGAGACAGATGCCCGAAAAGATGCCGAGCTGTGGCTGCGTCTCGCACCAGTGGGAAAGGAGCGATGTCCATTCGCGACACTGCTCCCAGGCGAAGGCCTGCTGGCAACTCGCCAGCACGTGACAGTAGACCAGCCCAGCGACGAGCGGAGAAACTTCGTCGCGGCTGGCCGCGATCATGGTCTCGTCGAGCAGTGCCAACCCTTCGGCTATGCGCATCAGCCGAATGGCGGCGCGACCCTCGAGGCAACGGGCGAAAGCGACCAGGTCGGCATCGCGGCAGCGCACGCCGATGCTGGCCGCCCGGGAGGCCGTTTCGCGCGCCTCGGCCAGCTCGCCGCGCGCCAGATGACGCTGCACCGCGGGGAGCAGCAGCAGGCCCTGTTCGGCGCACTCCTCCCCCTCGGCAACGAGCCGCTGGCTGCGCGCCAGCCAGCCGCCGGCCTGCGCCGGCTCGCCGAGCGAAAAGTGGCGCATGCCCGCCCAGAATGCGTCGCGCGCCGCAAGGCGGGTTGCGCCTTCGGCGAGCCGGGCGGCGTGTGCCCGCTCGAGCGCGGCGATCATGTCGCGGTCGTGCCCGGTCAGCGCCGCGGCCCAGGCCAGGCGCTCCAGATCCTCAGCCCCGAGCGGGCTGGCGCGGTCCGCCGCGCCTAGTGCGCCCCGGGCATCGCCCCAGGCGCGGGCCGCATAGGCAGCCCGTCCCGCCGCCAAATCCGCGGGTGCGCCGCGGCCGATCCCAGCCGGGTCGTCCATCCCCACTGTTCTTGCGCTCCCGATCCTGCCTCGTCAGGCTTGAAATCCGGTCGTTCTGCCCCGCTCAAAGGGCCAACATCGCCCTCGGAATGTCAGGTGTAGTCCTTCTTGATCTCGCCACAAGGGGCTGACGGAAATCGGCCATGCCACGAGCACGTCATCCATCCGGGGCCGTGGTGAGTGGCCGCTTGTGGCTGAATTCAGCCGCTGAAATCCTGGATGGCGACGACCTGGTCCATCACCGAGGCCGGCTGCGGGGCGCCCGCCTCGCCGACGATCCGGGCGGGAACGCCGACTACAGTCACCCGCGGCGGCACCTCGCGGATCACCACGGACCCGGCGCCGATCCGGGCGCAGTCGCCGACCTTGATGTTGCCCAGAACGATGGCGCCGGCGCCAATCAGCACGCCGTTGCCGATTTTGGGGTGACGATCCTCGTCGGCCTTGCCCGTGCCGCCCAGGGTGACGCCCTGCAGGATCGAGCAATTGTCGCCGATCACCGCCGTCTCGCCGACGACGAAGCCGGTGGCGTGGTCGAGCATGATGCCCTTGCCGATCCGAGCCCTGGGATTGATGTCGACCTGGAACACCTGGCTCGACCGGCTCTGCAGATAGAGCGCGAAATCGATGCGGCCGGCCTCGTGGAGGGCGCTGGCGAAGCGGTGGGTCTGGATCGCCTGGTAGCCCTTGAAGTAGAGGAACGGCACGATGGCGCGGTGCGTGGCCGGGTCGCGCTCGAGCGTCGCGGCAAGGTCGGCCCGGGCTTCGGCGCCGATCTCGGGGCGGAACGCCAGCGCGTCGGCGAAAGCCTGGCGGATCAGGTCGGCGGAGACGTCCGGATGGTCGAGCCGCTCGGCGAGCCGGTGCGCCAGCGCCTCCTCGAAGGTCGCGTGGTTGAGCACGTTGGCCATCACCATCGAGGACAGCCCCGGCTCGCCGGCAACGATCGTCCGCGCATTGGCGCGGACGGCGTCCCAGACCGGGTCCACCGATGAAATGTTCGTCGCGGACTTGAGCGACACGTTCATGAAGGCCTCCATCGCAGAACACCGATATAAGGCATCTGGTGCTCCGCCACCAAGCCCCGAGGCGTAAATTGGTTCACGCTTTGCCGTTTCGGGGGTCAGGCATGCCGCGTCAGGAACGCCATCGCCGCGGCCTTGAACTTCAGATCTCCGGTCGCCAGCATGTGGGTGCGCTTGGGGATCGTGAAGGCCTCGCCGTGCTTTAGCAGCGCCGCGAGGGCATGCGGATCGCCCGCCATGTCGTCGGCCTCCCCGGCCGCCACGAGCACCGGTGTCTCAATTTGCCGCACCTGGGCCTCCGGCATGGGCTCGCGCGACGAGATCATGCAGGCGGCGAGGGCGGCGCGGTCGGCTTTGGAGTGATCGGCGAAAATGCGGAACTGGCGGCCGGTCGCACCGTGAACATCTGCCAGGCTGTCGGCGGTCAGCGCCGCGATGATCTCCTCGGAATCTTCCAGCCCGGTGACGAGGTTGACGCCCATGCCGCCCCATACGGTGCGAACGACGCGGTCGGGATGGCGGAGGCAGAGATAAGCGGCGATCCGCGCCCCCATCGAATAGCCCATGACCCGGACGGCCATGAGTCCGAGGTGATCGAGCAGCCGGGCCGCGTCGTCGGCCATGAGGTGCGCGAAATAGAGTTTTGGATCATAGACCTTGCGCGACTTGCCGTGACCGCGATTGTCGATGGTGATGGGCTGGTAGCCGGCCCGCTTGAGCGCCTCGACCCAGCCGGTGTTGACCCAGTTGATCTGCCCGGACGAGGCAAAGCCGTGGATCAACAGGATCGGCCGCCCCTCCCCATGGACCTCGTAGGCGATCTCGATTCCGTCGGACAGAAAGCTCGGCATGGCGCCTCGTAGCACTGGCACCACTTGCCCTCCAACCGCCGACATGCTGTTTCCCGCGCCATGATCGACAATGACCTCCAGTTCGGCTTCGCCGGCCTCGACGACGTGCCGCGGGTGGCCGCTCTCATCGAGCGCGCCTATCGCGGGCCGGAAGCGGCAACGGGCTGGACCAACGAGGCGGCGCTGCTGACTGGGCCGCGCAGCTCGCCGGCCGAGATCGAGAGCCTGATCCGCGCTCCGGATTCGCGCTTCGTCACCGCCGTCGATGGCGACCGGCTGGTTGGTTGCGCGCTGTTGCAGAGGACCGCCGACGGCGCTTATTTCGGGATGTTCGCGATCGATCCCGGCGAGCAGGGCAGCGGCCTCGGCAAGGCGATGATCGCCCGGTGCGAGGCAACGGCGCGCGAACTTTGGGGCGCCCGGTCCATGCATCTCACCGTCATCAGCCTCCGCGACAAGCTGATCGGCTGGTACGAGCGGCGCGGTTTCGCCCGGACCGGCCGGCGCCCCTTCCCGTTCGACCGCGCCACTGGCGCCCTGCGTACCGATTTCGACCTAATAGTCTTGGAAAAGCCGCCCTAGCTTCTGTATGGTCCGGCCACCTCAAATCCGCTGACTCGAAGGTTCCGATGGCGCACTCCAGCACCCCGCATTTTCACAATACCGAGGGGCTGAAGCGCATCGAGGTCGGCTCCAAGGAGTTCATGTGCGTGGGCGCGCTGCCGCCCTTCGACCACCCGCACATCTACCTCGACATGGGCAAGGACGACGAGATCGTCTGCGCCTATTGCTCGACCCTTTACGTGTTCAATCCGAAGCTGGCGGCAGGAACGTCCGAGCCGCTATCGGCGGTCTACCAGGCCGAGCACGCGTAGCCCAACATGGCCAATGGTGGCCGCACCATCTACATCGCAGGAGCCGGCATCGCCGGCATGACACTGGCGCTGGCGCTCGCCAAGTTCGGCGCCACGGTGATCGTGCTCGAGCGCAACAAGCGCGTGCAGGAGGTGGGCGCCGGGCTCCAGATCAGCCCCAATGCGCGCCGCGTCCTCAACCAGCTCGGCCTCGACAAGGCCATCGCGGCCAAGAGCTTCGAGCCCAGCGCCATCGACGTCTACCCGTTCCGGGCGAGCAAGCCGGCGGTCAGCCTCGAACTCGGCGCCATCATGCGCCAGCGCTATGGCGTGCCCTATGTGGTCATGCACCGCGCCGATCTGGTCGACGCGCTCTACCGGGCCTGCCGGCGCTTCGCCAATATCGACATGCTGTTCGGGGTGCGCGGCTTCGATGCCGTCACCCACGCGCGCGGCATCTCGATCAATGTCGACGAGGCCAACGGCACCGCCCGTACCGCCAGGGTCCACGCCTTCGTCGGGGCCGACGGGGTCCATTCCGAGACCCGGACGCGCATCCTGGGCGGGCCGCCGGCGACCTATTCGGGGTTTGTCGCCTGGCGCACGACGCTCAGCGCCGACCTGCTGAAGGGGGCGGTGGCCCTCGACCGCACGACGCTCTTGCTCGGGCCGGGCTACCACGCGGTCTGCTACCCGCTGCCGCAGCGCAAGCAGGTCAACGTCGCGCTTTTCGTCAAGGAACGGGCCGACCGGCTTGACGCCGCGAACCCGCCCAAGGAGCCAAAACTCCCCTGGGCCGCGATGCCGTCAAGGACCCTCGACGCCATCGTCTCGGCGGCCACGGGCGCCTGGGGCTATTGGGTGTGCAACACCATGGACGCCCCGACCTGGTCGGACAGCGGCATCGGCCTCATCGGCGACGCGGCGCACGCCATGCTGCCGTTCCAGGCGCAGGGCGCCGCCATGGCCATCGAGGACGCGGCGATCCTTGCCCCGTTGCTGATGACCGAGCCGGACGCCGACTCTGCCTTCCGGCGCTACGAGGCGATGCGCCGGCCGCGTGTCGACCGGGTGCGAAAGATCTCCGATTTCAATGGCTTCGCCTACCACCTGGAGTGGCCGTTCACGCTCGGCCGCAACGCCGTGCTGTGGGCGCAGGGGCCGCGCGGCCACCTCAAGCGGCTCGACTGGATCTACGGTTTCGACCCCTCGCCCGAGACCGACGTTCCGCCCCCCGATCGCGCCCCACGCGACACCGAGCCGCACCGGGGTTAGCGCTTGCGCTCCGCCGAAGGCCTGTGTCAACTGCCCGCCACTTGAACTCAAGAAAGCCCGATGGCCTTCGTTAAACGAGACTCGCCGCTCACCCTCGCGTGCATCCTCATCACCATTCTGCTCGACATGGTGGGCTACGGCATCATCGTCCCGGTGCTGCCCGAACTGATCCGCGAGCTCACCGGCGGCGGCGTTTCGCAGGCCGCGGTCATCGGCGGCTGGCTGGTCTTCGTCTACTCGGTGATGCAGTTCATCTTCTCCCCGGTCCTCGGCAATCTGTCGGATCGCTTCGGCCGCCGCCCGGTGCTGCTCGGCTCGCTGCTGGGGCTGACCTTCGACTATGCGATGATGGGGTTCGCACCCGTCGTCTGGTACCTGTTCATCGGCCGGTTCGTGTCGGGCGTCGCCGGGGCCGCGGTCGCCACCGCCACCGCCTACATGGCCGACATCACCGCCCCCGCCAAACGGACGCAGCGTTTCGGGCTGATCGGTGCGGCCTTCGGGCTCGGCTTCATCATCGGCCCGGTGATCGGCGGCGAACTGGGCGCGTTCGGCCCGAAGGTGCCGTTCTACGCCGCGGCCACCCTCGCCTTCGCCAATTTCCTGTTCGGCGTGTTCGTCCTGCCGGAGTCGCTGCACAAGACCCACCGCCGCCCGTTCAGCATCCGCCGCGCCAATCCGTTCGGGGCGCTGATCTCGCTGCGAAAGTACCCGGTGGTGTTGTGGCTGATGCTGGCGCTGTTCATGTTCACCATGGCGGCGCAGGCGTTCCCCTCGGTCTACAACTACTTCACCATCGAGGTGTTCCGCTTCTCCTCGACGCAGATCGGCCGCACGCTGGGGCTGTTCGGCATCGTCTTCGCGCTGTTCCAGGCGTTCGGCGTCGGACCGCTGGTCAAGCGCTTCACTGAGACGCCGGTGGTGGCGGTCGGCATGCTGGCCGCCGTCGTCGCCTTCGCCGGCATCGCCTTCATCGACGGCCAGATGCAGAACTGGCTCTACCTCTACATCGTCATCGGCGCCGCGAGCGGCCTCGCCGCCCCGGCGATCAACGGCGTGCTGAGCCGGCAGGTGCCCGACAACGCGCAGGGCGAACTGCAGGGCGCGGTCAACGCCGCCAACTCCCTCGCCACCATCATCGGGCCGCTGGCCGCGACGCAGATCTTCGCCTACTTCACCCATGGCGACGGCTCGCCCGGCTACTTCCCCGGCGCGCCGTTCCTCGCGGCATCGATCCTGATCCTCGGCGCCGTGGCGCTGTTCAGCTACATCGCGCTGCGCTTCGATCTCGGCCACAAGCCGAGCGTTGCGGCGCACCCGATCGTGCCGGAGATGGCCCCGCCGGGACAGATCCTGGTGCCCAAGCCGGGCAAGGAAGAGGCCGCGGAGTGACGCGCGGTTAGTGCAGCATCCTGCGCATCTCGCGCAGGTCGGCCGGCTTGATCAGCCGGGCATGCGCCACCGTCACCGAGTGGATCGGCCCCTCGATCGTCTCCTCCCAGAACGCCAGGAATTTGCCGAGAACGGGAAACTCCGGGAAGAGGTCGAACCGCTGCCAGACGAACTCCTGCAGCAAGTCCAGATGATCGGGGATGCGGTAGACGATCTGCGCGGTCGTGAGGCCGTAGCCGGCATTGGCCTCGGGAGACGGTATCTGCATTGGAAGCCTCCTGGTCGCGTCCCACGTCGCAGGACTTCAGCGCGACAAGCAAGCTTCCGCCGAGAGAATTAACACATGATTTCAGTATCTTAGCAGCACACTCTCCGGAGTGCTAGCGGCGCCGGATTAGGCTTCCTGCGGCATCGGACTCAGATGCTCGTGCACGATCCGCCAGCCATCGGCGCTTCGCCGGACGATGGTCGTGCCACGGCCCCGGCCGGAGATGGACTTGGCGCCTGCCATCGCCGTCCAGTTGAAGCGGTAGGTGCAGGCAGCGACGTCGGTGTCGCGGGCAAGCCAGTGCCGGTCATCGAGCCAGTAAGTCTCGTCGGCGAGTTCGGCCCAGGTGCGCTCGAACGCGGCTCGGATGGCCGCGAGACCGACATATGAGCCTTCACTGAACCAGAAGCTCGCGTCCGCGGCGATCAGGGGCACGAGCAAGTCGAAGTCATGCCGGTTGATCAGCTCCTCATAAGTCCTGAGGAGGTCCTCCGGCTCCACCGCTACTTCCCCAGCGTCGACGGCCAGGTGCCGTGCTGCTCGCCCTCGCGGTCGGTCAGGATGAAGCCATGGGCGCCGAAGAAGTCGCGCTGGCCCTGGGTGAGGTTGGCGGTGCCGAGCGCCTGCCGGTAGCTGTCGAAATAGGCCAGCGAGGCGCTAAGGCAGATCAGCGGGAACTCGCCGAGCGCGGCGGCCGACACGACCTTGCGCAGCGATTTGTGGGCGTCCTGCATGATGGCGATGAAGTCGGGCACCATCAGCAGGTTCTTGGCCTCGCCCTTGGCGTAGGCCGCCGCCATCTGGTCGAGGAAGCGCGACCGGATGATGCAGCCGGCGCGCCAGATTTTGGCGATGGTGGCGAGCGGCAGGTTCCAGCCGTTCTCCTCGCTGGCTTTGGCCAGCACGGCGAAGCCTTGCGCGTATGAGACGATCTTGCCCGCCAGCAACGCCTCTTCGAGATCGGCGAGCGGCACGTCGGCCTTGCCCGCATTGCGCGCGCCGTACACGGCCTCTGCTGCAACGCGCTCGTCCTTGCGCGACGAAATCGAGCGGGCCGCCACCGCCCCCTCGATGGCCGTCGCCGGCACGCCGAGCTGTTGCGCGGCGATGGCGGACCAGACGCCGGTGCCCTTCTGGCCGGCCTTGTCGAGGATCAGATCGACCAGCGGCCTGCCGGTTTTCGGCTCCGTCGCCTCGAGCACATAGCCGGTGATCTCGATGAGGTAGGAATTGAGCGGCCCTTTGTTCCAGTCCTTGAACACCGCGGACGACGCCTCAGGGCTCATCCCGAGCCCGTCGCGCATCACGCCATAGACCTCGGCGATCATCTGCATGTCGCCGTATTCGATGCCGTTGTGGATGGTCTTGACGAAGTGGCCGGCGCCGCCCTCGCCCAGATAGGCGCAGCACGGCTCGCCGTTGAATTTCGCCGAGATCGCCTCGAGGATCGGCTGGGCGTTCTTCCATTGGGCCTCGGCGCCACCGACCATGATCGAGGGGCCATGACGGGCCCCCTCCTCGCCGCCCGACACACCGATGCCGAGATAGCCGATGCCGTCCCTGGCGAGGTCGGCGAAGCGGCGATTGGTGTCGGTGTAGAGCGAGTTGCCGCATTCGAGGATGGCGTCGCCCTTTTCGAGCATCGGCCTCAGCTGCGCGATCATGTCGTCGACCGGCTGGCCGGCCTTGACCATGATGATGATCGAGCGCGGGCGCTTCACCGAGGCGATGAAGGCCTTGATGTCGGCCTCGGGGATGACCTTCTTGTCGAGTCCCTGCGCCGTTGCCACCGCCATGAAGTCGTCGATCTTTGACGCCGTGCGGTTGTGGACCGCGATGGTGTAGCCTTTTTCGGCGATGTTGAGCGCGAGGTTGGAACCCATGACGGCAAGTCCGATCAGGCCGATATCGGCAGACGACATAAGATTCTCCTTGGCGGCTCATTGCCTTTTCTTGGGGCGCTTTCTGGCACGCGAACCCTGCTTTTGCCAGCCGAAAAGAGGTGCGTAGCTCAGCCGGGTGACAGCGCTTGCAGCCGGGCTGACCGGGGCCTTCCGATGGGGTAGTGTCGCGCCCGTTTTCAGGAGCTTTCGATGGACAGTCTCTCGCTCTTCAGCCTCGCCGGTAAGCGGGCGCTGGTCACCGGCTCGAGCCGCGGCATCGGCTTTGCCATCGCCGGCGCATTGGCGGGCGCCGGTGCCGACGTGATCCTCAACGCCCGCGAGACCACGGCGCTCGGGGCCTCCGCGGCGAGCCTCGCGGAATCGGGTGCGCGGGTCCGGGCGGTGGCGTTCGACGTCACCAGTTCGGAGAGCATCGCCGACGCGGTCGAGTTCATCGAGGCCGACATCGGGCCCATCGATATCCTGGTCAACAATGCCGGCATGCAGCATCGCGCCCCACTCGAGGATTTCCCCGAGGACAAGTTCGAGCGGCTGATGGCGACCAACGTGACGTCGGTGTTCCTCGTCGGGCAGGCGGTGGCACGCCGGATGATCCCGCGCGGCGCCGGCAAGATCATCAACATCTGCTCGCTGATGAGCACGTTTTCGCGGGCCTCGATCGCCCCCTATGCGGCGAGCAAGGCGGCGGTCGCCAACCTGACGCGCGGCATGGCGACCGACTGGGCCCGGCACGGCCTCAACGTCAACGGTATCGCGCCGGGCTACTTCAAGACCGAGCTCAACGCCGCGCTGGTCGCCGACCCGGAATTCTCCGGCTGGGTCGCCAAGCGCACGCCGATGGGGCGCTGGGGCGAAGTCACTGAGCTGGGCGGCGCCGCGATCTTTCTCGCCTCCGATGCCGCCAGCTTCGTCAACGGCCACATCCTCTACGTCGACGGCGCGTTCACGGCGACCGTGTAGCGATCCTTGCTTCCCAAGTCCGGCGGCCTCCGTTAGGGTCGATGACAGCGCTTTCATCCGGCTCGCGGGGAGCGGCGGAAATGGCTTTCCTGCCCAGGGCCAAATCGCTAAGAACCCCCACCCATAAATCCCACCCACTTCCGGTCCTCCTTGAGCTTCGTTCCCTCCCGCATCATCGTCGTCATGGGCGTCTCCTCGAGCGGCAAGTCCGTCACCGGGCAGGCCATCGCGCGGCGGCTGCATGCCCCATTCCTCGACGGCGACGCGTTCCACCCGCCCGCTAATAAGGACAAGATGCGCGCCGGCATCCCGCTCACCGACGACGATCGCTGGCCGTGGCTCACCGCGCTCGCCACGGGGCTCGCCGCGGCAGCTGAGAGCAAGGGCGTTGCGGTCGGGGCCTGCTCGGCCCTCAAGCGCGCCTATCGCGACCGCATGGTGCTGGAGGCCAGGGAGCCGATCCTCTTCGTCTTCCTCGACGGCACCGCCGAACTCATCGGCAGCCGCATCGCCGGCCGCCAGCACGAGTATATGCCCGCCAGCCTGCTCGCGAGCCAGTTCGCGACGCTCGAACGTCCCGCTGCCGACGAGAACGTCCTCACCGTCCCGGTCACGCTCTCGGTCGAAGCCATCGCCGAGCGGGTGGTGAAGGCGGTGCCGCACCTCAAGAGCTTCAAGCGCAAGCAGTAGGCAACGTCCCGGGATTTGACGGGGATCAAGCCAGAGCCCGATTCGTCCGGCATGGTGCGGCACCGATCCGGTCGAGGGGCGCTGTAATGGCCGTCGAAACTCCAGTCCACCCGCACAGCGCAGGCTTCTGGCCCATCGTCCTCAAGACGGCGATCGTCCACACCGCGACCTATTTCGTCATGGGTCTGCTCGCGCTCTACCTGTTCGACTACGCCACCGTGTTCACCCAGGGACCCGAGGCGGCCTATATGCGCCCGACCACCGACCCCTGGGTGGCGGCGGGGCCGCTGTTCCAGCCGATCCGCGGCGTGCTGTTCGGAATTGTGTTCTACCTGCTACGCGAGGTGCTGTTCGCAAAGCCTCGCGGCTGGCTGATCGCCTGGGCCATGCTGGCCATTGTCGGCATCATCAATCCGTTCGCCGCGGCGCAGGGCTCGATCGAGGGCCTCGTCTACCTCAGCACGCCGTTGTCGTCGCAGTTCGGGCTCGGGCTGATCGAGGTCTACGGCCAGTCGCTGCTGCTGGCGCTGGGCACGTTCTACTGGGTGCGCCAGCCCGCAAACCGCTGGCTGACCTGGGGGTTTTCGATCGTCGCGACACTGGCGGTCGCCGCCTCGCTGGCCGGGATTTTCCTCGCGCCGCTGGCGAAAACCGTCGCCTGATCAGAACCCGAAGGCGTATTGCCCGGTCGGGCTTGCGGCGTGTTCGAGCGCCAGCATCCGCATCTTGGCGGTAACGCCGCCCGGCGAGGAGAAGCCGCCAGTCTTGCCGTCGGCGCCGAGCACGCGGTGGCAGGGGATGATCAGCGGGATCGGGTTCTGGCCCATCGCCTGCCCCACCGCCCGCGACATCGCCACGTCGCCCAGCGTGCGGGCGATGGCGCCGTAGGTCGTGGTCTCGCCGTACCCCACTTTGAGCAGCTCGGCATAGGCCTGCCGGTTGAACTCGGGCGCGCCGCTGAGGTCGAGCGGCACATCGGTGAAGTCGATCTTTTCGCCCTCGGCATAGCGCCGGATCCGTTCGGGCAAGCTCGCCAGCGCTCCGTCCGGGAACCCCGGCTCGGCCGGATCGCGCGAAATCCACACCTCGGTGCGGGCGCGATCGCGGCCCGGTAGGGCGACGCGCGCGATGCCGAGATCGGTCCAGGCGATGCCGAACGTTCCGAGCGCGGTATCGATCAATGCATAGCGCATGGCTTAAGACTGTAGCGCCGCTCACGGCACGCCCCAACCCGAATCTCTGAGGAGTCCCCGATGGCACGCATCGTCGGATACATCGCATCGAGCCTCGACGGCTTCATCGCCGACCCCAACGAGTCGCTTGACTGGCTGACCGAGCCGACCAATGTCGACCTCGGCGAGCATCACTATGATCTGTTCATCAAACGCATCCGCACGGTGGTGATGGGTCGTGCGACCTATGACTGGATCCTGCGATCGGGAGCGGCGTGGCCCTACGGCGAACAGCGCTGCATCGTCGTGACGTCACGCCCGCTGGCGGACCCGCCTGCCGCCATCGAAACCAGATCCGACGTCGATGCGCTGATTGCGGAGTTGCGCGGCCTCGACGACGGCGACGTCTGGATGGCGGGTGGCGGCAGGCTGCAGATGGCGTTCCTCGAGCGCGGCGCGCTCGACGAGGTCGAGGTCTACATCGCCTCGGCGATCATCGGCGGCGGCTCCCCGCTGTTCCCGCCGACCGGCTTCAAGGGCAAGCCGCGGCTGATTTCGGCCAAGGCGTTCGGCGAAGGCATGGCCCGCCTTCACTACCGCTTCGACTGAACCTCAAACCACCGGCCCGCCCGGCGCGGTGAACGGCGCCTTGGGCGCGGCGGAGCCGGCGGCCCAGTTGGCGGCGCGGCCCCGCAGATCGCGGAATTTCCGGCTGACCTGCCCGATCCGCTCGTCCCACACCGGGTCGGGTGTCTGGCCTTCGATGACGCGGAAATACACCTCCATCATCGCGGCGATGGCGAACGGCTCGAGCAGCGCCGCCTTCACCGCCCAGGCGAAGATCAGCGCGAAGACGATGCCGGCGGCGCCCCAGCCATTGGGGATGAACCAGACCAGCGCCGCTGCCGGCGCCAGCATGACGAGAAACACCACGAAGGCGAGGCCGTACATGATGACGGTCAGCCAGGCGGCGTTCTTCAGCATCACCTTGTAGTTCTGCGCATAGAGCACCAGCGCCGTCTCTGCCGATTGCCACGGGTTGGTCGCCCTTGTGTGGATGGCGTAGCCGAGGATGACCTCGTCCATCAGCCCGACCGAGACGCGGAGGAACGCGCGGATCACGCCGACGACATTCTGCAGCCCCGGGATCGGCAGCAGCGACGCCACCCCCTGGATCAGCCCGACGATGGCACCGAGCACGCCCTTGATCAAGAGGTCGACGCCGAACAGCACACTGGCCTCGGCGAAGCGCTCGCGCACGATGCCGGTGGCGTAGGCGAGCTGGCCCTGCCCCTGCGGCACGCCGCGCCCGTCGATCAGTTCGACCAGCACCGCAATGTGCCCGGCCTTGACGATGTAGAGGACGTACTCGCGCAGGAAATAGAGCGCCCCGGCGGTCAGCGCGAAGCCGATGACGCCGCCCCACAGCATGCTGCCGGCCCGGAAATCGGGCCCACCGAACGCTCCGATGCCCCAGCCGACGCCGACCCCGACGCCGGTCACCAGCACATAGGCCACGGCGATCCCGGCATAGACGACGATGCGGAAGACGATGAAGGGAAGCGTCTGGCCCATGAGGCCGAGCGTGCGGCCGATGGAGAAATCCCACATGGCGTACCTCGTAGCGCGCCCCGCGCACGGC
Organism: Devosia nanyangense; assembly: GCA_016213505.1. Classification (GTDB taxonomy): domain Bacteria; phylum Pseudomonadota; class Alphaproteobacteria; order Rhizobiales; family Devosiaceae; genus Devosia_A; species Devosia_A nanyangense. Next base: position 59,437 of record JACRAF010000005.1, read on the forward strand.
AGACACTAAGCGACTCGCGGCCTCGCCGCAAATCGGGTCGCCGCAGCTACATGAAGATGACGGCAGCCAGCGCGATCAGCGCCGGGATGGTCTGGATCATCAGGATGCGGGTGTTCACTGTCGCCGCGCCGTAAGCTCCTGCCACCGCGACACAGAGCAGGAAGAATACCTTGACCGGATCGCCCGCGTCGCCGAGCCAGATGCCCCAGATTAGTCCGGCCGCCAGAAAGCCGTTATAGAGCCCCTGATTGGCGGCCAGCACCTTGCTCGCCCTGGAGAATTCCGGCGTCGTCCCGAACGCCTTGCGCCCGCGCTCGGTGTCCCACAGCACCATCTCGAGCACGACGATGTAGAGGTGGATGAGGGCAACGATGCCGGTGAGGATGTTGGGGATCATTGATTGAAGTCCGCGTGAAATTTCGCTACCGCGACCTTGGACCGGAAGCTCCCAAATGACCATCCGCAAGATGCCTGCAAAGCAACCGAAGACCTCCGCCCGGCCGCCTCGTGGCGCTCCGGCGCAGGCCGAAGAGTTCATTCTGGTTTTCGAGGGACGCAAAATGGTGGTGCGTCGAGCCGGCCCCGACGACGCCTTCGACCCGTTCGCGACGTTTAGCGAGTGGGATAGCGAAGCGGACCGGCGAGGCTACGCCGATCTGTAGCGCTGACGAAGAGGCCGCCCCATGGGGCGGCCTCTTGTCGAGCACCGGGTGTCGTTCTCTAGCGTGAGTCCCGGTGCCGTACCGAGGCGAAGCCTCAGTGCTTCAGTGCGTCGCGGGTGGCCTGTTTGGCCTTGCCCACTTCGGACTGAATCCGGCCTTCGGCCTGATCGAGCTTGCCGTCGGCCCGAAGCTTGGCGTCGCCGGTCAGCTTGCCGGCAGCGTCCTTGATCGCGCCACGGGCCCGCTTGGCGGCGCCTTCGACCTGATCCTTGTGCATGGGAATCCTCCGGCGTTGGTGTCGAGAGGAAAACGCCTTGGCCGGTCGGAGGTTCCCTCGCCGGAGCCGCCTTACCCGGCGAGCCGCTTCGCGTAAGCCTTCATCGACGCCGCGTGGAAATCCGAGAATCCCGGCGCGATCGTCTCGTAACGCTTGACGAAATCGGGATGACCCAGATGCAGGTCCGCCAGCCCCGCATAGGCCTCGGGCGGGCATGGCCGGTCCCACATCACGGCCACCCACGCGCGGTGGCGCGCGAGCAGCGGATCGAGCGCCTTGCTGTCGGCTGAAACGCCGTTCTTCATCGCCTCGGCCCAGGCAGTCTCGACCTCTTGCAGTTCGTCCTGCAGCCGCGCCTTCTCGGCCGCGCTCAGCGCCGCGTAGGCCTTGCGGCTGATCTCGACATGCTTGTCCATGTCGCCGCCATAGGTGTCGATCAGCCACTTCTCGTACCCGGCCTGTTTTTCGGCCGAAAACCCCTTGTACAGTTCCGCGTTTTTCATCGCGTCGTCTCCATTCAGGCTGGCGATCGTGCGGTCGATCGTCCGGACAAGTCGGGCGTAGCGCTTCGCCTCCTTGGCCAGCCGGTCGCGTTGCTTGTGCAGCGTTTCCAGCCGGTCGAATTTCGGGGCATCGAGGATGGCGCCGATCTCCGAGAGCGGGATGTCGAGCTCGCGATGCAGCAGGATCTGCTGCAGCCGGAGCAGTTCGTCCTGCCCGTAGTAGCGATAGCGGTTACGTCCGATCGACGCGGGCTTGAGGAGGCCAATGTCGTCATAGTGGTGCAGCGCCCGGACCGATACGCCCGAGAGTTTCGCCACCTCATTGACCGTCAGCATCTTCATCGTCCGCGCCTCCGCCGGACAACGAGATAGTCCCTCACGCCGCGTGAGGGTCAACAGGCGATCGGCGAAATCCTACCGGCAGCTCTTGAAGAGCTTATCGATCGCCTTGCTCGAGCCTTGCAGCGGAAAGCTCTGGGCCGGGTAGTTGCCGGTGCTTTCCGAGACGAACACGTCGGAGCCGATCTTGAGCAGCGCAATAACCGGGTCGGTCTTGGGGAAATAGGCGGCGAACGCGCCGTCCATGTCCTCGTAGGCCATGTGGAGGGTCGCCTGCGTGCTCTCGTTCTCGAACAGGAAATCCGCCTCGCTGCCGGGCGAGCCGGCATCGCCGGTCATCAGGTAGCGCAGCGCCACCCCGTCGGTGCTGCAGGTCATCCTGAGCTCGGGCTTGAAATCGCCATCGGCCGGGCCCGTGACGAAGGCGGTCATCACCGGCCCGCCCTCGTCCTCCTGCATCTCGGCCACCCAGCCCCCGGCGAAAGCCGTGCCGGGCATGAGGATCAGGGCAAGGCAAAGGGCAATCCGGCGCATGCGAACCTCTATGGCGTTGGCGGTTCGCTGAGATAACTCACTTCAATGCGGTGGAAAAGCGGCCCGTCACCGTCGCGCGGCCGACAGGACGCGCATTGGAAACTCGTGCACAATCGTTGCGTATCCACCAACGACCGGCGGCCGGCAATTGCATCATCTCATGACGGGGCCCGCCCGTATCCCGGCGATCATCGCCATCATCCTCGGCCTCGCCGGTGGAGCGGCGACCGCCCCTGCCCATGCCTCGATGGACACGCCCTGTGCGCCGATCGGGCGCATCGAACTCGATCATCTCCTGCACGCGGCGCAGTTCACCCGGACAGGGTTCAGCGTTTACGTGTCGAGCGACAACCATGCCATCGACATTTCCGGCATGCGAAAATACTGTTCAATCGACGATTTTGCACAGGGCCCAACTATTCGGCATTCGCGGCTGATCCAGATCATCGGTCCGTCTGCCTACTATACAATTGTCATCGACCAGTTCCGCAACGCGGCCGGCGCAGACCGCCAGGCGGCGGTCTGGCGGCACGTCACGGCGGATTTCCCGGGCGAGACCGTGCACATCGTTCGCACCGGGCCTGCCGAAATCGTCAAGATCACCAGGACCGCGACCAGATAGGGGAAACCATGCCACAGCTGCAATTGGACGCCTCGGTGCCCACCGGCGATCAGACCCGCATCACAGCGGTCGCCGCCAAGTTGTTCGCGTCGGTCCCCGACATGCAGGCCTATCTCGATCAGGGCGAACACGGCTACGTCTGCAAGTTCCGCAATACCGTCCGGGTGTCGATGGATCACACGGCCTATCCCGGGGCGCGCCTCGAGCGTCCGTACGATGCGGGTGGCCAGCATTTCGATCATTTCTGGCAGGTCCCGCTGGTCGGCGGCCTGACCGATGGCAACCGCAGCTTCGTCTATCTCGCGCCGGCCAGTCTCTATTGGAAAGGCATCCACGGGGGCGGCAAGAAAAGCGTAGTCGAGCGCCTGATCCACGAAATGGTGCACGCGTCGATTCCGGGCATCGCCGGGGACCGCGATCCCCACAAGCCGGAGTTCTACCTGGCGGAAAAGAAGTGGTTCGCGATGCTGGATCTGCCGTTTCCGGCAGTCGAGCAAATCCAGCTCGAACGGAGCCAGCACCCGCTCCCCTAAGTGTGGTCGCCGTCGACGCCGGGCTCGGCGAAGGCAACCTCGATGCGGTGGAAAAGCGGCCCCTGTTTCATCGTCCCGAGCCATTTCTGGAAGTCGGCGACGTCCCGGAACCCGGCGCGCCGGGCGTCGGCCTCGGTCACGTCTTCGGGCCGCATCTCGTCGATGCGCCCGATCCTCAGCAGCCCCATTTTGGTCTTGAGCGTGCCGCCGGGCCTGACGCTCGGCCGCGTCCAGCGCCGGAACTGCAACGTGATCTTGCCGCGGCGGATGGCCTCGAGCGTTTCGAGTTTGATGAGCATCCCGTGCATCCTGAGGAGGTGACGATGGATACCCTAGCAGGGCATCGCCTGGCGTCCCATGCTGCAGAGCCGGTGCGCCCCTGCCCGTTCAGGCCAGCATCGCCACCAGCGCGCCGAACGGCATGGGCTTGCCGAACAGATAGCCCTGGCCTTCGTCGCAGCCCTTGTGGCGCATGATGGCCTCCTGCGCCTCGGTCTCGATGCCCTCGGCCGTCAGCGACAGGCCGAAGGCCCGCGCCAGCGACCCCACCGCGTCGACGATCACCGCGTCGCCGGTGTTGTGCTCGATGCCCATGACGAATTCGCGGTCGATCTTCAGCCGGCTCAGCGGCAGGTTCTTGAGCACGCTGAGCGAGGCGTAACCGGTGCCGAAATCGTCGAGCGCGATCGAGCAGCCATGCTCGTGCAGGGCTCTGAGGCTCCTGGCGATGCCCTCGTCATGCTGGAGCACGATCCGCTCGGTGATTTCGATTTCGAGCAGCTCGGGCCTGAGACCGGAGCCTTCCAGCTCGGCTTTGATGGTCGCGGCGATGTCGCCGACCCTGAACTGGACCGGGAACAGGTTCACCGCCACGCGCAGCGCCGTGCCCCGCGCCTGCAGTTCCGCGCCGAACCGGCAGATGGCGCGGATGATCCAGTCGCCGACCTCGAGCGCCATCGGGCTCTTTTCGAGTTCGTCGATGAACGCCGCCGGCCCCAGCAGGCCGCGCTGGGGATGGAGCCAGCGCAGCAGCGCCTCCGCCCCGATGATGGTGCGGTCGGCGAGGCGCAATTGCGGCTGGAAATAGAGCTCGAACTGGCCCAGATCGATGGCCCCGCGCAGGTCCGCCAGCAAGGTCTGCCTTTCCTGCAGGGCCTGCTTGAGGCGCGGGCTGTAGATGCGGGTAACGCCGGGCGCCACCCGGCGCGCGTCGTGGAGCGCCAGATCGGCCGCGGCGAGCAGCTCCTTGGCGGTGCCGCCATGGTCGGGCGCGAACGCGATCCCGACATTGCCGGCCACGGCCACGATCTGCTCGAGGACGGTGAACGGCTTGGCCAGCGCCGCGCCGATGGCCGCCTGGACCGGTCCGATGTCCGCCGCTGTCGCCTTGGGCACGAGAACGGCGAACTCCGAGCCGATCCGTGACAGCAGGGTGGGCGCCGGCAGGGCGGCGGCGAGGCGGCGCGCCACGTGTTGCAGCAGGTCCCGCCCGGCGAGGGTGCCACCCAAATCGTCGAGCACCGGGTGGTCGTCGAGCCCGAGCAGCAGAAGCACCGCCGGATAGCGGGCGGCGAGCACTTCGTCTGCCTGCTCGGCGAGGCGCGGCCAGTTCGGCAGACCGGTCAGCTGGTCGTGCTGGGCGTCGTGGAGGATAAGCTGCGTGCGCTCCTGCTCGGCGGTCACGTCGCGCACGGTGCCGAGTACACGGACCGGCCGGCCGGAGGCGTCGAAGAGCGCCCGAGCCGAGCCGTCGACCCAGCGATGGCTCTGGCCGTCGGCTGCGGCGAGGCGAAAGCGGGTCACGACGCGCTCCCGCTGCGGCTGGGAAATCAGCTCCGCATACCCCCGCTGCACAAGCTCGCGGTCGTCGGGATGAACGAAGCTCTGGAACTCCTCGGCCGACACGATCCGCCCGTCGAGGCAGCGGAAGATCGCCTCGGCCTGTTCGGACACCCAGACCCGTCCGGTGAGAAGGTCCTGGTCCCAGATGCCGACCTCGTTGCCCTCGAGCGCCAGCCGCAGCCTTTCTTCGCTCACCCGGAGTTCGTCGGCGGTGCGGACGCTCTCGTCGACGTCGGCGATCGTTCCGACCCATCCGGTGATCTGGCCGCCGGACCTGATCGGCACGCCCCGGCTCAGGGCCCAGCGAAACGAGCCGTCGGCCTGCCGCAACCGGAGGCGGCTCTCGAACGCCTCGCCCCGCGCGAACGCCTCGCGCCATTTCCGGCGGACGCCGTCCCGATCATCCGGATGCAAGGACTCGATCCATTGCGCCGAGGCCTCCGACGGCTCGGCCGGCGCCACGAACCCCGGTCCGGGCGATCGATAGGACGCCAGCGGCATGCCGTCCGGCCCGACCCACCAGACGGTCAGCGAGTTGATGTCGGCAATAGCGCGCACCAGCTCATGCGCGACGTCGTTGACGCTCTCCGACACCGCCGCAATCCCCCAAGACTGAAATGCCGCGGCGCCAACCTGTCATCGGACAACGTTACCTGCAACCTCAATTCGGACGGATTTCCCCCGTGGCATCAACGCATTACCGCCTGCCGCGTGCCGACCCCGACGCGGCCCCTAGGCGTTTGCCACGGACTGTGAGACATCACGGCAATGCGGGCGTGATGGAATGGTAGACATACGGGACTTAAAATCCCGAGGGGGTATCCCCGTGCCGGTTCGAGTCCGGCCGCCCGCACCAGCGATGCAACGGGCGGGCAGCAAGGGTGGCCCCTCGCAGCCCGTCCCCATTGCGAACGCTAGTTCGATTGGCGATTGCCGCACACCGACGAGTTGTTGATCCCGGTCTGCTGGCCGTTCGCGCCGGGGTCGTCCGGGTCCGATTTGACGCCCATGTTGGCGTCTTTGCCAAGATATCCGAACGCGCCGGACCCGGCGCCGCTGCCGCACTGAGCGCCGACTTCGGTCGCCTGCTGACGGCCGGGGTTGTTCAGGTAGCGATCAATTCCAGGCGTCGAGTTGCCAGCTGCGAAAGCGAGGCTTGGGACGCTGAGTGCGCCCACAATCAAGACCAGTCCTGCGAAAGTCCTCATCGCGTCCTCCCAAATTGCCGCTCCCCAATATTCGCCTGTGGACTGCCCAGCGCAAGCGGCAATGCCCTGCCGCGTCGTGCAGCCGCCCGCCCCCTCAGTCCGTCTCCCCCGAGATCGGGGCGACGTAAGCCACGTCGAGGTCCCACGGGAAGAAGATCCAAGTGTCCTGGCTGACTTCGGTGATGAACGTGTCGACCATGTCGAGGCCCTTGGGCTTCGCGTAGACCGTGGCGAAGTGGGCGCCCGGCAGCATGTCGCGGACGACGCGGGCGGTGGCGCCGGTGTCGACCAGATCGTCGACGATCAGGATCTTCTCGCCCGCCTTGGCGCGCGCGATGAGGTCGGGCGAGATCGCCTTCAGCACCTTGATCTCGCCCTGGTTCTGGTGGTCGTAGCTCTTGACCGATACGGTCTCGACGTTGCGGATGTTGAGCTCGCGGGCAACGATCGTCGCCGGCACCAACCCGCCGCGGGCGATGGCGACCACGGCGGCGAACGGGCCCTCCCCCTGCAGCCGCCAGGCCAGCGCCCGGCTGTCGCGGTGGAACTGGTCCCAAGTGACGGGGAAATTCTTCTGCTTCTGGTTCACGTAGGACTCCTTCCGGCGCACCGCCGGCTCAATAGGGTTCTGGTTCCGGCAGGCCGGCTGCGGCATGGGCCGCGGCGACCATGGCAAAGACGGCCTTGGCGGCGGCGGCGAGCCGCGCCTCGTCGGACGAGCGCAGCACCAGCTCGGTCATCACGGTGCCGTCGCCCATGCGCGGGTAGCTGCCCATCTTCACGTCCGGGTATTGGGCCTGCAGCGCCGCGAGCGGGGTGCCGATGCTGCCCTCGCCGACCCGGCATTTGATGGTGATCGACAGTACCTTGCGGCCGCCCTTGAGGGTCGGCGCGATGGATTCGAGCATCGCCCGCATGATCACCGGCACGCCGGCCATGACGTGCACATTGGAGATGCGGAAGCCGGGCGCGGCGCTCACCGGGTTGACGATCAGCGCGGCGCCCTCGGGAATGCGCGCCATCCTCAGCCGCGCCTCGTTGACCTCGATGCCGCGCTCCTTCCAGCGCGCCGACATCATCGCGGCGGCCTCCGGATGGATCGGCAGGGCGACGCCGAAGGCCTTGGCGATGGCGTCGGCGGTGATGTCGTCGTGGGTCGGGCCGATGCCGCCGGTGGTGAAGACGTAGGTGTAGCGGGCCCGCACGGCGTTCACCGCCGCAACGATGTCGTCCTCGATGTCGGCGACGACCCGCACTTCCATGAGGTCGATGGCGAGATCGGTGCAGAACTCGGCGACGGCGCCGATGTTCACGTCCTTGGTGCGGCCGGAGAGGATTTCGTCGCCGATGACGACGAGCGCGGCGGTGGGATTGGCTTCTGACATGGTGGCCGATCGAACAAAGCGCATGTCTGGCGCGGCGTCGCGGCAAAATCAACGGTCGCCGGCGCGTTTGCAACAGGCGCGCGGCGTCCGGCCTTCCAAATCGGGCGTTCTGCGACTATTTCTGGGTGTCGCGCCGAGAAAGCCCCACCCAATGATCACCTATGTCGATGCCGAGAGCAAAACCCGCCGCACCTCCGGGGTTATTCCATTGCACGGCGAGGCGGGCTTTGCCGGTATGCGCAAGGCCGGGCGGCTGACGGCCGAGGCGCTCGATCTGCTCGTCGATGCCGTCAGGCCCGGCGTCACCACCTTGGCGCTGGACAAGATGGCCTACGATTTCGCCATGGATCACGGCGCCATCCCGGCGACGCTGTTCTACAAGGGCTACCGCCACTCGATCTGCACCTCGATCAACCACGTCGTGTGTCACGGCATCCCCGAGGACCGGCCGCTGCGCGAGGGCGACATCGTCAATATCGACCTGACCCTGATCGTCGACGGCTGGTACGGCGACAGCTCCCGCATGTACCCGGTCGGCGAGATTTCGCGGAAGGCCGAGCGGCTGATCGAGGTCACCTACGAGTCGCTCTATGCCGGCATCTCCGCGGCCAAACCGGGCAACACCACCGGCGATATCGGCGCCGCCATCCAGGCGCATGCCGAAGCCGAGCGCACCAGCGTCGTCCGCGATTTCGTCGGCCACGGGGTGGGCCAGCTCTTTCACGACGAGCCCAACATCATGCATTTCGGCACGCCGGGCACCGGCGTTGCGCTCAAGCCCGGGATGATCTTCACCATCGAGCCGATGATCAATCTCGGCCGCCCGCATGTGAAGATCCTCGCCGACGGGTGGACCGCCGTGACCCGCGACCGCACGCTCTCGGCCCAGGCCGAGCACTCGATCGGCATCACCGAGACCGGCCACGAGATCTTCACGCTGTCGCCGCGGGGCCTGTTCAACCCGCTCGACGCCCGGAAGTAGACGTGGCCAGGCCGCCAAGACCCTCCGAGGATGGTTTGGCGGAAGCCCCTGCTGTTGATCTCAAAGCGGCCATCGCGAACGGGTGCGCGAGCGCTTCAACAAGGTCGGGGGCGAGGCGTTTTCCGACGTCGAGCTGCTCGAGGCGGTGCTGCATCTCGCCATTCCGCGCCGCGACACCAAGGACCTGGCCAAGCTCCTGCTCAAGCGCTTCGGTTCCTTCTCGGGGGTCCTATCGGCGCCGCCCGAGCGGCTCGAGGAGTTCCACCGCCTGGGCGGCATCACCGTCACCAACCTCAAGGTGATCCAGGCGGCGGCGCAGCGCTTCGCCCGGGATCGCGTCGACCGCGACATGCCGATCCTCGGCTCATGGTCGTCGCTGATCGACTATTGCCGCTCCGCGATGGCGTTCGAGGACGTCGAGCAGTTCCGCATCCTGTTCCTCGACAAGAAGAACCGGCTGATCGCCGACGAGGTGCAGCAGCGCGGCACCGTCGATCACACCCCGGTCTATCCGCGCGAGGTGATCAAGCGCAGCCTCGAGCTCTCGGCCACCGCGCTGATCCTCGTCCACAACCACCCTTCGGGCGACCCCTCGCCCTCGACCGCCGACGTGCAGATGACCCGCCAGATCGCCGACGTCGCAAAGCCGCTCGGCATCACCGTCCACGACCACATCATCATCGGGAAATCAGGGCACGCCTCGATGAAGGGGCTGAGGCTAATCTAGGATCGGATGCATTTCGAGATCGTAGGCGACATTTCTCGGATCGAAACGTTTGCCACCGGCTCGGGCATTCGGGAGATCGCGCGCCTGCGCAAGATTTATGGAAGCGGGCGGTGGCGGAAGCGAAAGGGCATTGCCCAAATACGCTTGGGCAATGGCTCGATCCGTCTCGCTGAGCTACACTGGTACGAGGCGACCGGCATCGGCCGCCGCGAATTCAAGATCAAATATGTGCTCTAGCCGATGACAAAGACCCAGGCCCAGCAGTTCGTGGTGTGCGTCAGCAACGAAGGATACGAAGCCTCGTTGGAGACTCGCAAAATCTATGTGCGGCTCCCAGACTCCGAGAGCGAGGCGCACGGCATGTTACGGATTATCGACGAGTCCGGAGACGACTATCTCTATCCGAGGACGTTCTTTCACGAGATCTCCCTGCCACAAGCATTGAGCAAGGCTGTTCTGGCGGCTTAGCCTCGGGTTTGGCATCCGGTCTTGGCAGCCGCGCGCTACGCGGCTGCGCCTGATCTAGGCCCCGAGCCGGTCGAGGAACCGCAGCATCGCGCCATTGAACACCTCAGGTCGCTGCACCGGAGCGAAGTGGCTGACGCCGGGAAGCATTACCAACTCCGCGCCGGGGATCGTCCGGGCCAGATATTGGGCGTGCTCGGGCTTGATGAACTCGTCGAACTCGCTCTGGGCGATGGTCACCGGGACCTCGATCTCGGCGAGGTCGGCGGCGGAATAGTCCGGCTGCGTCCGCTGCATCAGCCCGACCGCCTCGAACACGGCGTCGAACGCGTCCGGCGTCGCCGACAGGGCGGCATAGTCGAGCTTGTGCCTCGCGAGGCATCGGCCGATCACCGGGGTGAACTCGAACGGTTTTGTGCCGCTGTCGTCCATGTTGCAGGCGAAGTAGAACACGCCGCCGATCCGCTCCGGGGAGTGTCGTGCCAACACGAGGCCGGTGCACGCCCCGTCGCTCCAGCCGACGATGACGGCCTTCCGTATCTGGAGCGCATCCAGCACCGCCAGCACATCCGAGCCCATCAGCCCGTAGCTGTAGGGCCGGTCGTCGCGCGTGCTGCGCCCCTGCCCGCGGCTGTCGATGACCACCGCGCGACGGCCCGAGCCGGTCACCGCCGGCACCTGGGAACCGAAATTGCCGCTGTTCCCCATGCCGCCGTGCAGAAGGATCACCGGCGGGCCGGAGCCGAAACTCGCGTACCAGATGCGGGCCCCGTCGTGCTCGACGAAGCCCTCGGCGTCCGCGACCGGCAGCGGCGCGGCGCCACACGCTTCGAAGCTGGAAAGGTCGTCGTCGCGCATCTGCATGCCCCAACACTATGGCAAGTTCGGCCGATCGCAAGGGCCGCGACCTCGCCGACTATGGGCTTGACCGACTCCCTTTTGTTCCGTTTATGTTCACGCCAGTGCGACGGTCTGTGAGATGACATGGACGCTGCAGCGTGATTAGCTTGCGGATGCGGCGGTCCATCCCCATTTCAGGGCTTCCGTTCCCGCACAAACTCGAACACTGACAGAAGCTGGCGCGCCATCGGCATATGGTCCCGCCTCTGCCGATGGATGCCCGATGCCCGAGAAGTTCAATCCCAACCGTGAAATCGTCATCCGCGGCGCCAAGGAGCACAACCTCAAGAACATCGACCTGAGGCTGCCGCGCGACAAGCTGATCGTCATGACGGGGCTGTCGGGGTCCGGCAAATCCTCGCTCGCGTTCGACACCATCTATGCCGAGGGCCAGCGCCGCTATGTCGAGAGCCTGAGCGCCTACGCGCGGCAGTTCCTCGAGATGATGCAGAAGCCCGACGTCGAGCAGATCGACGGGCTGTCGCCGGCCATCTCGATCGAGCAGAAGACCACCAGCCGCAACCCGCGCTCGACCGTCGGCACCGTCACCGAAATCTACGACTATCTGCGCCTCTTGTTCGCGCGCGTCGGCATCCCGTATTCGCCGGTCACGGGCCTGCCCATCGAGAGCCAGACCGTGTCGCAGATGGTCGACATCGTCCTCGGGCAGCCGGAGGGCACGCGGCTGTTCCTGCTCGCGCCGATCGCCCGGGGCCGCAAGGGCGAGTACAAGCGCGAACTCAACGAGTTGATGCGCAAGGGCTTTCAGCGCGTCAAGATCGACGGCGAATTCCACGACATCGAGGACGCGCCCAACCTCGACAAGAAGATCAAGCACGACGTCGAAGTCGTGGTCGACCGCATCGTCGTCGGGCCGGACATCGCGCCGCGCCTCGCCGAGAGCTTTGAGACCGCGTTGAAGCTCGCCGACGGCATTGCCTATGGCGAATTCGCCGACGAGAAGGCCGAGGACGGCTCGCCCCGCCGGCTGATCTTTTCGGAGAAATTCGCCGACCCGGTGTCGGGCTTCACCATCCCCGAAATCGAGCCCAGACTCTTTTCCTTCAACAACCCGTTCGGCGCCTGCCCGGTCTGCGACGGCCTCGGCACCGAGCAGAAGATCGACCCGGACCTGATCGTGCCCGACGTGACGCTGTCGCTGCGCGACGGCGCCATCGTGCCGTGGAGCAAGACCTCCGCCCCCTACTACCAGCAGACCCTGCAGGCGATCACCAAGCATTTCGGCGCCTCGACCGGCACCGCCTGGGAGGAACTGCCGGAGGAGGTGCGCAACGCCGTTCTGTTCGGCACCGGCAGCACCCAGATCCAGTTCACATATGACGACGGGCTGCGCACCTACAAGACCAAGAAGCCGTTCGAGGGCGTCATCGGCAATCTCGAGCGCCGCTACAAGGAGACAGAGAGCGCCGGCATGCGCGAGGAGATCGAGCGCTACATGTCGTCGGCGCCGTGCCTCGCCTGCAACGGCTACCGGCTGCGGCCCGAAACGCTGGCGGTCAAGATCGACGGCCTCCATATCGGCCAGGTTTCCGAGATGTCGATCCGCGCCGCGGCGCAGTGGTTCAAGGAAATGCCGGCGCGGCTGAAGCCACAGCAGCAGCAGATCGGCGAGCGGGTGTTCAAGGAAATCCGCGAGCGGCTGGGCTTTCTCAACGATGTCGGCCTCGACTACCTGACGCTGGCGCGGAATTCCGGCTCGCTGTCGGGCGGCGAGAGCCAGCGCATCCGGCTCGCGAGCCAGATCGGCTCGGGGCTGACCGGGGTGCTCTACGTGCTCGACGAGCCCTCGATTGGGCTCCATCAGCGCGACAATGCGCGGCTGCTCGAGACGCTGCGGCGGCTGCGCGACATCGGCAACACCGTGATCGTCGTCGAGCACGACGAGGACGCGATCCTCACCGCCGATTATGTCGTCGATATCGGGCCGGGCGCCGGCGTCCATGGCGGGCACATCGTGGCCGAAGGCACGCCCGAGGACATCCTCAAGAGCAAGGACTCGATCACCGGCCAGTATCTCAGCGGCAAGCTGATGATCCCGATGCCGGCCGTGCGCCGCAAGGGCAACAAGGCCAAGAAGATCCACCTCGACGGCGCAACTGGGAACAACCTCAAGAACGTCTCGGTGGACCTGCCGCTGGGTCTGTTCGTCGCCATCACCGGCGTCTCCGGTGGCGGCAAGTCGACGCTGATCATCGACACTATGTACCAGGCGATGGCCCGGCGGCTGAACGGGGCGCGGGTCAACCCGGCGCCGCACAATCATCTCACCGGCCTCGAATTCCTCGACAAGATCATCGACATCGACCAGTCGCCAATCGGCCGCACGCCGCGCTCCAACCCGGCGACCTATACCGGCGCCTTCGGCCCGATGCGCGAATGGTTCGCCGGGCTGCCGGAGGCCAAGGCGCGCGGCTACGGTCCCGGCCGCTTCTCGTTCAACGTCAAGGGCGGGCGCTGCGAGAAGTGCGAGGGCGACGGCGTCATCAAGATCGAGATGCACTTCCTGCCCGACGTCTACGTCACCTGCGAGGTCTGCAAGGGCCACCGCTACAACCGCGAGACGCTGGAAGTGCAGTTCAAGGGCAAGTCGATCGCCGACGTGCTCGACATGACGATCGACGAAGCGACGGAATTCTTCGCCGCCGTGCCCTCGATCCGCGAAAAATTCGCGACGCTGCAGCGGGTGGGCCTGGGCTACGTGAAAGTCGGCCAGCCGGCGACGACGCTCTCGGGCGGCGAGGCGCAACGCGTCAAGCTCAGCAAGGAGCTGTCGCGGCGGGCGACCGGCCGCACCCTCTACATGCTCGACGAGCCGACGACCGGGCTGCATTTCCACGATATCAAGAAGCTGCTCGAGGTGCTGCACGAGCTGGTCGACGCCGGCAACACCGTGGTGGTCATCGAGCACAATCTCGAGGTCATCAAGACTGCCGACTGGGTGATCGACATGGGCCCCGAGGGCGGCGACGCCGGCGGCGAGGTGGTAGGCGTCGGCACCCCCGAGGACATCATCGAGAACAAGCGCAGCTACACCGGCAAATTCCTCAAGGAAGTGCTGGAACGCCGGCCGGCGAAATCGAAACGGCCGGCGCGGCAGGCGGCGGAGTAGTGGTCACTTGGCCCAGCATTATTGAGTCACTTGAACGAGCCATCGCCAGCATGGCTGCGACCGTCCCGGCTCCAGAGTTGGTCGAGGTGCTACCGGGCCATCGATCCTATCGGTACACACAGAAGACCCTAGAGCAGGCGTTGGTTCTCAAAGCCGTCAGGGCATTGAGTGGTCTGCGGTCCCTTGCCGTCCTCGAGCAAGCCGGACTGGCTCTTGATGTCGGCGCAACGATGCGCACGCTCGACGAACTATCGAGCGATATTATGTTCCTCGCTGGCCCGAGCCGCACTGGGACCCGTGAGCCTCGTCACGACGAGTATCTGGCCGAGTTCTATCAAGAAGAATTCGATCATGTGGACCCGCTTCAGGCGACACAATCACGCCACCGCGTGTCGCGTCGCGATATCCGGGCTTACATTGCGCGCACCTACGCGGGGATTATTGGCGCAGACGTAAGCTCGATCTCCGCAGTCTACGAAACGATCGACAACGCCTATTCGGGTTATGTCCACGGCGCTGCGGGTCACATTATCGACGTGTACGACGGGCGCACCTTTCGCGTTCCGTTGTCCGCGCACGAAGGACCGCAAGCGATCATAGAACGCCAAACCCCTGGATACGCATTCCGAACGGTCGGATCGCTAACGTTTGCAGCTCAGGCCCTCGGTCTTTCGAACTTGGCATACCAGCTTCATCAACTCGCAGGCTCCATCGCCGACGTCGACGTCTAGGAGCGCCGGCCGGTGAAAACGGCGACCAACGCGACAATCGGCTGAACAATACTCCACCGCCAAGCCATGTTCATTCCGACGCATTTGTGTCGCCATATCCCCCTTCTTGTCATCCGTATGAATATTGCCATGCGGATTTCGCATGGCCCGGATGCCACCTGCCGGGTGGAACCAAAGAGCAAATCAGACGATGTTCCGGGCGTCCTGCAACCTGAAAAGGAAATTGCGCTATGTTTGTCCGTGCCGTCTGGCGCCTCAAGCGTCTGGTGGACATCAAGCAGACGTTGCGGGAAATGGAAGTCCCTTCGACACGAAACGCCGACCTTCTCGGGGTTTCTGGTCCGGATTTCTCCAAGATGACCCGCAGCCTGTTCGATCGCCAGCCCTGAGCCTCCTCGACCTTGTGCGCGGCCGCCGGGTTCAAAACCCCGGCGGCCGCGTTTCTTAAGGTCAGGTGAACGGCGCCGAAATGAGCTATGCGTTTTTGTTGACGCTGTTCTGACCAAACGACCCCTGCTCAGACTCCCCCGCCAAGCCTATCTCTGCGTCGTGGCAAACAACCGGGCCACAGCAGAAGGAGAACCCCGATGGGTATTCGTCAGACGTTCAAGAAGTGGGCCGCCTATCAGCAGACCGTGCGTGAGCTTGCCGCTCTCGACAACCGCCAGCTGAACGACCTTGGCATCTCGCGTGCCGACATCCAGAAGATCGCCCGCGACCATGCGCGCGCCCTCTAACGGCTCCGCGCAGACCTCGACCACGACTTCGATCCGAACGCCCGCTTCCTGAACAGGCAGCGGGCGTTCTGGTTTTTGGGCGAGAGCAATCGCCCGCTTCACGGAAGCGGCCGACCGCTCCAAGTTCTCGTGTGGTCGCGCTCCCGAACCGGAAAACCGCTTCGCACTTTTCCTGGAAACGCTCCTAGATTAGAACGACAGGCGCCCCACGAGTTCGGCATAGTCGATCTCGACACCTGCCCGGAAAGCCGGGCGTTCCCTCAGCCTTTCATGCCAGGCCTCGACGTTCGGATGCGGTTGCCGCTCGAGCGGCATCGTCGACCAGCGGTACATGGCCACGCCGGCGACGGTGTCGGCATAGGTCAGCTGGTCTCCCGCAAGAAACGGCGTTCGCGCCAGCTGCCCGTCCATCACGGCGAAGCATTTTTCGCTGGCCGCAACGGCGCTGGCGATCCGCGCGGCGTCGCGCTGCGCCTCGGGCGTCCGGACCAGGGTCCAGAACACGTCCAGCCAGGCCGGCTGGAAGGTCGTCGCGGTCCAATCCGTCCATTGATCGGCGAGCGCGCGCAGCTTCGGTTGCTCCGGCCACAGGCTGCCGGCGCCGTAAGTCGCCGCCAGGTAGCGCACGATCGCATGGCTCTCCCAGAGCGTCAGTTCGCCATCGCGCAGCGTCGGCACCAGCCCGTTCGGGTTCATCGCCAGATACTCGGGCGTCCGGTTGCCGCCATATTTGCCGCCGAGCGGAATGTGCTCGTGGCCGAGGCCGAGTTCGCCCAGCACCCAGCGCGCCTTCTGCACATTGGCGGAGCTCTCGCGCCCCCAGAGCGTAATCGTCATGACCGAGCCTTCCGCGTTGCGCCGACAGGCCTCAGTTGGTAGGACGCCGGCCATGTCCGATCAAGTCATCCACATAATCGGCGCGGGCCTCGCCGGGTCCGAGGCCGCTTGGCAGGCCGCCGAGGCCGGCGCAGATGTCGTCATCCACGAGATGCGGCCGCTGAAGCTGACCGAGGCGCATCTCGGCGGCGGCTTTGCCGAGCTGGTCTGCTCCAATTCCTTCCGCTCCGACGATTTCGAGCACAATGCCGTCGGCCTGCTGCATGAGGAAATGCGCCGCTGCGGTTCGCTCATCATGCGCACAGCCGATGCCCACAAGCTGCCGGCCGGCGGCGCGCTGGCGGTCGACCGCGTCGGTTTCTCCGATGCGGTGACCGCGGCCGTGCGCGCTCACCCCAATATTTCGGTCGAGTTCGGCCAGATTGCGGGGCTGCCGCCGGCCGAATGGCAGAACGTCATCGTCGCCACCGGCCCCCTCACCTCGCGGCCGCTGGCCGAGGCGATCCAGTCGCTCACCGGCGAGGCCGAACTGGCGTTCTTCGACGCCATCGCCCCGATCGTTCATAGCGAGAGCATCGACCGCGACATCGTCTGGGCCCAGTCGCGCTACGACAAGGCCGGACCGGGCGGCACCGGCGCCGACTACCTCAACTGCCCGATGGACGAGGCCCAGTACAACCGCTTCGTCGATGCGCTGCTGGGCGGCGAAAAGCACGTCTACCACCAGTGGGAGAACGTGCCCTATTTCGATGGCTGCCTGCCGGTCGAGGTGATGGCCGAGCGCGGCCGCGAGACCCTGCGCTACGGCCCGCTGAAGCCCGTCGGCCTCACCAATCCGCGCAACCCGGAGGTCAAGCCCTATGCCATCGTCCAGCTCCGGCAGGACAATGCGCTCGGCACGCTGTGGAACATGGTGGGCTTCCAGACCAAGCTCAAATATGGCCGGCAGGCCGAGATTTTCCGGATGATCCCCGGCCTCGAGCACGCGCAGTTCGCCCGGCTCGGCGGCCTCCACCACAACACATTCCTCAATTCGCCAAAAGTGTTGGACCGCCAGCTTCGCTTGAAGGCGCAACCGCGGCTGCGCTTTGCCGGCCAGAACACCGGCGTCGAGGGCTATGTCGAGAGCGCCGCCATCGGGCTCGTCGCCGGCCGCATGGCGGCGGCGACCGCGCGCGGCGAGACGATCGATGCGCCGGTGACGACGACCGCATTGGGCGCGCTGTTCGACCATATCATCGGCGGTCACATCGCAGCGGAGGGCGAGCCGGGACCGCGGAGCTTCCAGCCGATGAACGTAAATTTCGGGCTGCTGCCCCCGGTGACAGTCACCAAGCCCGAGGGCGTCGGCCGCTGGCGCGGCACCGACAAGGCAATGGCCAAGCGCAAGGCTATGAGCGACCGGGCGCTGGCGGATATCGCCGCCTGGGCCTAAGCCGCGACACCCAGAGCGATCGTCCCCTCGCCCCTCAGAGGCGAGGTGACCTGCCGCAGGGTCAGTGCGTCCACCAGCTCAACAGCGCGATCTTCCGCCAGTCCGCAATGTCGCTGGCTCGCTGGAACGGCGATTCAATCTCGAGCCGCCTGTGCTGCGCCCTGAGCACCGCGATCGGCGCAAACACCGCACGCAGCTCGCGCGGCAGCGCCCGGATCGCGACGTCGGCCTTCGTCACGTGTCCCTCCGCCATGTCCGCGAGCTGCGCCAGTCCCGCTGCCAGCCCCTCGCTCATGGTTCCGGCGAAGACCTCGCTCTGGTTGACCCCATTGGCCGCGAGGACGGACCACGGCAGGACGATCCGCCTCCGGCTGGCGTTGTAGCCGAAGGCGCGCAGGTGCCCGATCAGGGCATGGGCGACGCCCAGATGGCCGGCGGCGTCGCCGGTCTCGACCGGCCGGCCGCCGTTGAGGATCATGGCGCCGAGCTGGTAGAGCACCGACACCGTCTCGCCCGCATAGCCCTCGAACGTCGCGACGTCCGGCATCGGGTCGTCGTAGAGATCGAAGCGGCGCGCCGCGATCATCCGGGTCAGCGGAGGCACCGGCAGTCCATATTCGTCGACAACATCGAGCAGCGCATCGGCGAGCGGGTTCTGCCGCACTGCGCCGTGGCCTTCGCCCGTGAGCGCGTCGGCCCACCATTGCAGGCGGATTTCGCCGGCGGCAGGCTCCCTCGCCCGCTCACGGACCGAGGCGATGTCGGCGTTGAACGCATAGAGCGCCGTCAGCGCGTCGCGGGCCTTCGGCGGCAGAATGAGCGTCGCCAGGTAGCGGTCGCGATCATTGGCGCGCAACTGCTCGGCCGCGTACCGCGCGCTTTCCGCCTTCACCGCACCGCCTCGACGGCGATCAGCGCGGCGGCGACCGCCCGGTTTTCGCCGAGCAGGATGTTGTAGGTGCGCACCGCGCCGCCGGTGGCGATCGCCTCGACGATGATGCCGCGCTCGCGCAGCGCCTGCCGGAGGCCCTTGTCGAAGCCGGCGATGTCGACGCCGAGCCCGACCATCAGAACGTCGATCTGGTCGGCGACGGCAAACAGCGGCTCGAGGCTCTCGCGTGTGATCTCCGCCGGGCTCGTCACCGGCCAGGCGTGCATGCCCGAGGGCAGGCAGAGCAGCGAGCCGCGATGCGACATCCCGGCAAAGCGGAAGCCGCCATTGCCGTAGCCTTCGATCTGCGCCTGGTACGGGTAGAACCCCTGCCCCGGCTCGGCCATTGGAACCGGCCCTAAACCGCCGCGCCGTCGGCGCGCTTGGGGGTCTTCGCCGCTTTGGCGTCGGCCGGCGTATCCGAGCGCGCCTTGAGCCCGAAATAGATCAGGATCGGGCCGCCGACGATGATCGACGAATAGGTGCCGACGAAGACGCCGAAGGTCATGGCGATGGTGAAGCCGCGGATCACTTCGCCGCCGAACAGCACCAGCGGCACCAGCGCGCAGAAGATGGTGAAAGCGGTGAGCGAGGTGCGCACGATGGTCTGGTTGATCGAGAGGTTGATCAAGTCCGGCAGCGCCATCTTCTTGTATTTGCGCAGATTTTCGCGGATTCGGTCGGAAATGACGACGGTTTCGTTGAGCGACAGGCCCACAAGAGTCAGCACGGCCGCGATCGATGTCAGGTTGAACTCGATGCCGGTCACCGAGAACAGCCCGATGGTCATGATCACGTCGTGCGAGGTGGTGGTGATGGCGGCGAGCGCGAACTGCCACTCGAAGCGGAACCAGACGTAAACGAGGATTGCCGCCAGCGCGACGAGCACCGCGATGGTGCCGTTGCGCGCGAGCTCGCCCGAAACCTGCGGGCCGACGGTTTCCGTCCGCCTGATCTCGTAGTGCTCGGTGAGGAGCGCGTCGCGGACCTTGGTGACCGCGACCTGTTGCGCGGCGTCGCCGCCCGGCTGCTGCTCGACGCGGACCAGAACGTCCTTGGGCGTGCCGAAGCCCTGCACCTGCACGTCGCCGAGAGCGAGCGTGTCGAGCACCTCGCGGATGCGGCCCGGATCGGCAGCGTCGGCGTCGCCGGTGTATTGCAGCTCGATGGCCGAACCACCCTTGAAGTCGATACCGAGATTGAAGCCCTTGATGAAGGCCGAACCGATCGAGACCACCGTCAGGATGATCGAAATGATGATCACGTAGCGGCTGAGCTGCATGAAGTGGATCTTGGTGCCGTCCGGAATGAACCGGAACACCTGGATCTTGATCTTCTTGGGCCGGCGGACGCGGAACCAGAGGCCGACGAAATAGAGGGTCACCGTGTAGGCGGTGAAGAGCGAGGTGACGATGCCGAGGCCGAGGGTCACGGCAAAGCCCTGCACCGGGCCGGAGCCGAGGAAATAGAGGACGATGGCCGCGATCAGCTGCGTCAGATGCGAGTCGATGATCGTGCCCCAGGCGCGCTTGAAGCCCGCATCGATCGCCGCGAGGATCGACTTGCCGGAGTTCAGTTCCTCACGGATGCGCTCGTAGATGAGGACGTTGGCGTCCACCGCCATGCCGAGAGTCAGCACCATGCCGGCAATACCGGGCAGCGTCAGGGTCGAGCCGAGCAGCGACAGCGAACCTACGATCAGGATGATGTTGAGGACCAGCGAGATGTCCGCAAACAGGCCGAACAGCCCGTAGGCGACGACCATGAAGGTGACGACCAGGAGCGCCGCGACCGCCATCGCAGTGACGCCCGACTTGATCGAATCGGCGCCCAGGCTGGGGCCGACCGAGCGCTCTTCGGCAACGTCGAGCGTCGCCGGCAGCGCGCCGGCGCGCAGCAGCACCGCGAGGTCGTTGGCCGTGGCCGGGGTGAAATTGCCGGTGATCTGCCCGGAGCCGCCGGTGATCGGCTGCTGGATGGTCGGCGCCGTGATCACCTGATTGTCGAGCAGGATGGCGAAGCGTTTGCCGACATTCTTGGCGGTGATTTCGCCGAACAGGATCGCGCCGTGCGTGTTGAAACTGAAGCTGACCACCGACCGGCCGGTCTGCTGGTCGAAGCCCGGCTGCGCGTTTGTGAGATCCTCGCCGCCCACCTCGACGTTTTCGTTGAGAAGCTCGTTGCCGCCATCGGCGCTCGGCACGATGAAATAGCCGGCGGGGATGCCCTGCGCCTCCGCCGTGGCCGCCGACATGGTGGGGTGGACCAGGTGGAAGGTGAGGCGCGCGGTTTTCGAAATCAGCTCCTTGAGGCGGGCCGAATCCTCAAAACCCGGCACCTGCACCAGCACGCGATCGGCGCCCTGGCGCTGGATTGTCGGCTCGGTGGTGCCGACTTCGTCGATGCGCTTGCGGATGACTTCGATCGACTGGGCGATCAGCGACGACATGCGGTCGTCGATCCCCTTGGCATTGAGCGTGACGGTGATCTTGCCGTCCGCCGTCTCGCCGAAATCGAGCTCTGCCGTGCCGCCGAGGCCGAGCACGCCGCCACCGGTCTGCAGCTTCTGCAGCGCCGTGCTGGCGGCGGCCTTCTGCGTCGGATCGGTCAGCTCGATGGTGATGCTGTCGGCACCGGTGGTGATGATGTTGCCGATGCCGTTCTCGCCGGCGAGAATCTGCCGGGCGTCGCGGCGCAGCGTCTTCAGCCGCTCGGTGATCACCGACTCCCGGTTCACCTGCAGCAGGAGGTGCGAGCCGCCCTGCAGATCGAGGCCGAGCGTCATGCCGGAATGCGGCAGCCAGCCCGGCCAATTGGCCGTCACGTCCTTGGAGAAGAAATTGGGGATCGCAAAGACGATGCCCAGCACGGCGACGAAGAGAATGATCGCGGTGCGGAGCGGCGAAAACTGCAGCATACTGTGGGCTCGTCCCTAGCGGCCCAGACGGGCCAATTGTCGGTCAGGCCCTCAGGCCTTGTTGTCGTTGACCGGGTTCGACTTCGAACGCACGTCGGTGATCATGCCGCGCACGATCTTGACGCGGGTGCCCTGGGCGATTTCGACCTCAAGGTCCTCGCCGTCGACGGCCTTGGTCACCTTGCCGATGATGCCGCCGGTGGTGACCACCGTGTCGCCGCGGGTGATCGCCGAAAGCATGGCCTGCTGCGCCTTGGCCCGCTTCTGCTGCGGACGGAAGATCAGGAGCCAGAAGATCACCACCAGAAGCAGGATCGGGGCGAACTGGATCAGGAGGTCGGTAATTCCTCCCGTGCCGGTGGCGGGGGTGCCGGTGCTCTGCGCGAGAGCGGCGGTCACGAACATGTAAGTCTCCTTGTGGAATGGACGGTCGGCTTGTCAAAACGCCGCGGTTGATCGCATATAGGCTGCGTTTCCGGCAATGGGACTACCCACCCGGCTCAAAGCGCGCGGACTATATAGCCGCACCCAACCGATTGCAAAGCAGTTCGATCCGGCGCTCCACCGCCCATTCGACTGAGGAAAATCCCCGAAAAATGCCCGACGACACCCTGACGCAGATCGCCGCGGCGCTCGAACGCATCGCCGGCCGGCTCGAGGCCATGGCGCCGTCCGGCGAGTCGCAGGGGCCGGCGCTCGGCATCGAGGACGCCTACCACTGGGACACGGCGGGCAACCGGCTGATGCCGGTGCCCAAAGTCGCCCGCGTGCCGTTCGGGCTGCTCAAGGGCATCGACAGCGTGCGCGATACGCTGCTCGCCAACACCACCCAGTTCGCCCGGGGCTTTGCCGCCAACAACGCCCTCCTTTGGGGCGCCCGGGGGATGGGCAAGAGCTCGCTGGTCAAGGCCGTGCATGCGGAGGTCGCGGGGCACGTGCCGGGCCGGCTGATCCTCATCGAGATTTCCCGCGAGGACATCGAGACCCTGCCCCGGCTGATGCGGCTGATCGCCCAGCAGGAGGCACGCTTCATCGTGTTCTGCGACGACCTTAGCTTCGACAAGGACGAGACCAGCTACAAATCGCTCAAGGCCATCCTCGATGGCGGTCTCGAAGGGCGGCCGGAGAACGCGCTGTTTTGCGCCACCTCCAACCGCCGCCACATGATGCCGCGCGACATGATCGACAACGAGCGCGCCACCGCCATCAACCCTGGCGAGGCAGTCGAGGAAAAGGTCTCGCTCTCCGACCGCTTCGGGCTCTGGCTGGGCTTCCACAATTGCGACCAGCCAACCTATCTCAGCATGATCCGCGGCTATTGCGACGCCTATGGGCTCGCGATCGACGACGACACCCTCACCGCCCGCGCCATCGAATGGGCCCAGACCCGCGGCGCCCGCTCCGGCCGCGTCGCCATCCAGTTCGTGCGGAATTTGGCGGGGGAGATGGGGAAGGCGATCTGAAGAGGTGAATGGTGAATGGTGAATGGTGAATGAGAAAATGGGACCCGCGAGGCCCCATTCACAATTCACCATTCGCAATTCACGCCTTCTACCCCGCCAGCAGCGGGATCGGGTCGACTGGCGTCGCACCCTTGCGCAGCTCGAAGTGGAGTTGCGGGCGGCTCACCGAGCCGGTCATGCCGACGAGCCCGATATTGTCGCCGCGGCTGACATTGTCGCCCTTGCTGACGCCGGCCGATTTGAGGTGGGCGTAGGCCGATACGTACCCGTTGGGGTGACGGATGAGGACCAGCACGCCATAGCCCTCGACACCGGAGCCGACATAGATCACCTGGCCGTTCTCGGCGGCGCGGACGGCGGAGCCCTCCGGCGCATCGATGTTGATGCCGGTGCCCTTGGAGGTGATGAAGTCGGTGATCACCTTGCCCGAGACCGGCCAGCGGAACTTGTCGGCTCCCGACATCACCGGCTCGATCGCGGCGACCTTGGCGGGCGCCGGATCGGCGGCCACCGGCGTGGTGGATGTGTTGGGATCGACCAGCTTGGCGTCGGTGATGGCCGAGGTCTTGGTCGGCACCAGCGCGGCCGCCGGGCTTTCGACCGGCGCGATGGAGGCGACCTTGGTCGTCGCCGGGCCCTTGGCGGCCAACAGGTCGGCGCGGCCCGGAATGATGATCTTCTGGCCGACGAAGATCTTGTCGGGCGAGGAGAAACCGTTCGCCTGCACGATCGCCTGCGCCGTCACATCGTAGCGGCGGGCGATGGTGTAGAGCGACTCTCCACTCTCGATGACGTGGACATAGGCGTTCTCGGGAACGACCGCGAGGCTCGGCGGCACCGGAGTGGACGTAGAGCCCAGCGAGGCGGTCTTCGCCGACGGGGCAAACGAGGGCTGGGCTGACATGGTCTCATTTCCTGTGAGAGGCGGCAGGGTGGAAGTCGAAACTGAACCGATGGGCGCGCTTCCGGTGACGAGGCCACCGGAGCCGCCAATGCCTTCGGGCGGAATGAATGGGCCGACGGCGACCTGCTGCGACACCGGTTTCAGCGTCTGCGGCATAGTCTGCGGGCCGCTGGCGGAAGCGCTGGGCGCAACCGAGCCGGTCACGTCCCCGGACCCCAGACCGAGAGAGGAGCAGCCCGCGAGCGACACCGACGCCAGCAGCAAGCTGGTGAGGGCAGCAACCTTCAGCGCCTGGCCGGCAACGCGAATACTCATCAGTCCAACTCGTACGCAACCACTCGATGGAACCGACGATAGGCATTTTAGGTAAAGACGAGTTTAAGGCGAATCCCGTTTTGCGCGAGCCGACGCGCCGCTGTTCAGACGTGATTAGGGTTAAGGCCGCAGCCAGGCCCGGCGACCAACGCCCAGAGACCGCGGCGCGCCTCGTTGAAGCGCCACCCCCGCCATGCCATATCTGAGCGGCCAGTCGAGCGAGGAGACGCAACCATGCCCATGGCAGCCAGCGAGATTGAAAAACGCATCAAGGCCGCGATTCCGGACGCCAAGGTGGAAATCCGCGATCTCGCCGGCGACGGCGATCACTGGGCGGCGACGGTCATCTCCGAAAGCTTCCGCGGCAAGTCCCGCGTCCAGCAGCATCAGCTCGTCAACGCCGCCTTCGGCAAGGACATGGGCACGACGCTGCACTCGCTGGCCATCCAGACTGCCGTGCCGGAGTAGCAGTCAGGATCCTCCCCCGCGCAGCAGGCGGTGGGGGCGGCCGCCAACACCGGACCTTTTGCCCTACCATCGTCACATCCCGATGAACGCCTCGACAGCGGCACAATCTCGGCCTATTTACGGGAAACTCTCCGGTTCCTCCCCGGGTGCGAAAGGCTATCCCTATGACCGACATCAACGCATTCATCGACGACAAGGTGAAGTCCAACGACGTGTTCCTGTTCATGAAGGGCACGCCCGATTTCCCGATGTGCGGCTTCTCGGGCCGCGTCATCCAGATTCTCGACTACCTGGGCGTCGAGTATCAGAGCGCCAACGTGCTCGAGAACCAGGAACTGCGCGAGGGCATCAAGGCCTACACCAACTGGCCGACCATCCCGCAGCTCTACGTCAAGGGCGAGTTCGTCGGCGGGGCCGACATCATCACCGAGATGTTCCAGGCGGGCGAACTGCAGACGCACCTCGCCGACAAGGGCATCGCCCTCAAGCAGAGCGCCTGATCCCCGATCAAATCGCGTGATCGGCTGCATCACGCAATACGATTTCCCCGCCCCCATGGGCGGGGATAGAAGCGGGGCTCCCCTGGATTCCCGCCCATGACCCTCGCCGCCACCGCCCCTGCCCGCTCCGCCGCCGTGCCGCTGATTGTGCTGGTCATTGCCGGCTGCATCGTCGCGGCCGCCACCAACGGCATCCGCAACAGTTTTGGGCTGTTCACGCTGCCGGTCACTGCCGATCTCGGCATCAGCCGCGAGACCTGGGCGATGGCGATGGCCATCCAGAACCTCGCCTGGGGCATCGCGCAGCCCTTCGCGGGCGGGATCGCCGACCGCTACGGCACCGGCCGGGTGATCGCCGCGGGGCTCCTGCTCTACGCGGCGGGCCTGGTGCTCTCGGCCGTCTCGCCGACCGGCACCATGCTGTTCTTCACCGCCGGCATCCTCAGCGGCGTCGGCTTCGCGACCTGCGGCTTCTCGCTCGTCATGGCCGCGTTCGGGCGCAGCGTGCCGCAGGAGAAGCGGAGCTTCATTTTCGGCATCGCCACCGCCGCCTCCTCGTTCGGGCAGTTCCTGTTCGCGCCGATCAGCCAGGGCTTCATCTCCGCCTTCGGCTGGCAGTCGGCATTCGTCTATCTCGCCGCCATCGTGGTCCTGGTGATCCCGCTGACCTTCGCGCTGCGCGGCCGCTCCGAGAGCGTCGCCGGCCAGGCCGACCTCAGATTCATGGAGGCGCTCAGCCGCGCCTGGGGCTACGGCTCCTACCGGCTGCTGGTGATCGGCTTTTTCGTCTGCGGCTTCCACCTTGCCTTCATCAACGTCCACATGCCGGCCTATCTGGTGCAGTGCGGCCTGCCGCCCGAAGTGGGCAGCTGGTCGATCGCGGTGATTGGCCTGTTCAACATCGTCGGCTCACTGCTCTCGGGCTATCTCGGCAGCCGCTTCCCCAAGCAGCTGCTGCTGTCGGCGATCTACTTCTCGCGCGCCATGGCGATCGCCCTGTTCATGCTGTTCCCGGTCACCGAGGCGAGCGCGCTGATGTTCTCGGCGGCGATGGGCCTGCTCTGGCTGTCGACCGTGCCGCTGACCGCGGGGCTGGTCAGCCTCTTCTTCGGCGCCCGCTACATGGGCATGCTCTACGGCATCGCCTTCCTCAGCCATCAGGTCGGATCATTCGTCGGCGTGTGGCTCGGCGGCTATGTCTACGACACCACCGGCTCGTACAGTCTCGTGTGGTATCTCGGCATCCTGCTCGGGCTCGGCTCGGCGGCCATCAATCTGCCGATCAAGGAAGTCCCGGCGCAGAAATTCCACGCCGCGCCGGTCTGATCGACGATGTCGTAACTTGAATTGGCGGAGCCGAGCGTTCATGCTCGGCGCCATCGGGCCGATCTCCCGGCTTCCGGATTACACATGACAGCTCAATCCATTTCGGCGCGGGTGTTGTCCCGCCCAGAATTCATTGCCCTCGTCGCGGCCTTGATGGCGCTCAACGCGCTGGCGATCGACGTGATGCTGCCGGCGCTGCCCTATATGGGCGAGGCGCTCGGCGTCACCAATGTCAACGAGCGTCAGCTCGTCGTTTCCGCGTACATGATCGGGTTCGGCGCGGCGCAACTCGTCTTCGGCCCGATCACCGATCGCTTCGGCCGCCGCGCGCCGCTGTTCGTGGGCATCGCGCTCTATGTCGTCTGTGCCTTCGCCGCGACGTTCGCGCCGACCTTCGCCATCCTGCTCGGTCTCCGCTTCGTCCAGGGCCTGGGCGCCGCCGCCACGCGCGTCATCGCCATTTCGGTGATCCGCGACCGCTATTCGGGCCGCGAGATGGCCTCGGTGATGTCGCTGACCTTCATGGTGTTCATGGCGGTCCCCATCGTCGCGCCGGGCGTCGGCCAGGTAATCCTGCTCACCGGCCCCTGGCACCTGATCTTCATCTTCATGACGGTGCTGGCGAGCGCTGTCGGCATCTGGGCCTGGATCCGACTGCCGGAGACGCTGCACCCCGAATATCGCCGGGCGCTCTCGGTTCGCGTGATCGCCGATGGCTTCCGGCTGGTCGTCACCAATCGCGTGGCGTTCTTCTATGGACTGTGCGGGACGTTCCTGTTCGGCGCCATGTTCGGCTTCATCATCTGCACGCAACAGATTTTCGTCGGCATCTATGGCCTCGGGCCCTACTTCCCGATCGCGTTCGCAAGTATCGCCGGACTGATGGCGCTGGCCAATTTCCTCAACTCGTCGATCGTCAAGCGGGTCGGCATGCGCCGGCTCAGCCACTTCTCGATGCTCGTCTACATGGCCTGCGCGACGGTCATTCTGATCCTGAGCCTCACGGGACCGGTGCCCTTCTGGCTCTACTACGCCCTGCTGATGGTGCTGCAATTCGCCTTCGCCTGGGCGTCGTCGAACATGAACTCGCTGTCGATGGAGCCGCTCGGCGCGGTCGCCGGCACGGCCGCCGCCGTTTTCGGCTTCATGCAGACCGTCGGCGGAGCGGTGCTCGGCACCTTCATCGGCCAGCAGTTCAACGGCACGCTCACCCCCAACGCGGTGGGCTACGTCGTCATGGGCGCGCTGGTGTTGATCTGCGTGCTGATCGCCGAAAACGGCCGCCTCTTTGGGGTCGGCAAGGAATACGAGACCGCGCCGGTGGCAGTCGAATAGGCGCTACGGCAGCACCACCGTCATGCTCTGGAACTTGTTCCCCGACGGCGCGCCGCCCGGATACATGTCGAACGCAAACGTCGATCCGGTCAGCGACGAGGGGAAGGTGAAGGTGGCCATGCCTATGCCCTCGTCGTCGGTGACGATCCGGCCCAGGGCCTGAACGCACTTCAGGTAGAAATCGTAAGTGGTGTTCGGCGTGACCGTCATGGCGACCTGAACGGTCGTCGTCCCGCCCGCCGCGGTCACCCAGATCTCGCCGCCGCGCGTCCGGTTCGGATCGTCCTGGACCGTCGTGTTCGTGCAGTCGGACTCGTCCTGCTGGATGAGCGACACCACCACGCCGTTGGCGACCATCGGCGCGTCGAAGGCGGACTCGGCGCCCGCGGCGGAGGCAAGAGCGAACAGCGCCGCAACGCCTCCCATCAGGGCACTGGCGGCCCTCGATCCATGCATCTGCATCGGCGATCCTCCATCAGACCCGAGAACGCGGGTCGCCCTATTGCTGCCCGGTCGGGTTGGAAACGGCCCCGATCAAGGTCGGCGCAGTGCCGGGCGCCGTGTTGCCCGAAATCCGGTTGTTGCCGAAGGACAGTGTCGCCCCGGTTATGCCGGTGGCGTTGAACGAGATGTCGGTGTTGGCCAACCGGATCGTGCCGCTGTTGGTGACGCCGGTCCCGTTGCTGCTGATGACGCTGTTGTCGACGTTGATTTCGCCGCCGGGGTCTGCCTCGATACCGCCAAGGGTGTTCCCCGAAAACACCGAGCGGTTGATCATCACCTTGGCGCCGTTGCCGACGGCGACGCCGAAATTGGAGTTCTGCACCCGGACGTTGTCGATCGCCACGTCGACGCGTGCGCCGCCGGTGATCGCGATGCCGGTGGCCCCCGTGTTTCTCACCGTGGTGTCGGAGATCGACAACTCGCCGCCGCCCGTGCGCTCGTCGGAAATGCCACGCGCCGTGCCGCCGAAATTGCCGTCGATGAGAACGTCCTCGATGAACACCTCGCTCCCCGCGGACCCGGCCGCGCCCAGGATCCGGATGCCGATGAGCCCGGTGTCGAAGCCGTTGAAGTTGATGTTGCGGATCCGAACCGTCTTCCGGGCGTCGGTGAAGGAGTTGAAATTGATGATGACGCCGTTGGTCCCGGCATTCAGTGTGGAGGCGAAGACCTCATGGCAGTCGATGGTGATGGACTTTGTGATGGTCACGGAGCCGAACCCGCCGGGATCGAGACAGTTGATCTCGCCCAGCACCGCGGTCTTGGAGATGGCGCCTGCGAAGGTCTTGCACGGCGCCGTGCGGCTGCACGGATTGGCGTCGTCGCCCACCCCGGAAACCCAGGTCCTCGAGGCCTGCGCATTGGCCGGCACGACGCTCAGTATGGCGCAGGTAAACAACGTCGCCAGCACGGCGAAAAATGTCGATACACGCATGGTTATTGTCCCCCGAGCGTTGGCACTTGCGACTGTCGGCGCGAACTTCCTTAAGAGACGTTAACACTTGCGAACTACATTTACTATTGCAGTATATACCTACGTCCACCGTCAGTTATGACGATGCCATAGTGCATCGCCACTGCCCGTCTTTTGCGGTGGGCGTGAGCCGGTTCTTCCGGCGAATCGCTGAATAGTCAGTCCGTCTTGCGGCCGACAAAGATGATCCAGCCCAGGTGTGGGCGGATCGTCTTGAGGTAGTGGTTCCAATCGCTGCGGCTCTTTTCGAGCACGTCGTCGTGGTCACGATGCTCTGGATGCTCGCGGGCCAGCGCAGCGTGGCGTGGCGATGATGGCTGACATAGCGTTCGAAATCGGCATCGGAGGCCGAGATCAGGGCCGAGACTTCGGCGCCGTGGCGCTGCACCGTGGCGACGAGGTCAACCGGGTCGAGCGGCAGGTGCTGATGGGCGTTGACGACGGGGCGGTGCTTCAGCGTGAGGTCGCCGATCACCACCGCCCCGCCCGGCTTGGCCGCCGAGGTCATCCAGTCCACCGCCTGGACGAACCCACCCAGCGCAAAGCTCGCCCCGAGGCAGAGCACGACATCGTAGCTCGCCGGCGTCGGCGAAAACTGCTCGGCCGGCGCCTCGATGAACTGCAGCCGGCCGCGAGCAGGCGGCTTGCGGCGCGCCACCTCGAGGAAGGCGGGGTTGATGTCGAGACCGGTGCCCTCGATGGTTAAGCGCTCGGCCCATTGCCGCATCACCCAGGCCTTGCCGCAGCCGATATCGAGCACCCTCAGCCCGTCGCGGATGTCGCAATAGTCGTCGAGCAGCCGGAGCTTCCGGTCGGTCACCGGGTTCTGGATCTCGATGTCGGCTTCGGCGATCGCCCAATAGCCCTGATGGTCCAAAGCGTTCCTCCTCGCTTTGAGAGACCGAATCCTTACTTGGTCGCGCTCGCGAACCGCAAAACCGGAAACCACTTTTGCTGCTCGCGCTCCGATCTATACCGTGAACACCTCGCGGCGGAGAAGGCTCCACGACTCCCTGCTGGTGGCCAGCAGCAGCCCGCCGCTGAGGTCGCCGACGCGATAGGGCGTGCCGTCGAAATGCGCCACATGCGCCCCGGCCTCGGCGCAGATCAGGGTGCCCGGCAGATGGTCCCACGGCATCAGCTTGTTGAACGTCGCGAACTGGGTGTGGCCGCTCGCGAGGCTGCGGTAATCGTGCCCGGCGACGCGGTAGTTGGCCGGGATGGCGATCTTGGCGAGGTTCGCAAGCACCTGCGGCTTGGTTGCCTTGTCGAGAAAGCCCATCGACACCGTGCCCACCATCTGGTCGAGCGGCACGGGCGCCGCGACGTCCAGCCGCTTGTTCCAGCCGTCCGGGTGCCGCATCCAGGCGCCGGCGCCGCGCTCGGCCATCACCCAGTCGTCGCCCATCGGGTCGTAGATGATGCCGCCCACCACTTCGCGACGCACCACCACCGACGCCATCACCGCAAACAGCGGCAGGCCGGCGGCGAAGTTGGCAGTGCCGTCGACGGGGTCGAGAGTGATCGCCAGGTCCGCGTCGAGAAGCCGATGCAGCAGGCCGGGGTCCTCGGCCACCGACTCCTCGCCGACGACGAGCGCATCCGGCCAGCGTTTCGCGATCTCGACCTTGATGACGCGCTCGGCCTCGGTATCGGCTTCGGTGACGAGGTCGGTCGGGTTCGACTTGGTGCGTACCGAGTCCGGCTCGAGCCGGCGAAAGCGCGGCAGGATCTCGCGCGCGGCGACATCGCGCAGGATCGCCGCCAGCTCAAGGATATCGATCGTCATTCTGGAACCTGTTGTCGGTCGCAATACTCACAGTCGGTTCCTCCCCTGCGACGCAGTCGCGGGGGAGGTGTCGCCCTAGGCGACGGAGGGGGTGGCCCAGGGCACCCGCGCAAGCGGCCACCACCTTCGTCGCTTCGCGCCCCCCCATGCTTCGCATAGGGAAGGAACCCGCGGCTAATCTTCGGCCCTTCCAAGCCCCACAAAATCGAACAGTTTCGGGTCCAGCATATGGCTCGGCCGGATATTGCCCAGCGCGCGGATCATCACGTCCTTGCGGCCCGGCATCCGTTTCTCGATGTCGTTGAGCATCGCCTTCATGGCGTTGCGCTCGAGCCCCTCCTGGCTGCCGCACAGGTCGCAGGGGATGATCGGGAATGCCATCGCGTCGGCGAATTTCTGCAGGTCGTCCTCGGCGCAATAGATCAGCGGCCGCAGCACCTCGACGTCGCCCTCGTCGTTGAGCAGTTTCGCCGGCATCGCCGCGAGCTTGCCGCCGTGAAACAGGTTCATGAAGAACGTCTCGAGGCTGTCCTCGCGGTGATGCCCAAGCACCAGCGCCGAACAGCCCTCCTCCCGCGCGATGCGGTAGAGGTGGCCACGGCGCAGTCGCGAGCAGAGCGAGCAATAGGTCGCGCCCTCCGGCAGCTTGTCGGTGACGATCGAATAGGTGTCCTGATACTCGATCCGATGCGCAACGCCGCTGGCACCGAGAAACTCCGGCAGGATGTGCTTGGGGAAATTCGGCTGCCCCTGGTCGAGGTTGCACGCCAGCAGGTCGACCGGCAGCAGCCCGCGCCATTTGAGATCGAGCAGGATCGCCAGCAGCCCGTAGCTGTCTTTGCCGCCCGAGAGCGCCACCAGCCACCGTTCGCCCGGCCGCACCATGCCGAATTTGTCGATCGCCTCGCGGGCGTTGCGCACAAGGCGCTTGCGCAGCTTGTTGAACTCGACGGTGCGCGGCGCCGTGCGGAACATCGGATGGGTGCCACCCACCGCCTCGGCGCTCTCCTCGATCCGATCCTGCGGGACGATCTCGTTCATGGCGCTGCTGTAGCGCGTTCCGCGGCATCACGAAAGCATCACGACGGTGCGCAACGCCGCAGCTTCCTTGCCGATTCTCGTTTCTGTCAGTTAGATGACGCCACCACGAGCCTCAGGAGTCCGCCCCGTGTTCCGCTCCTTCTTCCCCAATCCGATGAACTTCTTCGTTTCGGCCATTGCCTGGACGGCAGTGGCGATGACGATCTGGTTCACCGTCGGCCCCCAGATCGAGCCCTTTCTCAGCCTCGGACCGTGGCTCAGCATCCAGCCGACCGAGGCAAATCCGGCGCCGTTCTTCGATAGCGGAAAGGTCTGGCTCTACGAATATGTGCTCGCGGCGGGATACTTGTTCTGCGTGCCGTGGTTCTTTCTGACCGACAACCGCAAATGGTATTGGTGGAGCGTCGTCGGCACGGTCACGATCATCGAGGTCGTCTACTTCAACGTCCAGGTCGACGCCTGGTTGAACGACTGGTACGGCGGCTTCTACGACCTGATCCAGACCGCGCTGGGCGCGCCCAACACCGTCCCATTCGAATCCTATGTCAGCGAGATCTGGACCGTCGCGGCGGTCCTTGCTGTCAACATCTTCGTTCTCGTCATGAACGCCTTCCTCAACGCCCACTATCTGCTGCGCTGGCGGCGGGCGATGACGTTCTACTACATGGCGAACTGGCAGAAGGTGCGCACCATCGAGGGCGCGGCCCAGCGCGTCCAGGAAGATACGCAGAACTTCTCTTCGATCGTCGAGAGCCTCGGGCTCAACATCGTATCCTCGATCATGACGCTGATCGTCTTCCTGCCGATCCTGTGGGGCCTGTCGGAGCGGATTCCCGCCTACCCATGGATCGGACCCGTGCAGGGCGGCCTGGTCTGGCTGGCGCTGTTCTCGGCGATCTTCGGCACGCTGCTGTTTGCCGTGGTGGGCGTCAGGCTTCCCAGCCTGAATTTCGCCAACCAGCGCGTCGAGGCAGCCTTCCGCAAGGAACTGGTCTATGGCGAGGACGAAGCGGGCCGCGCCCAGCCCGTCACGGTGGGGGAGCTGTTCCGGAATGTGCAGCGGAACTACTTCCGCATTTACTTCCACTACACGTACTTCAACGTCGCGCGGTACGCCTTCCTCAATGCCAGCCAGTTCTTCCCGTATCTGGCGGTCGGCCCGGCCGTTGTCACCGGCGTCATCACGCTCGGCCTCTTCCAGCAGATCTTCCAGGCCTTCGGCCAGGTTTCCGACTCGTTCCGCTTCCTGATGAATTCTTGGACGACGATCATCAACCTGATCTCGATCTACCAGCGCCTGCGTGGCTTCGAAAAGCAGATCCCGCTGGAGACCAAGATCTTCGCCAACGACTATGACGACCCGCGCTACATGGCCACCGGGATCGTGCCGCCCGAAGCGACGCCGGTGGTGATACCGGAGTAGCGAACGACCAGTCGGGACTTCCTCCCCTGCGACGCAGTCGCGGGGGAGGTGCCGCCATTGGCGGCGGAGGGGGTCGCCGCTTGCCCCGGTGCATGTGGCCACCCCCACCCCCGGCTTCGCCGGTACCTCCCCCATGCTTGGCACAGGGGAGGAACCCGACTGCGAGCTTCAAACAAGAAGGGCCGCCCACCGGGCGGCCCTTCGAATTTCTGCGGTCCGAGAACCGGTCAGCGCGAGTAGAACTCGACCACCAGGTTCGGTTCCATCTGCACCGGATAGGGCACGTCGCTCAGCGCCGGCACGCGCACATAGGTCGCGGTGCCCTTGCCGTGATCGACTTCCACATATTCCGGCACGTCGCGCTCGGCCAGCTGGGCCGCCTCGAGGACGATGCCGAGTTGCTTCGAGCGCTCCTTGATCTCGACCTTGTCACCGGGCTTGACCGAATAGGACGGGATGTTGACCCGCTTGCCGTTGACCGTGACGTGGCCGTGCGAGACGAACTGGCGCGCGGCGAACACGGTCGGCACGAACTTGGCGCGGTAGACGATGGCGTCGAGACGGCTCTCGAGCAGCCCGATCAGGCGCTCGCCGGTGTCGCCCTTGATGCGCGCGGCTTCGGTGTAGAGCTTCTTGAAGGCCTTTTCGGTGATCGAGCCGTAATAGCCCTTCAGCTTCTGCTTGGCGCGCAGCTGCAGGCCGTAATCGGAGGTCTTGCCCTTGCGGCGCTGGCCGTGCTGGCCGGGGCCATAGGCCCGCGCATTGAGCGGGGATTTCGGACGGCCCCACAGGTTTTCACCCAAACGGCGGTCGATCTTGTGCTTGACTGAATCGCGCTTCGACATCGGAATCCTTTCATAGATCGTCGAAAGTGATTGCGCCCTCCTCTGCCCTTCCTTGCGGAAAGAGCCGACAGATTCCTGAGTGTTCAGGCAATCCCGGGTGCGCTCGAGGAGCCAGCCAGCGGGCCGGAGGCTCAACAAGTGGGCGGGTGATAGTGGCGGAGGGGCCGGAAGTCAAGCGCGGAAGGCACTGCAGAACAGTCCAGTGCCTTCCGCCAGCAGGCCCTATTTCTGCAGGGTCTGGACGTAGTCGACCAGGGCGACGATCTGCGCCCGAACCAGCAGTTCGGTCCCAAACGGACCGGCGACTTCGCCGGCCATTCTCTCGAAGTAGTCACCCCAAATGGGCATGGCCGACGTTCCATGGGCGCGCAAGGACGTTCGGCCGTCCACGGTATGGAACACATCGAGATAGGGGAAAACGCCATTGTTGTTGGCGCTCAGCAGGGTCAGGTTCGGCGGTTTGACGGTCAGTACAGCGGCGAGCTCACCGTCTCCCGCACCGCCCAGGCCATGACAGACGGCACACGACGTTCGGAAGGCTTCCGCACCGACCGTGTTGTCCTGCGCCATCCCTGTGGAGGTGAGACCCGCGAAAAACACTGTCGCGGCCAATGCATACACTGCGTGCAGTCGCATTATAGCCTCCTGTTGGTTGCACTCGGCCCAAGCTCGGCTTCGGCTCCGCGCAACCGGGAGTCTGTTCGCATGTCACGTGAAGCCATTGACGCAGATCAATCCCGCCGAGTTGCCGCGACCCGACGGGAACGGGCGCGTGACGGCACTTCAGTCGACCCGCCTCGTGATCTCGGTTAAGGAAGCCGCCTGACCTCGCCGCTGAGGCCGTCACACCATCTTCTTGTTCAGCGTGCGCTGCTCGCGGAGCCCCGGGAAGCTCCAGGCCCAGAGGCCGGCGATGACCATCGAGCCGATGCCGCCGATGACGACCGCCGGGACCGGTCCCAGCACGGCGGCGACGCTGCCGGCGCGGAACTCGCCCAATTCGTTCGAGGCGCCGATGAACACCGAGTTGACGGCGTTCACGCGGCCGCGGACGTCCTCGGGCGTCCACAGTTGCATGATCGTGTCGCGGATGATGACGCTGACCATGTCGCTGGCGCCGACGGCAGCGAGCGCGAGAATGGACACCCAGATCGTCGTCGATAGGCCGAACAGCACGGTGAAGAACCCGAACAGGCCGACGAAGACGAACAGCAGGCGCCCGGCATGGTTCCGGATCGGAAACGCGGTCAGCACCAGCCCCATCAGGATGGCGCCGACGCCCGGCGCGGCCCGCAGAAATCCGAGTTCCTGCGGCCCGGCGTGCAGGATGTCCTTGGCATAGATCGGCAGCAGCGCGACCGCGCCCCCCATCAGCACGGCGAACATGTCGAGCGAGATGGCGCCGAGGACGACGCGGTGGCCGAAGATGTAGCGGAAGCCCGCCAGCATCGTCTCGAGGCTCGTCGCCTGCTCCGATCGCCGCTGCGGCGGCTTGGGGATGAGGCTGGCGGAAACGAGGGCCAGCAGCATGAGTGCGCCACCGGTCGCAAACGGCACGCTTGGTCCGACGCCGTAGAGCAGGCCGCCCAGCGCCGGGCCGATGATGCCCGCCGACTGCCACGCCGCCGTGTTGAGGGTGATGGCGCTGGCGAGGGCCTCGGGCGGCACGAGGTTGGGCGCGAGAGACTGCACCGCGGGATTCCAGAAGGCGCGGGCCGTGCCGAGCGTCACCAGGATCAGGAAAATCGGCCAGACCTCATGCGCCTTGGCATTGGTGAAGAGCAGAAAGCCGACCGCACAGAGAAGCTCGACCCCGAGGCAGATGCGCATGATCAGCCGGCGATTGAAGCGGTCGGAGGCGAGGCCGGTCAAGAGGATCAGCAGCAGCGACGGCAGGAACAGCGACAGCCCCACCAGACCCAGGAGGAACGCATTGCCGGTCACGTCATAGATCTGCCAGGCGATCGACACCGACATGATCTGGACCGCAAAACTCACCAGCAGCGTGGTCAGCCAGAAATAGCGGAAGCCCGGATAGGCGTAGGCGCGGACCGAGGGATCGACGGATGAGGGAGAAGCCATGGCAAGCCTCTGCCACGCGCCGGATGTGCAGTCAAAGGTCTGAGCCGCATCCATCCCGATTGACCGCTCGCCATCGCGGCCTCTGCCATGGCAAGCCTACTGGCGCGCTTCAGCGCATGTCCCGCCGGCACCGCCGGCGGGACGGATTTCGTCAGGTGATCGAACCCACAATCCCCTCGAGAAGGTAATTCGTCCCCCATAGCGAGCCGTCGTAGAGTCCGAGCGTGCCTTCGATCACGGTCTTGCCCGTGTTGTCCTTGAGCGGGCCGACGAAGATCGGAGCACCGGCCTTGACCTCTGCGATCGCTGCCGTTGCGGCGGCAATCCCCGCCTCGGTCGCGCCGGCGCCAAAGGGGGTGGAGGCCACCATGTCCTTGTCGTAGCCCCCCTCGTTCACGTTGGGGAGTTTCTCGCCCGCCCCAATGAGCTTGGCGTACTGGGTGTAGACGGTGCCCCATTTCAGCTCCGCCCCGGTGATGAAACCCTTTGGGGCGAGGGACGCCTGATCAGCATTGTGGCCGCAGGTCTTGGCGCCCCGCGATTCGGCGGTCTCGACCACGACCTTGGGAGAGTCCACGTGACAGGCGATGACGTCGCAACCGGCGTCGACCAGCGCGTTCGTCGCTTCGGCCTCGCGGACCGGCAGACTCCACTCGCCGGTGATGATCAGCCGGACTTCGACGTTGGGATTGACCTTCTTGGCGCCGACCATAAACGCATTGACGTTGCGAAGGACCAGGGCAATCGGCTTGGCTGCGATGAAGCCGATCTTGTTGGTCTTGGTGGCGAGGCCGGCGGCGATGCCGTTGATGTAGTGACCCTGGTCGAGGTAGCAGAAATATCCGCCCAGATTCATTGGATGTTTTTTGGGGTCCCACAGCGACGTCGGGTGGCGGAACTCGACCTCCGGGTGCTTCTTGGCGGCTTCGATCATGAACGGGTCGAAGTAGCCGAACGAGGTCGGGAACAGCAGCTTGGCGCCGTCGAGCGTGATCATCGATTCCATCGACTGTGCGACGGCAACCGTCTCCGGCACGTTTTCCTCCTCGACGACGGTCACATCCGGCAGCGCTTTCAGCGCCGCGGCGCCGACGGCATGCGCCTGGTTCCAGCCGAAATCGCCGGTCGGGCCCACATAGATCATGCCGATGGTCAGCGGTTCGGCCGCCTGGACTCGAATTCCACTTGCCAGCAGCAGGCTCCCCGCTGCGGCGCTGCCGAGAAACCCGCGGCGGGTCAGTTTCAGTGTGGACATGAGTTGCACCCCTGTTTGTCCTGACCGGCACCTGCCGGCCATACGTCCTCGTTCAGGGAAATGCGGCGTGCACTTCCCGGCTCGGCGGCGCGTCACCGCACCGCATCTCAAGTCATCTGGTCGTCGTGCAGTCAGCCTTCGGCCTTCTGCTTGGTCCATTCGTCCGGCGTGAGCGTCTTGATATCGAACTGCTCCCGCGTCCGGGTGTAGCCATGCCCGCCCATCCGTCCGATGGCATCCATCTTCAGCTGGTCGACATGGAACGTCTCGGGGTCGACCGTGTCGTCGCGCACAAACACGCCCAGCACCTGGCCGAGCACGATCTCGCGCGCGTTGCCGACCTCGAGCGTCATGTAGCGGCGGCATTCGAGCGCAGCCGGCGCGGCGACGATGCGCGGGCTCCGCACCTTGAGACCGGGGACGGTAGCCAGCCCGGATTCCTCGAGTTCATCCACGTCCGGGCCGAACTTGATCGCGCAGATTTCCATCTGCCGGACCAGCGCATCGTCGACGATGTGGACCGTGAACTCCTCGGTCTCGCGGATATTGCGCGAGGTGTCCTTCATGCGCATGTCCGCATAGTTCTCTATGCCGAGGGCGACGAGTGCCGGATCGTGTGTGAGGACGTTGAAGAAGCTGAACGGCCCGGCGTTCCGCCGACCGTCGCGGCTCAGCGTGGTGACGAAGGCGATCGGGCGCGGGATCACGGTGCCGATGAGGAGCTTGTAGCGTTGCCGCGCTGTGAGCTCGGCGAAATCGAAATGCACGTGACCCTGGGCGCGCGCGTTCACTTGGCCCTCGCCTTTTTGAGCGGGGTCGCTGTGCCCTTGGCCGCGATCGCGCCGGCATAGAGCGACAGCACGTCGCCGAGAGCAGGCGCAGCCTCCTGATGGTCGCCAAGCAGCGCCCGGCGTTCGACCGCGCCCATATGCTCGTTCATGATTGCCACGGCCTTGTCCGCATCTGCCGTCCGAAGGGCCGCGATGATCTCGGAGTGTTCGTCGACCGCGCCGTCGGACGAATGCGGGCGCCCGAACACAGCAAGGATGAGCGAGCAGCGGGTCACCAGTTCGCTCATGTACTTCTCCAGCAGTTCATTGCCGGAGAGTCTTGCCAGCCGCAGGTGGAACTCACCGGCGAGACGGATCGAGACGGGCTCGTCGTGCCGCTCGCGCGCCGCGTCCTCGTCGCGGACCAGTCCTTCGAGCTCGGCGCCGAAGGCCGGTTTCCAGCGCTTGATCACCAACCGCACCACTTCGGCCTCGAGCGCGCGGCGCACCTCGAACACGTCGCGGGCCTCGCTCAGCGTCGGCTGCGCCACGAGCGCCGTCCGCTTGG
Organism: Devosia nanyangense; assembly: GCA_016213505.1. Lineage (GTDB taxonomy): Bacteria > Pseudomonadota > Alphaproteobacteria > Rhizobiales > Devosiaceae > Devosia_A > Devosia_A nanyangense. Next base: position 98,695 of record JACRAF010000005.1, read on the forward strand.
GGCGTGCGTCCACCAATCCCTCGCCCTGGAGCTTGGCCAGAACCGCGCGCACCAGGGTGCGGCTCATGGCGAAATGCGCGCCGATCTCGTCCTCGGGCAGCTTGGTGCCGGGTTTCAGCGCCTGCTCGATGATAGCCTGCTTGAGCGCCTCGTGAGCGATCTCGATACGTGGGGAGGGCCGGGACATCGTGCGCCTTTCAGGTCTTTGGGCATTCATGCATACGTGATATCGCTGCGCAAGTATCCGAGATACGAGAAACCATCACACGGATTGAACAGCCAATTCTCGGCACAAACCATTGGGATGACATAGAGTTTCGGCATTTACCGGGACCTTGACCCGCCACGCCACCAGCATATATGCACAATTTGCATGGCTGACATGCAGCACTTTCGGCGCCAGATTCGTTGCCCTATCGTGGATCATGTATACAGTTTTGGAAGATTGGAGGGATGCGATGTCCGGGCGAAGGATCGTTCTCAAACTGAACCAACAGCAACTCGAGTTGATCGATCGCACTGTGGCCAAGGGTGCGGCGCCCGATCGCGGGACGCTCATACGATTGGCGCTCAGGGAGCACGCGGCGCGGCGCGCGGGAGCCGCCAAGTGAGGAAGCAGGTCGCGAGCCTCGTCCTTGAACCCGGGACCGGCAAGGCTATCGAGCTTCTCGCTGGGCAGATCCTGCGCATCGAGCAGGTGGAAGGCGGCCAGTGCGTCGACTTCAACGCCTTCAATCTCCATGATTACAAGGAATACATGCATTGCGGCCGAACGCGCACCGTTCATGGCTTCAATCCGACCGAAGGCAGCTTCCTCTGGTCACAGCCACCGCGCGAGCGTCCGCTGCTCTATATCCTCGAGGATACGGTTGGGCGGAACGACGTCCTGTTTCCGCGCTGCTCGGCCTATCTCTACGAAAGCGCCTACGGGTTCCACGATCACACCAATTGCCACGACATCCAGTCCGAAGCGCAGCGCGAATATGGCCTGACGCCCGACGATGTGCATGACAGTTTCAACTTCTTCATGAACACCGAGGTCGACGCCGACGGCAGGGCGACGATCACCCGGCAGTCCAGCAAGGCCGGCGACCATGTCGATCTGCTCGCCCTGGCCGACGTGCTGGCGGTGCCCAATGTCTGCGGCGCCGACATTATGCGCACCTCGAACTTCTCGCTGAAGCCCATCCGGCTGACCGTGTTCGGGGCGACTGCCGACGACCTGGGCGCCGTTCCACCGACGCCCGTGCTCCGCAGCCAGCGCACGCCCAAAGATTTCCGCCAGCCCAACATCAAGGTCGACCGCGAGCTCTATCGGGACGCCACCTACGTTCCAGCGTTCACCAACGTGCCGATCAGCTCGACGGAACTCGTCATCGAGCTGACCGAAGAAGACGCTGCCCTGTTCGACGCTGTGCGGCTGCCCCTGTACGGCGACGACGATGGCGCCGCACTGCGGGACCTCCTCTTCACCTGGTGGGAAGAACGCTTCATGGCCGCCAGCAGCGGTGCGCCGGCCATCGGGGACGGGCGGGCCGCCTAGCCGCTGGAATCGTCGCCCGGCAGCTTTCGCGCCCGGTTGACCTTCGGCCGCTGGTGCTTCCGGTCGATCGACGAAATCACGCCGCGCAGGGTGCGGACTTCCTGCGACGAAAAGTTGCCGCGGCTCAGCATGGTGCGCAGATTGGTGATCACCGTCGGCCGCTTGTCGGGCGCGGTGAAGAAGCCGGCGCGGTCGAGGGCCTCCTCGAGATGCTCGAACAGCCCGAAGAGCTCGGCCTTGCCGGCGGCGTCCGCCATCATGTCGGTGAACAGCAGCTCCTTGCCCAGATCGGTCTGCCGGCGCCACTCATAGGCGAGGATCAGCACCGCCTGGGCGATGTTGAGCGAGGCGAAGGCGGCTTCGACCGGCAGGGTGACGATGGCGTCGCTGATCGCCACTTCCTCGTTGGAGAGCCCCCAGCGCTCGCGGCCGAACAGCAGCCCTGCCCCGCCACCCGTCGCGATGTGCGAGATGAGGCGCTGCGCCGCCTCCTCGGGACCGAAGACGGGCTTCTGCAGATCGCGGCGGCGCGCTGTGGTGGCGTAGACCAGCGACAGGTCGGCGACAGCCGCCTCGGTGGTTTCGAACACACGCACCCTGTCGAGCACATGCTCGGCGCGCGAGGCCGCGGCGATGGCCTTCTCGTTGGGCCAGCCGTCGCGCGGATTGACGAGCCTGAGGTCCCACAGCCCGAAATTGGCCATCGCCCGCGCGGTGGTGCCGATGTTCTCGCCCAGTTGCGGCTCGCACAGAATTATCGCCGGGCTGGGGCGGAACGTAAGCTGTTGCGATTTATCGGTGCCGGCCATGGCCGGCAGTTACGGCACAAGCCGTTCTCAGATCAAGCGACCTTGTGGCGGCTGATTTCGCTGACCTTGGCGCCGCGCTGCCACTCGCGGTCGAGGATGGCGAAATGCAGCTCCTCGTCCCACTCGCCCTGGAACAGGGCGTGCTCGCGGTAGTGCGCCTCGAGCCGCATGCCGAGGCCCTTCAGCAGCTGCGCGGAGGCCTCGTTGCCGCCCGCGGTGCGGGCGAAGACGCGATGGAATTTGTGCTCTGCGAAGCCGTGGGAGATCACCGCCCCCACCGCCTCCGAGCCATACCCCTTGCGGCGGAAGGCCGGCCCGACGGCAAAGCGGATTTCCGCCTGAGCCGCGGTGGCGTCCATGTAGCGGAGCGAGACGTGGCCGACGACCTTGCCGTCGGCTTTGCGGACGACGGCGAGCGTCAGGCTGTCGCCCGGCCGGCTGAGACGGGTCTGCTTGCGCATCGCCTCGAACGCCGATTTGGCCTCGGTCCTGTCGCGCGCCTTCCAGTCGAGGTAGCGCTGCACGTCGGGCAGCGAATAGTAGCTCAGCACCTCGTCCAGATCGGCCTTCTCGAACGGCCTGAGGACGAGACGCCCGGTCTTGATCGTCAGATCGGTCATGCCCATGAGAGGCGCCCTCCGCTGCGCGCTCCCCCCAATGGTCACTGAACGCCTGCGATAGTGACCAGTTCCGATCGAAATCGGGTCGGGCTCGATGAAACTTTTCGCGATCGGTCACAAAACCGTCGCCATCACCGCGACTGGCGCCACTCGCTCTCGAGGATGGCGTAGACGAACTCCTCGTCCCACCGGCCCTTGAACTGCGCGTGTTCGCGAAAATGCGCTTCCTCGCGCATGCCGAGGCGCTGCATCACTTTCGCCGACGCAAGGTTCTTGGCATCGCACCGGGCATAGACCCGGTGCAGCCCGACGACGTCGAAGCCGAAGGCCAGCAACGCCGCGGCCGCCTCGGTCGCATAGCCATGACCGTGCGCGTCGGGATGGAGGATGTAGCCGAGTTCGGCCTGCCGGTCGGCAACGCTGCGCCAGATCAGCGACACCTCGCCGATGAGGCGGCCGTCGTCCTGGCGCTCCACCGCCAGCAGGATCTTGTCGCCCTCGCCCGAGAATGCCAGCTGCCCGGCCCGGATGCGCACGGCCTCGGCGCACTCCTCGTGGCTCATCGGCTGGTCGAAGAGGAATTCCGACACATCGGGCCGGCTGCGGTATGAGTAGACGGCGTCGACGTCGCCCCGGCTGAACGGACGCAGCCGCAGCCGGTCCGTCATGATCGGATAGTCGGGCGCGAAAAGGGTGGTGATAGGGAGCGGAACCTGGCTCATGGCAGGCGGGGTACCCCCCTCGCCGCCCGGAATCAACCCGCTCGACCGGCAAGCCTTGCGAACTGGCTAACGGCAGTGCAACCCTCCGATGATGGAGCGCAAACCCAGACCCGTCGTCGACCTCTCCGCCACCTGCGCCTGCGGCGCCGTCTCGGTGCATTTCGCCGGCAAGGTGCTGTCGATGTTCATGTGCTCGTGCGAGGACTGCCAGAGGGCCACCGGCGCCGGGCACTCGAACATCCTCTTGGCCAGCCCCGTCGACGTGACGATCACCGGCCCGACGAAAAGCTTCGCGCGGCCCGCCAATTCCGGCGCGACGCTGACTCGGTCGTTCTGCCCCGAATGCGGAACCCCGCTCGTCGCCCGGTCGAGCCGCGCGCCGGCAGTGCTGATGCTCCCCGCCGGCCTCTTCGGCGCCGCCACCAGCGGCTGGTACGCGCCCAACCAGCTGATCTTTGCCCGCAGCCACCGCGACTGGGACGAGATCGCGGCCGACCTGCCGCAGCACCAGACCTATCGCGACCAAGGAGCCATGATGTGACTGCCGCCTCCGACGCCATGGGCGACCGCCTCCGGCCGCTCGTTCCGAAAGGTCTCGCCGAAAAGAAAATGTTCGGCGGTCTGGGCTTCATGTTCCGTGGCAACATGGTGATCGGCACCACGGCCAAGGGCGCGCTGCTCGTCCGCGTCGATCCGGCCAGGCAAGCGGAGGCGCTGAAGCGGGCCGGCGCCTTCGAGATGCATATGGGTGCAAGAGCCATGACCGGCTTCATCGCGGTCGACGAGGACGGCACGCCCGACGATGCAGCCCTCAAGGACTGGATCGCCTATGCGATGACCTACGCCAAGACCCTTCCCGCCAAGTAGGAGCAGCCCATGTCGCCCGCTTCGGAGGAACTCGCGGATCGCATCCGCGCCATTGTCGGACACCGCGTCGGCGTCACCGAAAAGAAAATGTTCGGCGGCATCTGCTTCATGCTCCGCGGCAACATGGTGGTCGGCTCGATGAAAGACGGCGCGATGTTGATGCGGGTCGGTCCCGACCGTCATGAGGCGGCGAAGACGCGCCCGGGGGCGACGCCGATGATCCAGGCCGGCCGGGAGATGGCCGGCTTCGTGCTCGTGGCCGACGAAGGCATTGCCGACGACGAGGCGCTCAACGAGTCGATCGACTACGCCTGGGTCTTCGTGAAGACCTTGCCGGCCAAGTGACTAGCGCTGCTCCTCGAAGCGCCTGGCCAGCGCCGCAATGCCGGTGAGCATCAGTTCCCAGCCCAGCTCGAACGTCTCGTCGAATTCTGCTGGCTTGAAGAATTTTTCCGCCGCCGCGACCGAGGGATAGTCGCGCTGCATCGTCTCCTCGGACACCGGCTCGACAGTTGACGGACCGCGCGCGTAGCCCGCGGTCTCGTCGAGGCTGGCGCCCATCACGTAGTAGCTGACCGAGCGGAACACCCGCACGGCCAGTTCGTGCGGGAGCTTCTCCTCGAACAGCGCGATGCTGCGGTTGAGGAAGGCCAAAGCCCTCGGTGTGTTCATCCGGTGCGTAGCGACGAAGACGAAGAGGTTCGGACGCCGGGTGAAGGCACGCCGGACATCGCGCCCGAGGGAACGCACGCGCCCCAGCCACGGCAGCGACGCATCGGGAAACGGTGGCAATTCGCCGATGACGTGGTCGATCAGCGCGTCCATCAGGTGCCCCTTGCTGGGGAAGTAATGGTAGATGCTCATCGCCTCGTAGCCGAGACGCGCCGCCAGCTTGCGGGTCGAGAACGCGGCCAGTCCCTCCGCCTCGATCAGTTCGAGCGCCGCCAGTTCGATGCGCTCGCGCGACAGCGATTCCTTGCTCTTCGTCAGTGCCGCCGCTCGCGCCATCGTGATCCCGTTCCTGCCGCAATTCTTACACCGTAAGGCTTGACGGCTTACAGTGTAAGATGTACCTCGTCCGCATCGCCTTACGCCGTAAGGTAATAGCAAAGCGCAGGAGATATGTCCATGATTCGCAATACCATTTTCGTCCGCCACGGCGTGGCGGCGGTCGCCACCGCCTTGTCCATTTTCATCGCCGCGCCGGCTGCCGCGCAGGACGCAATGCAGACGCCGGACGAGGTCTACAAACAGGTCGAGGCGACGTTCGGCGGCGTCCCGACCTTCGTCACGCAGATCGCCAAATCCGCCCTGCCCGGATTCTGGATGCTGGAGAAAGGGCTGGAGCTCAACGAGCAGAGCGCCCTCGACGCCAAGACCAAGGCGCTGATCAGCCTCGCCGTCGCCTCGCAGATTCCCTGTCAGTATTGCGTCTGGGCCGACACCAGTGCGCTCAAGGCGCTCGGCGCCAGTGACCAGGAAATCGCCGAGGCGGTCGCCATGGCCGGCCTCACCCGTTTCGCCAGCACCCAGTTCTATGGCCTGCAGGTCGACTTCGAGCAGTTCAAGAAGGAAATGGGCGGTCCCGCCCAGTGATCAGACCGCCGAGAACACCAGCGACGCGTTGACCCCGCCAAAGCCGAAGGAGTTGGAGAGCACGTGCTTCAGCGCCTTCGGCTTTGCCTTGTTGGCGACCAGATCGAACTGCGCCGCCACCGGTTCGGGATCGTCGAGGTTGAGCGTCGGCGGCAACGTCTGATGCCGGAGCGCGAGGATCGAGAACACGGCCTCGATCGCGCCGGCGGCGCCCAGCATGTGCCCCGTCGCGGACTTGGTGGACGACACCGCCAGCGACTGCCCGCGGTCGCCGAACAGATTGCGGATGCCGTTGATCTCGGCGTTGTCGCCGACCTCGGTCGAGGTGGCGTGCGCGTTGACGTAGCCGATGTCGTCGGGCGTCAGCCCGGCCATGCGGATGGCCTGGCGCATCGCCACCTGCGCCCCGGCGCCGTCGGGCGCACCCGAGGTCAGATGGTACGCATCGGCCGACGTGCCATAGCCCGCCGCGATCGCCAGCGGCGTCGCGCCGCGCGCCAGCGCATGGCTCAGCTTCTCGATGACGACCACTGCCGCGCCTTCCGACAGCACGAAGCCGGAGTGTCCCTTGTCGAACGGCCGCGAGGCTTCCGTCGGCCGGTCGTTGTGGCTGGTGTCGAGCGCGCGCGAGGCGGCGAAGCCGCCGATCGAGATCGGATCGACAGAGCCCTCGGCGCCGCCGCACACCATCACCTCGGCCTCGCCGGTGCGGATCAGCCGCATGGCGTCGCCGATCGCCTGGGCCGAGGCGGCGCAGGCGGTGACCGGCGCGCCGATCGGCCCCTTGAAGCCGTAGCGGATGGAGATCCAGCCCGCCGCAAGGTTTGCGAGAAAACTCGGCACGGTGAAGGGCGAGAGCCGGCGCGGCCCCTTCTCGATGATGGTCTTGACCGCCTCGGCCATCACCGGCGAGCCGCCCACGCCCGAGCCGATGATCGTGCCGGTGATCGCCTGCTTCTCCGGCGTGTCCGCGATCCAGCCCGACTGCGCCAGTGCTTCCTGCGCTGCGGCGAGGCCGTACTGGATGAACAGGTCCATCTTCTTGATGTCCTTGGGATCGATGTATTTCGTCGGATCGAAGCCGTTCGGCGCGTCCTTGCCGGGGACCTGCCCGGCGATCTTGCAGGCGAAGTCCGTGGTGTCGAAGCGCGTGTTGAGGCCGATGCCGCTGCGTCCGGCCATCAGCGCCTGCCAGTTCGCGGCGACACCCACGCCCAGCGGCGAGACGGCGCCCATGCCGGTGATGACGATCGGATCGGAGTCGGTCATGAATTGTCCCTTCAGACTTTTGCGAGTCGCTTCAGCGTCTTGATGCTGTCGTCGAATGTTTCGGGCGAGAGTTCGGTTCTGAGGTCCGCCTGCGCCTCGCGCCACAGCGGCAGCAATTGGTCGAGCAGTCCGTCGCCCGCGCCGGTGATCGCCGCGAGCCGCCCATTGCCCCGCTGGAGCTCCATGGAGACCACCAGCCCTCGTTCCTCCAGCTTGTCGAGGTTGCGCGTCAGCGTCGTGCGGTCGAAGCCGCGCGCCTCGGCCAGCGCGCTGACCGTCAGCCCCGGCAGCATCCGGATGGCGCCCATCAGCGACAGCTGCGTCGCCGTCATCCCGTAGGGCCTCAGATACGCATCGTACCGCCGCGTGATCGCCCGCGCCGCCATCCGGCTGTTGCTGACCATGCACTGGGAGAAGTCGTCCGCCATGGCGCGACACATAGTGTGTAGATACACGGTGTCAAGCGTTGCGTCGTCACCCTCATGGCGTCAGTCGTTGGACCCAGCGGCGGAAGAAGGCGGCGGCCTGTGTCTTTCGTTCTGCCTTGGCGTCGGTCCTGCCCGTCGCAAGAAATGAACGGGCCGTCTCGAGTTCCGAGCCCTCCACTTCGCGCATGAGAGGACCGGCGTTGCGCGACCACCGCCGTCTCAATCGGGAATCCCTCGCTCGGCGCGGCCGGTGGGTGGGGGGCGGCCAAGTGCACCGAAGTGACTCTCGATCCCTTGAAAAACGCATGCAGCACCAATGCCTTATCCCCTCGACACCTCGACTTATCCCCGCGCTTTGCAGCCATATTATTCTCCCCTCGCGTTCACCCTCTAACGCGGGGTACCGACGAAGTGCCGGTGGACGTGACGGGGGCGGTGGTCGCATCGCTTGGGTTTCTTCGGCTTACCGGCTCTTGCCGCTTTGACCGAACGGTTCCGACACCCCCGCCGCGGA
>JACRAF010000010.1 GCA_016213505.1 Devosia nanyangense
CGCATCGCTTGGGTTTCTTCGGCTTACCGGCTCTTGCCGCTTTGACCGAACGGTTCCGACACCCCCGCCGCGGAGCAGCGCTGGGCGTCTCGCCTAGCAAAAACATTTCGGAGGCGCCCGGCGCTCTCCGTCCGTGGCCCCCTCTTGGCCACGGCAAGGCAAAACCCCGAAGCCGTGAGGCTGTCGGGTCTCTCCGGCTGCCCTCATCCTGAGGCGCGAGCGAAGCGAGCCTCGAAGGACCGCGCCTTGCCTCCCGCCCCCCATCCGCTATCCTCCCCGCATGCCCAAGCTCACCCCGTTCGAGCGCATCACGCTCGCCGTCGAGGCCCAGATCCCGCTGGTGCGGGCGATGGAGGCGGCGCTCGGCCGCGAGGCGGCGCACAAGCTGGTCCGCGCCGCGCTCGACAAATCCAACCGCGCCATGGTGGCGAAGCGCGGCAAGCCGCTCGACATCCCCACCCTCGCCGCCGAATTCGCCGGCTTCGGCGAGGGCGTGCGCTACGAGTTCGAGACGGTCGAAGAGACTGAAACGACGCTCCGGAACGAGGTTACACACTGCGACTATGCTGAGTTCATGGAGCGCATCGGGGCGCGCGACCTCGGCCAGCTCCTCATCTGCGACGGCGATTTCGCCATGGCCGACGAGCTCGGCTTGACGCTTACGCGCACCACCACCTGCATGGCCGGCGATGGCCACTGCAATTTCTGCTACCACGTCAAGCCCGGCGGGGCTGCGGCCAGCGGGCCGGCCGCCTAGCGCGTCCCCAGCCCCGCGAGCAGTTTTACCGTCGCCGCGTCGGCCCGCGCCGCCTGCTGCGCCGGGCTGCTGCCGGGCAGGCCGAGCAGCGCCCGCAGCGTATCGGCGCCGCACAAATCGTCGATGAACTCCCCGGCCAGCGCCGTGCGCCGGGCCGGGCTCGTCGCCGCGGCCTCCCTGGCGCCCGCGAGGACCGTTTCGAGGAACACCGAAAACTGGCCGGCGATGCCGTCGAAGGCGATGCGGGCGAGATCGGGGAAGCGGTCCTGCTCGGCGATCACGGCGCGCAGCAGCGCCAGCGTTTCGGGGCTGCTCAGCTTGTGCTGGAACATCGTTGCGATGCCGTTGAGGATTTCCGCCAGCGTCATCTGCGACAGGTCGGGCGGCGGCGCATCGGCGTCATGGCAGGCGATGCCAACGACGGCGGCGAACAGCTCGTCCTTGCTCTGGGCGTGCCGGTAGAGCGTCATGATCGAGACGCCCGCGTCGTCGGCCACCGCCTCCATGCTGGTGCCGCCATAGCCGTGGGCGAGAAACTGCCGCCGCGCCGCCGCGAGGATCGCCGCGCGCTTGCGCTCAAGCAGTCCGGCCTTGGGGTTGTCGCTGGTCCAGGTCTTCATCGTGTGCCCGAACGATACCACAGGATATCGCGTCGCCGGGAGCCGCCTATTCCAGCGCTTCGAGATAGCGCACGATGGCCTCGGCCTGGTCGGGCTCGAACTCGAATTCGGGCATGTCGGGGTGGCCGCTCACCAGCCCCTCGACCAGCGCCTCGGTGAGCTCCTCGACGGGGTAGCGCAGGTGCAACTCGCGGAACGGCGGTGCCTGCGGATGGGGGCTCTCGCCGGTCTTTTCGACGGCGTGGCAGGAGGCGCAATAGGTCGTCAGCAGCGCGTGCCCGAGCTTGAGCTCGGCGCCCTCGGCGGTGGTGAAGGTCTCGAGATAGGCGATCACGTCGGCGATGTCGGCTTGGTTCGAGAGCCCCGGAAAGATCATCCGTGTCGCCGGATCGAAATGCCGGGGCGAGGCGATGAAGCTCGCGACCGTCTCGGGCGTCCAGATCAGCCCGCCCTGCCCCGCGGCAACCATGGCATCGCTGAAGCGGAAGCCCGGCTCGGTCCCGGCGATGCGGCCGAAGAGCTCGTTGAGCACCGGCCCCTGCCGGTTGGCGGCACCAGGCCCGATCTCGTGGCAGACGGCGCAGCGGTGGAACACTTGTTCGCCCATCCGCGCATCCTGGGCCCGGGCCGCGCCGGCAGAGCCCAGCGCCACCAGCACGCCCGCAATCGCCATCAACCGCATTGGATTCACCCTCACCGGGACAGAGCATAGTCCCGAGCGGCCGGGATGGCTTGATGTGCCGCAAAATGCGCCGGGCCGCCGTTGTTGATGCTCTATCGCCGCTTGCCCCGCGCCACCGCCTCGTCGAGCGCCTGCAGGAAAGCTTGGCGGTCGCGGGCCGTGAACCCGGGGTTGAGGCCGCGGCTCTCGCCGGTTTCGCGCAGGTGCTGGTTGAGGTCGCGCATGGCGAGGGCCATGCCGATCGAGGCCGCCGTGAACGGACGGCCGGTCGGGCCGAGCACAATCGCCCCCTTGGCCAGCGACCGGCTGGCCAGCGGAATATCGGCGGTCACCACGATATCGCCGGCCGCTGCCTGCTCGACGATCCAGTCGTCCGCCGCATCCGCGCCCTGCGGCACGACGATGTTGCGGATCATCGGGTCCCGCGACGGCCGGAGGCCGAAATTGGCAACGAACGTCACCACCAGCCCGTGCCGCCCGGCGACCCGCACGACCTCGTCCTTGACCGGGCAGGCGTCCGCATCGACATAGATTTGCGCAGTAATTCCGGTCACTTGCGTCCCCATCCGAAATAAATCCGTCATATCCGGCCCCGCCGTGCTAGTCTCCTGCATGCGGTTCCCACCCCGCGTAAAGGCCGGCCTGCGTTGCCGTGCCCAGTGCATTCGAGGAACTCCCCATGCCCCAGATCAAAAGCATCGCCGTCACACCCAGCCGTAAGGCCGGCGGCCGGCGGCGGCCGTCGCCCACCGTGACCGAGGGCAGCGAAGAGCTGGCATTGGCGCCGCAGGCGCAGCGCCGCGCTCCGCCGCGCATCGTCGCCCTGCAGCCGACGCATCGCTATCGTATCGGCGAACGGCTGCGGATGAGCAATGGCGGGCGCTCGATCTCGCGCGTCGAGGCCTTCTGCAAGGTGATCGCGACGCTGCCCTATGAGGGCCACGGCTCCCTGCTCTACCGGGTGCGCAGCGACAGCGAGCAGTTCGAGCGGGTTGTGGCGGAAGCCGACCTCAGCCGGAAAACCGACTCCTCCCCTTGAAATTTTGCGAAATAAGGCGCATCTGGCGCGCCATACGCTTCGCTACCGTCACGCGCTAACTGACGGCCCGGTTCGCCCGGCCCATTGGCTATCTCCTGATCTAGATGAACGTCGCCGGCCGGCATGTTGCCACCGGAACACAAGCGCCCCCGATGGGCGCCTGCCATGAAAGAGATCTCCAATGATCGAAGGCACCGTGAAATTCTTCAACACCACCAAGGGCTTCGGCTTCATCCAGCCGACCACCGGCGGCAAGGACGCGTTCGTCCACATTTCCGCCGTCGAGCGGGCTGGCCTGTCCAGCCTCGCCGAAGGCCAGAAGGTGAGCTACGAGCTCGAGACCGGCCGCGACGGCAAGCAGTCGGCGACCAAGCTGCAGCTGCTCTAAGCCATCCAAGGCTGACGAAATCGAAAAGGCCCCTCGCGGGGCCTTTTTTGTTGCCGATTTCCCGCGACCCGCCGCGCCCCTGTGGCGGCCAATCCTCGATGCGCTGGCCACTCCACGGCATAAGGGGAACCAACCGACCGCCGATCCATTTGGTTTCGACCAGCGTCAGCCAGGATTCGCACATGCGTCTGCTCCCGATCTTCGCCCTCGCCTTGCCGCTGCTGCTCGCCGGTTGCGGCAGCAATGCCCCACTCGCAGCGGCCTCGTCCGAAGCCTCATCGGCGTCGGCCGCGCCTGCCGCCGACGACGCGCTGGCGCCGCTGGTCGGCACCTGGGCGCTCGATGTGGCGCAATGTGGCGGCCAGGTGCTCAAGATCTCGAAAACGCGCTTCGACGGCCCGGATTCGGGGTGCGACATCACCGGATACACCGACAACGGCGATGGCACGTTCACAGCGGCAATGAGCTGTTCGGGAACGAACGAGACGGTGCAGATGCGGCCGATCTTCGCTCCAACCGGCGAGGGCATCGACCTCACCTATGTCGATCGCGACAACCTCAAGACCACCGTTCTGCGCTGCCCCTGAGCATCGTGCGAAAAAGTGGCCTCCCGGTTTCCGCGAGAACGATGCGACACACGCGTTAGTCGGGCCGCACGATCGTGGGCTTCGGCCAGTAGCGACGCCGGAACTTGGCGACCCACCGCTGCAAGCGCACCAGGAGGTTGCCGATCGGCCGGCGCAGCGGCGGGATGTCGACCGCCAGCACCAACAGGCCCAGCGGCAGCATCCAGATGCCCAGGATCGGCAGGAAGCTGAAGATGCCGCCGAGGATCAGCAGGATCGCCAGCGGGATGCGCACGAGGTGCAGGTGCGGCCGGCGCACCCAGCGCAAAAACCCCGCGGTCGCCGGAACCTGACGGCCAAGGCGCTCGAACTGCCGGTCCAGCCGGGCCTCGGGACTGCTCATCGACACTCCATCGCTCATGGCTTCGATATGGTCCCTGCGCCGTCCGGCGCAAGGGATGAAGCCGCGACAAATCCACAGGCAACCCGATCTTAACCGCGCTCCCGCAAGCTCCAGGCTTGGCCGTCGGCCTCCTGCTGAGTTCTCGCGTTCCGGAGTTGCGTTGGTCCGAGCCCTGTTCCTGCTCGCTGCCGTGGTTGCCACGCCGATGCTTTCGGGCTGCGCGGTGCTGTCGCCGTTCGCATTCCTGTCGCCCACCGACTGCATGACGCGGGTGATGTATTTCGAGTCCAACCGCTCGAGCGCCGAGGGCATGCTGGCGGTCGGCACGGTGGTGATGAACCGCGTCGACGACCGGAATTTCCCGCACTCGGTGTGCGGCGTCGTCGGCCAGCCCAATCAGTTCGCGGCGGGCGTGCTGTGGAACAAGATGCGGGAGGGCCGCAGCCTCGCACTGGCCCGCTCGATGGCCGAGAAGGTGCTGCGCGGCTATCGCCATCCGGGCGTGGGTGACGCCAAGTACTTCCACACAGCGGGCTACAGTTTTCCCTACACCAACATGCACTACGTGCTGGTCGCCGGCGGCAACGCCTTCTACTACAAGTCCTAGGCTAAGGACCTGCTACCCGGTGAGCCCAATTCCGGGGCCCGCTTCATGCTTCAAGCGGGCTGATCGGGCTGCCACAGTTCGACCGGATTGCCCTCCGGATCATCGATGCGCGCGACGCGCCCGACGCCCGGCATGTTCCATTCCGGTTTGGTGGTCACCGCGATCCCCGCCGCGCGCAGCGTCGCGCACAGGCCGTCGAGATCGTCCACGCGCAGGTTGAGCATCCATTGGCGATCCGCAGCGAAAAAGTCCGTGTCGGCCGCGAACGGCGCAAAGACGCTGGGGCCCGCCTGCGTCTGCCACTCGCCGTAGGGCGCCGAGCCCACGCCCAGATGCTCGACATACCAAGCCCGCATCGCCTCCGGATCCTTCGCGCGAAAGAAGAAACCGCCGATCCCCGTCACGCCCATTTTCGCATCCCCGTCATCTTCTGGCTCGATCACCGAGTCCTGAGCCTAGATCAGCCGGAGCTGCGTACAAGCGGCCGCGTGCACACGTCGAGCGCTGGACCAGCTAGAAGTCGCCGCCACCATCGAAGCCACCACCATCGCCGCCGTCGAAGCCACCGGTATCGGTGTCCGCTGTGTCGGTATCGGGTGCATTGTCGTTGACGTTGTCGGCCTGCGCCTCGCTCGCGTTGGCGGCGCCGCCAGAAAAGATCGAACCGATCAGACTGCCCAGCATCAGGCCCCCGGCTACGCCGAGCGCCGTCTGTGCGGCACCGGCGAGAAAGCCGCCGCCTTGTCCAAAACTCTGATTTTGGCGCCGGTCGTCACGGGCCGGCCCGTTGTCCCAGGGGCCCCGGCGAACGGGCTCACGGCCACGGCCCTCGAGCTCCTCGATGCGGCGCTCAGCCTCCTTGAGGGCTGCCTGCTGCACCACGACCGTCTGCGCCAGATAGTAAGGCGCGGCCGGCTGCGCCGCCATCTTCTGCCGGATGAACGTTTCGGCCTCGGGATCGCGCGGGCCACTCTTGCGTTCAGCCTCTTCCAGCCGGCTGAACAGCCCTTCGATGGCTTCTCGATCGTCGCGGGCAAGCATGGCAACCTCCGTGTTGGTTGCCCAGCAGATGGGAAGCGGTGCGCCGCGCCGCAATGGACGGATGATCGAAACGGGCATTGACTTCGACGTGAGCCCGGCCAAGCTCAACCGACATGACGGAGGCGTTCCGTGACCAACACACCCGACGACAGCAAACTCACCAGGACCAAGTCACGCTGGGCGGAACTGGGCAAGTTCCTCACCGGCATGACGTCGCGGCCCGAGGACAGTCGGTTGCCACCGGGCCAGCATCTGGTCAAGAACTGGCCGATCCTCGACCTCGGGCAGACCCCGAATGTCACGAGAGAGAACTGGCGGCCCGACATTGGCGGGGCGGTCGAATTCCCAACCAGCTGGACGTGGCACGATTTTGTGTCGGCGCCGCAGACGCATAAGGTCAGCGACATCCACTGCGTCACGACCTGGTCGCGCTACGACAACAATTGGGACGGGGTGACGACGCACGATCTGATGGAGGCGGTGCAGCCGCAGGCCGAGGCGACGCACGTGCTGCTTACCAGCAATGACGGCTACACGACCAACTTGGCGATCGAGGACTTCTCATCGCCCGAGGCGCTGCTGGTGCACAGCTGGGAAGGCCAGCCGCTGCCGCTCGATCATGGCGGGCCGGTGCGGCTGGTGGTGCCGCACCTCTACTTCTGGAAGAGCGCCAAGTGGCTCCGCAAGATCGAGTTCGCAACGCGCGATCACCCCGGCTTCTGGGAAGTCCGGGGCTATCACAATCACGCCGATCCCTGGCTCGAGGAGCGCTACTCCTGACGGGCTACGCTCGCCTCAGCCGGTGAAGTCGCGCTTGCCGATCGGCACGCCGTTGTGGCGCAGGATGTCGTAGGCCGTGGTGGTGTGGAACCAGAAGTTCGGCTGGGCGCGATTGAAGAAGAAGTCCTCGCCCCGCATCGTCACCTCCTCGCCGCGGACCTTGACCTTCACCGGCTTGTCCTCGCTGCCGTCGATGTCGGCAGGCGTGAATGTCGCCAGGTAGTCGAGGGCCTTTTTCACGCGCGCCTGAAGTTCGGCGAAGTTCTTTTCGTCATCCGGCCAAGACGGGAGTTCGCGACCAGCGAGCCGCGCGGCGGCGCCCTTGGCGTGGTCGGTGGCGTTCTGGATCTGGAAGGACAACGGCAGCATGTCCCAGGCCAGCCGCTGGTTCACCAGGGTGTCGACCTTGAATTTGCGCTCGGTGGCATAAGCCTCGGTCTTGTCGAGGATCACAGCGAGGTTGGTCAGCAGCTTGGTGAAGGTGCCGACAGAAACGGCATACATCGAGGGCATTGAGGTTCTTCCACTGGTTGGGATGGTCTTGAGCCGCGGGGCTCGACTGACGACGGCCGGGCTCCTCCCCTTCATCGTCAATCGCCGATGCTTTGCCCGAAAGCGTGACGCATTGCAATCGCGCCGCTACACTCCTCGCGGGAGGTGCAGCATGGCGGAAGCCAAGACCGGGCCAACCGGCGTGGCGGTGGACGAGTTCCTTGCGCAGATCGAGGATCCGCGCAAACGCGCCGACAGCCAGGTGCTGATCGAGTTGATGCAGCGGGTGACCGGCCATCCGCCGAAGATGTGGGGGTCGAGCATCGTCGGCTTCGGCACGTACCACTACAAGTACGACTCCGGCCACGAAGGCGATTCGTGCCTTGCCGGCTTTTCGCCGCGCAAGGCCGAGTTCAGCATCTATCTCAACGGCACCCACGAGCCCGAAATCGCGGCCCGGCGCGACGCGTTGCTCGAGCGCCTGGGCCAGCACCGGATGGGCAAGGGGTGCCTGTATGTGAAGTGGCTGGAGGGGCTGGACATGGACGTGCTCGAACAGCTCGTCCGCCTGTCGCACGCCGCCGTGCGCGAGCGCTATCCGGCGCGGCAGGCTTAGCAAAACCTTAACGACGCCTCGCCTAGGCTTCGGCTGGTTGAGTGGGGAGTCCCATGGCAGTCAGCGGCCTCGATTTCATGGCGGCCAATCTGGTTGGACAACAGTCCCTGCAGTCCCTGCAGCAGGATTTCGCGCAGTATTTCAAGGGCACCGACGGCAAAATGCACACCGCGGGCTCGTTCAAGGGCACCGATGGGAAATACCACCCCAAGGGCGCCTTCTACGGCCGCGACGGCAACTACCACCCCAAGGGGTCGTTCCTGGGTAACGACCGGAAATACCACCTCGCGGGCTCGTTCCTCGGCAAGGACGGGACGTGGCACATCAGGGGCTCGTTCTACGGCCGCGACGAGACATATCATGGCCCGAACGCCCAGTTGCAGGCCAACGGCACCTACAAGGAAAACAAGAACGACATCTTGATCCAGATGCTCGAGTCGAACGGGGCGATCACCTAGCCGGACCACCGAAGCGCCTGCGGAAAATGAAGGGGCCACAGTCCCGTTGCCGGAGCTGTGGCCCTGGAAAGTGCGCCCGCCGCACTGTTGAGGGCTTGGGGGCAGCGGCAGACGCCTCTCGGTTCACCGGTGCATGGGTCGTTTGCAGAATTCCAGCGAACACACGAATAAATGGACCATCGGATCGGCAAAAAAAGGGTCGCTCACCAATTGGTGATGAAGATGGACGACTTTTCATCCGGGTTGCCCGTGACGGCCAAAAACCCTATGAGAGCACCGCAACGCCGAGGCCCCGAGCGCGGCAATGCACCGAGATCCTGATGGACACCATTTCCCCGCCGCCCGCGCCGCTCAAGGCCTTCACCAGGCCCGATGACGCCTGGGCCTATATTGCCGAACTCTACCACCGCAACACCGCCTTCATCCGCGAACACTTGATCGGACTGTCGAAGGGTATCGTGCCCAAGGGCCGCGTGCGCGCCTTCTATCCGGAGGTCCAGGTCACCTCGCGCAGCTATGGCAAAACCGACTCGACGCTGGCCTATGGCTACCTCCACACGCCCGGCGTCTACCGCACCACGATCACGGCGCCGGATCTGTTCAAGAACTATCTGCAACAGCAGTTCTCGGTGATCCTGCGCAACCATGGCGGGGCGATCGAAGTCGGCGAATCCACCACCCGCATTCCGATCCACTTCGCGCTTTCGCCCAACGAACAGATCGACGGCGAAGCGATCAACGCGCTGCCCATCCCGCTGCGCGACTTGTTCGACGTGCCGGACCTGCAGGACACCGACGACGAGATCGCCAACGGCAGCTTCGTGCCGCCGCCCGGCGGGCCCTACCCGCTGGCGCACTTCACGGCGCCGCGCGTCGACTACTCGCTCTACCGGCTCAGCCACTACACCGGCACCGACGCCGAGCATTTTCAGAATTTCGTGATCTTCACGAACTACGGGTTTTACGTCGACGAGTTCTGCCGGCTGGCCCAGGAGTACATGGCCGAGGGCCACCCCGATTACGACTCCTTCGTCGAGCCGGGCAATCACATCACCACCAATGTCCGGCTCGGCGGCGGCACCAGCGGCGTCCGCGCCACGCGCGCGCCGCAGATGCCGGCCTATCACCTCAAGATGAGCGGCAGTCGCGGCATCACCTTCGTCAACATCGGCGTCGGGCCGTCCAACGCCAAGACCATCACCGATCATGTCGCCGTTCTGCGGCCGCATGCCTGGATCATGCTCGGCCACTGCGCGGGCCTCAGGAACTCGCAGGAACTGGGTGATTACGTGCTTGCCCATGCCTATCTGCGCGAAGACCACGTGCTCGACGCCGACGTGCCGGTCACGGTGCCGATCCCGGCCCTCGCCGAAGTCCAGGTGGCGCTCGAGCGGGCGGTCGGCGAGATCACCCACATGGAGGGCATCGAGACCAAGCGCATCATGCGCACCGGCACCGTCGCCACCTTCGACAACCGCAACTGGGAGCTGCGCGACCAGGCCGAGATCACCAAGCAGCTGAGCCAATCGCGCGCTGTCGCCCTCGACATGGAGTCCGCCACCATCGCCGCCAACGGCTTTCGCTTCCGGGTGCCTTATGGAACGCTGCTCTGCGTCTCCGACAAGCCGCTCCACGGCGAACTGAAGCTGCCCGGCATGGCGTCGGACTTCTACCGCACGCAGGTCAACCGGCACCTCTTGATCGGCCTCCGCGCCATGGAAATCCTCCGCGCCCAGCCGCCGGAGAAGCTGCATTCGCGGAAATTGCGGTCCTTCGCGGAGACGGCGTTCCAGTGAGAGGCTAGGCCTGCTGACGCACGTGGTCGAGTAGCCAGTCTGGCCAGTTGATCGTCATGCCGTTGCAGCCGATCTCGGCTGCGGCGATCATCTTGTCGCGGCTTGATATGCCCGAACTGCGGGCCTCCAGGCCGAGCGTGTGCGCACGCTCGACCAGCGCCTTCGACTGGTTCGACGTATTGAGGACAATCATAGCAAAGCCGTTCTCGGCGCAGGCTTGCACGGCGCGCTGGGGGTCCGTGCGCAACAGTGTCTCAGGCGCCCAGGCAATGCGGACGCCGGGCAGCATGGCGAGGATCTGCTTGAGCGCGTCCTCCTGCTCGACGGCGAAGATGAAGACCCTGTCGATCAGACCGCGGCTTGCGACGGCGTTCGCAACGGCGGCGACCAAACCCTGCTGCGGCTTCTTGAGCTCGATATGGTAGGTCAAGCTGGCGCCGAACCGATCCAGCAACTCGTCGAGAGTGATCAGCTTCTCGCCGCGATAGTCGCGGTCCCACGACAGTCTGGGGTCGCTCCAGCTGCCCGCGTCGAGCTGCTTCAGCTCTTCGAGGCTGAACTCGTCGGCGAGTCCGTTGCCGTTGGTGGTCCGGTCGAGCGTGTCGTCGTGAAGCAGCAGGATGTGGCCGTCGCGAGTCAGGGAGACATCCGTCTCCACCTCACGAGCGCCCATCGCCACGGCCCGCTCGAACGCCGCCATGGTGTTCTCGGGGGCATAGCCGCTGGCGCCGCGGTGCGCGATAACGTGGAAGGGTGTGGCGAGCGCACTCACAGCTTCTCGTAGTCGATTTCGAGGAACTTCTCGACTTCGCGGTTCCAGCGGTCCTGGACGAACGCCGTGTGCTTGGGATGGCGGTCGTAGGCGTCGTAGGCCTTCTTGTCGGCGAACTCCATCGAAAAGCCGAAGCGATACTCGTTCTTCGGGCTCACCTGCCGGAGCTGCTCGAATTTCGTGACGCCGGGAATGGTTTCGAGGGCAATCCGGGCGTCGCGCAGGAAGCCCTTTTCCTGCAGCGAGCCGTGGGCGTGCTTGAGGTTGAAGATCACCGTGTGGCGGATCATTCAGGCCTCCGTTCGGAGCGAGATCGCTTCGCTCGCCGCGATCGCCGCCATGTTGACGATGCCGCGGCTAGTGGTCGAGGGCGCGAGGATATGCGCCGGCGAGCGCGGTCCCATCAGGATTGGGCCGACCGCCAGCGCGTTGGTCATCTCCTTGAGCAGTGTCATCGACAGATTGGCGGATTCGAGGTTCGGGAAGATCAAGAGGTTCGCCTCGCCCTTGAGTACCGTCTCGGGGATGTAGCGCTCGCGCAGGTCCTGGTTGAGGGCGAGGTCGCCCTGCATCTCGCCCTCGACGATCAGGTCGGGCGCCACGGCCTTGAGCTTGCGATAGACCTCGCGCATCTTGAACGCCGTTTCACCGTCGCGCGAACCGAAGTTCGAGTAGCTGAGCAGCGCCGCCTTGGCCTCGATGGTGAAGCGCCTGAGATGCTCGCGCGCCTGCAGCGCGATGGCGACGATCTCGTCGGCGGTCGGATCGATGTTGACGTAGGTGTCGGTCAGAAAGAACGCGCCGCGCGGCATGATCAGCATGGAGAGCGCCGAGACGTCCTTGACCCCCTCCTGCATGCCGATCACCGAGCGGATGTCGCGCACGTGCTTGATGTAGCGGCCCTGGAGGCCGCAGAGCATTGCGTCGGCGTCGCCGCGCCGCACCGCCAGCGCCGCGATGGTCGTGGTGTTGGTGCGCACGATGGTGCGGGCCGTCTCGGGGGTCACGCCGCTGCGGCCGACCAGCGAGTGGAACAGCGTTACATAATCGCGGTAGCGCGGATCGTCTTCGGGGTTCACCACCTCGATCGAACTCAAATCGAGGTTGAGGCCGAACCGCTTGATGCGGGAATCGATGACCTGCGGGCGGCCGATCAGGATCGGGATGGCGATGCGGTCCTCGATCAGCACCTGCACGGCGCGCAGCACGCGCTCCTCCTCGCCGTCGGCGAAGATGATGCGCTTCTGCTGTCCCTGCGCCCGGTCGATGATCGGCTTCATCACCAGGCCCGAGCGGAACACGAAGCGGTTGAGGCTGTCGTGATAGGCGTCGAAGTCCTCGATCGGGCGTTTCGCGACGCCGGTCGCCATCGCCGCCTTCGCCACCGCCGGCGCGATCCTCAGGATCAGCCGCTGGTCGAACGGGTTGGGGATGATGTGGTCGGGGCCGAACACCGCCGGCTGGCCGGTGGGCGACACTTCCAACCCCGGATCGTGCGCCAGCCGGGCAATGGCCTGCGAGGCGGCAAGCTTCATCTCCTCGTTGATCGCGGTGGCGCCGACGTCGAGCGCGCCGCGGAAGATGAAGGGGAAGCAGAGGACGTTGTTGACCTGGTTGGGATAGTCCGACCGCCCGGTGCAGACCATTGCGTCGGGCCGCACGGCCTTGGCCTCCTCCGGCATGATCTCCGGTGTCGGGTTGGCGAGCGCCAGCACCAGCGGATCGCGCGCCATGCGTTTCAGCATTTCGGGCTTCAGCGCCCCGCCCGCCGACAGCCCGAGGAAGATGTCGGCGCCGTCGAACACCTCGGTCAGCGTCGTCGCCTCGCTGTCGCGACGGAACTTGCCGCGCCACTTGTCGTTGACGTCGTTGCGCTTGTAGGTAAGCAGCCCATCCTTGTCGGCGACCCAGATATTCTCGAGCCTGGCGCCCAGCGCCAGCAGGATGTTGAGGCAGGCGATCGCCGCCGCCCCTGCCCCGCTGGTGCAGATCTTGACGTCCTCGATCCGCTTGCCGCTCAGTTCCAGTCCGTTGAGGACGGCGGCGCCGACAATGATCGCCGTGCCGTGCTGGTCGTCATGGAACACCGGGATGTTCATGCGCTCGCGCAGCGCTTCCTCGATCTCGAAGCACTCCGGCGCCTTGATGTCCTCGAGATTGATGCCGCCGAAGGTTGGCTCCAGCGGCGCCACGATCTCGATGAACTTCTTGGGATCGCGCTCTTCGATTTCGATGTCGAACACGTCGATGCCGGCGAACTTCTTGAAGAGCACGGCCTTGCCCTCCATTACCGGCTTGCTCGCCAGCGCGCCGATGGCCCCGAGGCCCAGCACCGCCGTGCCGTTCGAGATCACCCCGACGAGGTTGCCGCGCGAGGTGTAGCGGAAGACATTGTCCGGATTGGCCGCGATCTCCTCGCAGGGCGCCGCGACGCCGGGCGAGTAGGCGAGCGCCAGGTCGCGCTGGTTGCCCAGCGGCTTGGTCGGCTGGATTTCGAGCTTGCCGGGCTTTGGAAACTCGTGGAAATGCAGCGCCGCTTCGCGCCGCCCCCTCATCTGCTCATCGACGTCGGACGCCATACCCATTCCCTCGCAAACTGAGGGGTGTCCTGCCACTAAACCGGCAGCAAGGGAAGTGGTGCTCGCCGCCTCAGGCGGCAGCGCCGGCGGTGAGTTCGGGTACCGCCAGCGGCGGGGCCTTGGGGCGGCCGTTGAGCGCCCGCGCCAGCTCGCGGAAGGCGACGACCTTGAGGGCCGGCGCGAACAGGAAGCCCTGCGCCATCACCACGCCGCGGCCGCGCAGATAGAGCGCCTGCGCCTCCGTCTCGACGCCCTCGGCGATGATTTCGGTGCCGAGATCGCGGCACATCGAGATCAGCCCGTCGAGCACCGGGTTCTGCTTGGTGTCGGGCTTGATCATGTCGATGAACACCCGGTCGATCTTGATCACGTCGACGCCCAGCGTCTGCATGTAGGCGAGGTTCGAGTGGCCGGTGCCGACGTCGTCCATGGCGAGCCGCGCGCCCAGGGCGTGGAGCCCGGCAATCACGGTGTTTGCGGTCGTCGAATTGCTGAGCGGGTAGCGCTCGGTGATCTCGAACACCAGTTGGCGGAAGGCGATATTGGAACCGCCGAAGATCGCCTGCACATCCTCGATCACGCTGCCGTCGCGGAAATGGCCCTCGAACAGATTGATCGAGACCTTCATGTCGGGCATCTCGAGGCAGAGATCGCCGAGGTCGGCGCGGACCTGCTGCATCAGGCTCAGCGTCATCGGAATGGCGAGGCCCGTCACCTCGGCATACTCGATAAAGGCGCCGGGCATCACCACTTCGCCGTTCCGCTTCTCCCAGCGGCAGAGCACCTCGCAGCCGGCCAGCGCGCCGGTTTTGAGGTTGATCACCGGCTGGTAGTAGGGCTTCAGCTCGCCCGAGGCGATCGCCCGCTCGAGGTCGAACGCCGGGAGCTTCGAGCGCCGCACATATTGCAGCGCCAGCACCAGGAACGCGCCGCTCATCAGGCAGGCGATGATGGTGAAGCTGACGTCGAGGTCGGCGTAGTCGGCGCGGACGATGGCGAATGGCACCGCCGCTTCGACCCGGATCGGCAGCTCGCCGGCAAAACCTTCCGCCGAGACGTATTCGGTCGTCCCGTGGCTGTCGTAGGGCGACGGGTCTCCCGCGACCAGCACCGACGTGCCGTCGGTTACCGAAACTCGAACCATCGCCGTCGGCTTGAAGCGATTGAGCAGTCCCTCGGAGTCGCTCGAAACGAGCGGCACGAAGGCCGAGACCATCCGGGTGTTGCCGAACGCCTGGGTGAGCTTCAGCACGGGCGTTGCGAGGTCGGCGAGCTTGATCACCGTGACCGTCTCGGTGTGGCCGGGGATCGCGAGGCTGGCCGAGAGCGGCGAATAGCTGACGGTCGAGCCGAACGCGTCGCAATATTGCGCTCCGTCGGCGTTCTCGACGAGCACCTGCTTCAGATAAAGACTCTGCGCCATCTGCTTGTGAACATTGGCAATAAAGGTCGGCGTGCAGAGCGATGGGCTGTCCGCGAGGATGGTGCGGAGGGAGTCGATGGCGCTGTAGGCGCCGGTCTGGATGCGCTCCGTGATCGTGCCGAGCGACTGCTCGACCTGGGCCCGCTCGCGCACCCGCACATAGTTGTCGAGCAGGTAGTCGACGCCCATCACAGGCACGAACGCCAGGATCGCCGCGATCAGCGTCACGATATGGGAGTATCTGGACTTCACGCCCGCGCGCCCGAATCCCGAAAGCCTACGAGTATTGGTAGCGGCGCCCGCTTAAGGGATTGTTAACGCTCGTTAACCAGTGGGGAAGAGCGTGGGAATGGTGAATGGCGAGTGGTGAATTGTGAATGGTAGTGCGCTCCCACCTCAGGGCGGCAGCTCCACTTCCCATTCACAATTCACCACTCACCATTCACCTCTCCACATTCAGCCGGATGTGCAGCTCGCGCAGCTGTTTCGCACTTGCCGGGAGCGGCGCCCCCATCAGCAAATCTTCGGCCTGCTGGTTCATCGGGAACAGGGTGATCTCGCGCAGGTTCTGCACGCCGCAGATCAGCATGACGATGCGGTCGACGCCTGGTGCCATGCCGCCATGCGGCGGGGCGCCGAACTGGAAGGCGCGGTAGAGGCCGCCGAA
This sequence comes from Devosia nanyangense, assembly GCA_016213505.1. GTDB lineage: Bacteria > Pseudomonadota > Alphaproteobacteria > Rhizobiales > Devosiaceae > Devosia_A > Devosia_A nanyangense. The sequence goes on from JACRAF010000010.1 coordinate 15,687, forward strand.
CTGCTCCTCGACCTCCTGTTTGGACAGCCCGACCAGCTCGAACGCCTTCACCATGGTGTCGGTCTCGTGGTTACGGATCGAACCCGAGGCGATCTCAAAACCGTTGCAGACAGCGTCGTACTGGTAGGCCTTGAGGGTCAGCGGGTCCTGCGTCTTCAGCGCCTCGAGCCCGCCCTGCGGCATCGAGAACGGGTTGTGCGCGAAGTCGAGCCGCTTTTCTTCCTCGCTCCATTCGTAGAACGGGAAGTCGACGATCCAGCACAGCGCAAACTGATCCAGTTTGGTGAGGCCAAGATCGAGCCCGACCTTGACCCGCGCCTCGCCGGCAAAGCGGTACATCTTTTCCGGCCGGCCGAGCACGAAAAACACGGCATCGCCGTCCGCCAAACCAAGCTGGGTACGGATCGCGGCTGTGCGCTCTTCGCCAATGTTCTTGGCGACCGGGCCCGAACCCGCGCCCTCCTTGAAGAAGATATAACCCAGCCCCGGCTGGCCCTCGCCCTGCGCCCAGGCGTTCATACGGTCGCAGAAGGCGCGGCCGCCGCCACCCTTGGCCGGAATGGCCCAAACCTCCACCTTGTCGTCGCCCGCCAGCTGGTTGGCGAACACGCCGAAGCCGGAACCGCGGAAATGCTCCGACACATCCTGCATCTCGATCGGGTTGCGAAGGTCCGGCTTGTCCGAGCCGTATTTGCGCACCGCCTCGGCGTGCGGAATGCGCGGCCAGGCTTTGGTCACCGGCTTGCCGTCGGAAAACTCCTCGAACAGCCCGCTGATCACCGGCTCCATGGTCGCCCAGATCTCCTCCTGGGTGACGAAGCTCATTTCCATGTCGAGCTGGTAGAACTCGCCCGGCAGCCGGTCGGCGCGGGGGTCTTCGTCGCGGAAGCACGGCGCGATCTGGAAATAGCGGTCGAAGCCCGCGACCATCAGCAGCTGCTTGTACTGCTGCGGCGCCTGCGGTAGCGCGAAGAATTTTCCGGGATGGATGCGGCTGGGCACCAGGAAGTCGCGCGCCCCTTCGGGCGAAGACGCAGTCAGGATCGGTGTCGAGTATTCGGCAAAGCCCAGATCGGTCATCCGCCGCCGCATCGAGGCGATCACCTTGGTGCGCTTGACGATATTGGCGTGCAGCGTCTCGCGGCGAAGGTCGAGGAAGCGGTACTTGAGCCGGATTTCCTCGGGATAGTCCGGCTCGCCGAACACCGGCAGCGGCAGCTCCTGGGCCTCGCCCAGCACTTCGAGTTCGCGGATGAACACTTCGATGCCGCCCGTCGCCATCTTCGGGTTCACCGCTTCGGCGGCCCGCGCCTTTACCTCGCCATCGACCCTGATGACCCATTCCGAGCGGACGCGCGACGAAAGGTCGAACGCTGCCGATTCAGGGTCGATCACCAGCTGGGTCAGGCCATAATGGTCGCGCAGGTCGATGAACAGCAGCCCGCCATGGTCGCGGACGCGGTGCACCCACCCCGAAAGCCGCACGGTGTTGCCCACGTCCGCCGGCGTCAGGGCAGCGCAGGTGTGGGTGCGGTAAGGGTGCATTTGTGGTCTCGTTCGAAGTTGGGAGTCGGGCCGAAATGGCGCCGGAAAAGCGCATGCGAGCCCCACAATGTCAAGATTTTGGCCTGGGCCGGGATCGGAACGCCTCAATCCGTTCTGGAGCCGGCGCTTTCGGCCTGATATGAGCGGCGTCTCAGTCCCGGTGTCCCGGGACGCCCAAGCCGAAGACTGGACCAATGGAGCTGATCACCACGACGGGCGCGCTGGACGCTTTCTGCGCGCGCGCCAGGGCCTTCGATTTCGTCACCGTCGACACCGAATTCCTGCGCGAAACCACATACTGGCCGAAACTCTGCCTGTTGCAGGCGGCGACGCCCGACGAAGCCATCCTGGTCGATCCGCTCGCCGACGGCCTTAGCCTCCACCCGTTCTTCGAGCTGCTCGCCAACAAGAGGATCGTGAAGGTCTTCCACGCCGCGCGGCAGGACATCGAGATCTTCGTCAAGCTCACCGGCAAGGTGCCGCAGAACATCTTCGATACCCAGATCGCCGCGTCGGTCTGCGGCTTTGGCGACAGCGTCTCTTACGACAACCTGGTGCGCTCGGTGACCGGCGTCGAGCTCGACAAGTCTTCGCGCTTCACCGATTGGTCGCACCGGCCGCTGACGGAAAAGCAGCGGCTCTACGCCCTCGCCGACGTCACCCATCTGCGCGACATCTACATCAAGCTGCTCGAGCAGGTCACCGCCCAGCATCGCTGGGACTGGGTCGAGGACGAACTCGAGATCCTCCGCTCGATCGACACCTATGTCGTCCAGCCCGAAAATGCCTGGGAACGGCTCAAATCGAAACTCAGCCGGCCGCGCGATCTCGCGGCTCTCAGGGCGCTCGCCGCCTGGCGCGAGCGCCGGGCGCAGGACGGCGATCAACCGCGCAGCCGTGTGCTCAAGGACGATGCGCTGATCGAGCTGGCCATGCAGCGGCCGGTGACCGCCGAGGCCTTCGACAAGCTCCGTGCCGTGCAGCGCGGCTATGGCCGCTCGTCCGCTGCTGCCGAGGTCATCGGGCTGCTCAAGGCGGTCGAAGCGCTGCCGAAGGCCGAATTGCCGCCCGCCATCGAGCGCTATCGCGGCCCCTCGCCCAAGGGCGCCGTCGGCGACCTGGTGCGCGTGCTGCTGAAGGCCGTGAGCGAGGAGCACGGCGTCGCCTCGCGCATTCTCGCCACCTCCGACGACATCGACGCGTTGGTCCTCGACGACGAGGCGGATGTGCCGGCGCTGCGTGGCTGGCGCCGCAAGCTGTTCGGCGAAAAGGCCCTCGCCATCAAGCACGGCAAGATCGGCCTCGTCGCCACCCGCAAGGGCGTCCGGGAGATCGAGATCAAGGACTGAGACTGGCGAAACTCTCCGCCCACGGGCCTGCTACCCCGCCACGATCTCCGAACTCTTGATTCCGGCCACCCCCGCAAGTTGATCCAGCCGGCCCTCGAGATGCTCGCCGGCGAGGAACGCCAGATCCTGCGGCAGGTGCAGGCGTAATCTCCCGCTTTCGAGCGAGAAATGCGCCCGCGGCAAGACGCCGGGCATCGCCGCCGACATCGGGTAGGCGACGCGGAACGTGGCGCCGAGCAGCCGTGCCTTCATGTTCGCCGCTGGCCCCGCCAGCGCCATCAGCGGCTGGCTGAGGCTGCGGTGCTTGAGGCCCATATAGCGGACGGCCAGAACCTCGGCGAGAAAGGCCCGGCCGGGGTGGTCGACGCCGGCCAGCGAGCCGTAAGCCACCATGTCGACGCTCTGCTCGCCGCGATAGTCCGGGTGACCGCGCCAGCCGATGTCGCTGAGGTAGCAGGCGACGGTGCGCAGCCGGGCTTCCTCAGCCGTTTCCTTGACATGGATGGCGGCCATGAAGTCGCCGGTGAACTCGATGAGGTCCGCCGCATGGGCTGGTGAGCGTGAGCGGAGGATCGAGATTTCCTCGGCGCCCTGGAGCAGTGGATCGACGTTCTGCTCTTCGGGCGACAGCAGGCCATAGAGATAGCCCTCGCGCACGCCGAGCGCCGAGAACACCACGCTGTCGAACTTGCCAACCCTCAGCACTTCGGCGAGCACGGCGGCACCGTAGGGCACCAACTCCCGCCGCGACGAGCTCACATGATCGGCGCCCGGCATCGGCCGTCCGGCCGCGACGGCATCGACGATTTCGTCGCAGAATTTTGCCAGGTCGCTGGCCTTGGCGACGTATTGCTGGACCATGTGCAGGGGGTAGTTGCGCAGCACCTGGTGCATCTTGGCCAGGGAACGCCAGGTGCCGCCGATGGCGCAGAACTGGCCGCCCGGCTTGCCCTTGAGCAATCCCGACTGGCCCACCCGTTCGCGCGCCAGGTCGCGCGCCCTGGCCACCGACCGCCCGGAATCGTCCTGCAGCCGGATGACACCAAGTCCATGCGTCTCGCCGACCGAATCCCGGCCGCCGGAGATCGACGACAGCTCGAGGCTGCCGCCACCGAGGTCGCCGACGAGGCCGACGAAATCGGGAATGCCGGCGACGACGCCGAGCGCGGCGAAATGGGCTTCCGCCTCGCCGCTCAACACATGCACGTCGGCCTTCATCGTCTGCTCGACGGCTTCGACGAAGACCCTGGAATTGCTGGCATCGCGCACGGCCGAGGTGGCGAGGATGTGGACTTCGCCCGCCTTCATCAGCCGCGTCACCAGTGCGAAACGCTGGATTGCAGTCAGCGCGCGGTCGATGTTCTCGTAGGCCAGCCGGCCGGTCTGCGCCACGCCGCGGCCCAGCGAGCACGCCGATTTCTCGTTGTAGAGCGGGGTCAGCGAGCGCGCGTGGCGCTCATAGACGACGAGCCGCACCGAGTTGGAGCCGATATCGAGGACGGCGACGGGCTGGGCGCCCTGGATTCGGCCCTGCGCGGTCGGGTCGGCATCGTGGCCCCAGTATTGGTTCAAGCCTTGCCCTCGTCGGTCTGCGCGCTGCCGCGGCCGGAGAGGCTCGCATTGGTCATGAAGTAGTTGTGCGCGCTGAAGGGTTCCTCGCCCTCCTTGAGCGGAACGCGGTGCGAACTGCCGTCCGGCAGCACGTCCCAGCTCTGCTGGTTGTCCCTGAGATAGGCGGGCAGCATGCGATCCACAATCTGCGTGTGCACGGTGGCGTTGAGGATCGGCACCATAACCTCGACCCGCCAGTCGAGATTGCGCTGCATCAAGTCCGCCGACGAAATGTAGATTTTCGCCTTGCGTGACGGCAGCGGCTCGCCCTGCCCGAAGCAGAAGATGCGCGAATGCTCGAGGAAGCGGCCAACCACCGATTTCACCCGGATGTTGTCCGAGAACCCCGGAATTCCGGGCCTCAGGCAGCAGATGCCGCGCACGATCAGCTCGATCTTCACGCCCTTCTGGCTGGCGCCGTAGAGCGCGTCGATGATCTCCGGGTCGACCAGCGCGTTCATTTTGAGCCAGATATTGGCCGGCTCGCCGCGCTCAGCGAACTTCACCTCGCGGGCGATGTGCTCGAGCAGGGTCGAGCGCAGATTGACCGGCGACACCGCTATCGCCTCCAGTTCCGTCGGCCGCGCATACCCTGTTATGAAGTTGAACACGCGCGCCACGTCGCGGGTGATCGACTGCTCCGTCGTAAAGTAGCTGAGGTCGGTGTAGATCTTGGCGGTGATCGGATGGTAGTTGCCGGTGCCGAGGTGGCAATAGCTCACCAGCTTGCCGTTTTCGCGCCGCACCACCTGGCTCATCTTGGCGTGCGTCTTCAGCTCGATGAAGCCGAAAACCACCTGTGCGCCGGCCCGTTCGAGGTCGCGGGCCCAGCGGATATTGGCCTCCTCGTCGAAGCGCGCCTTGAGTTCGACCAGCGCCGTCACCGACTTTCCGGATTCGGCCGCCAGCACCAGCGCCTTGACGATCGGGCTGTCGCGCGACGTCCGATAGAGCGTCTGCTTGATCGCCACGACGTCGGGGTCGCGCGCCGCCTGCATCAGGAATTGCGCCACCACGTCAAAACTCTCGAACGGATGATGGACCAGCAAATCCTTGGCTCGGATGGCGGCAAACAAGTCGCCATTGAAGTCGCGCACCCTTTCGGGATAACGCGGTATGTAGGGTGGGAACTTCAGGTCCGGGCGGTCGATGTCGCAGATCTTGCTGGCGTCGGCGAGACCGAGAAAGCCTTCGACCTCAAAAGTGTCGGCCGGCGTGGCGCCGAGGCGGTCGGAGATCTGGCGGCGCAGCGCACGCGGCATCTTCTTTTCGATCTCGAGCCGGATCACCTGCCCGCGGCGGCGTTGGCGCAGCGCCGATTCGAACTCGATCACCAGGTCCGCCGCTTCGTCGTCGATTTCGATTTCGCTGTCGCGGATGACCCGGAACGATCCCGAACCGGCAACCTCGTAGCCCGGAAACATCTTGTGCAGGAACAGGTTGATCAGCGTGTCGATGGTCACCACCTCGATCCGCCCCTCGCTCACCAGCCCGGACGGCAGGTTGATGAAGCGGTCGAGATTGGACGGCACGCGGACCAGCGCGGTCAATGTCTGCGCCGAGCCCGGCCGCACCAACTCGAAGGCCAGAGTGAAGCCGAGATTGGGGATGAACGGGAACGGGTGCGCCGGATCGACCGCGATCGGCGTCAGCACCGGAAAGATTTCCTCGCGGAACAGCCGTTGCAGATATTTCAGCTGATCGGGGCTCAGGTCGTCGGCCTCGTGGATGACCACGTCCTTGGCGAACAGTTCTTCGCGCAGCGTCTGCCAGTGGTCCTGCTGCTCGAGATGGAGGTGCTGGGCGAGCGTGGCGATCTCGTCGAGCTGCTCGGCCGGCGTCAGGCCGTCGGCGCTCTGCTTGGTGATGCCGGCGCGCAGCTGGCCCTTGAGGCCGGCGACGCGGACCATGAAGAACTCGTCGAGATTGGTGGCTGAAATCGAGACGAACCGCATGCGTTCGAGCAGCGGGTGGTTGGTGTTCCCGGCCTCCTCCAGCACGCGCATGTTGAACTGCAGCCAGGAGACCTCGCGGTTGACGAAGCGCGCCGGGCTCTGGCGCAGGGCCTCGATGTCGGGCGTCGCCGTCTCGTCGGGGAGAATTTCACCCATCTCATTCATCGTCGTCGCCTTCCAGATCCAGTTCGAGCTGCGCGCCGCCCCGCTCGGCCAGGGCCGCCGCCGCGACGGCCCGGGTGATGGCGGTGCCGCGCGCCAGCGCCAGCCGATCGCACAGATGCGCCAGCGCAACGGCCTCTTGGGGGGACCGTTCCATGCGCTGCACCAGATAGCCGATGACCTTCGGATCGACCGCCACCTGCCGGTCGCCGAACAATTTCACGAACATCTGTGACAACTGGATGTCATCGCTCAGAGCGATCGTAAACCGCGCCGCGAGTCGGGCCCGCGATTTGAGATCATCGGTCGCGAACGGCCAGTTGGCAACCGGCTCCCGCGCCGTCATCAGCAGTGGCCGGCCGTCGCGCATCGACTGGTTGAGCAGGTGGAACAGCGCCGCCTCATCGTAGCCGCTACGATCGATATCCTCGAGAACGACCGGCGCCGTGCCCCCGGACCGCGACAGGCCCTCGAGTTCCGCCGGCAACGCCAGATGGGCGCCGGCGTGGGCCGCCCAGATACGCGCCAGGTGCGATTTGCCGGAACTGGCCGGCCCCTCGATCAGCGTCAGCGGCCCGGACCAGCCGGGAAACGAGCGGACATGGCCGAGCGCCAGCCGGTTGCCCTCGCCCTCGATGAAGTCGACCTCGAGATGCGACGGATCGTGCCCGTAGTCGAAGGGCAGCTGGCCGCCGATTTGGGGGGCGGTCATTTCTTGGGGGCGGTCCTGCGCGCCGGGGCCGCCTTGTGCTCGGACGCGGCCAGCGCAAGTTCGCGCTCCGGCGCGCCCTTGGCGGGGCGCTCGCCGTGGTAGAGCGCACTTTCCTTGTAGCGGCGCAAGGCATAGCGGGTCAGCGTCGCGGTGATGGCGGCAAGCGGCACCGCCAGCAGCAGCCCGACGAAGCCGAAGAGGAACGCGAAGGCAAACAGCGCGAACATCAGCCAGACCGGGTTGATGTTGATGCTCTGTCCGACGAGTTTCGGGTAGAGCACGTTCCCCTCGAGGAACTGGCCGATCATGTAAACCATGAAGATCAGCAGCACGAACCACCAGTTCGGCGCGAACTGCACCAGGGCGATGGTCATCGACAAGACGATGCCGGTCAGAAAGCCGAAGAACGGAATGAAGCTGAAGAGCCCTGTGATCAGCCCGATGACGAGGCCGAAATTGAGTCCGGTCAGGGTCAGCGCCGTAGCGTAGTAAACCGTCAGCACCAGGATCACCGAGCCCTGCCCGCGGACAACGCCGGCCATGGAGCGGTCGATCTGGTCGAGCACAGTGCGGATTTCGCGGCGATGCTCGCGCGGCAGCAGATCGTCGATGCCCTTCACCATGCCTTCCCAGTCGAGCAGCAGATAGAAGGCGACGACCGGCGTCAGGATGATGAACGCGATAGTGTTGATCACCGTCAGCCCGCTCTGGGCCACCTGCGCGGTCAGATTGCCGATGAACTCGACGCCAGTGCCGAGGAATTGCGCCAGACTCGCCTCGAGCTGGGCCGCCCGCTCCGGCCCGAGCCATTCGGTGAGTTGCGGCGCTATGCGCCGGACGAGGTCGTTGAGATCGGTGATGTAGCCGGGCAGCCGCACCACAAGGCCAGCGATTTGGGCGGCGATCAGCGGCGTGATGATGACGAAGATCCCGACGATGGCGGCCAGCACCCCCAGCAGCACCACCGCCGTCGCCCAGCCGCGCCCGATCCGGGTGCGCTGCACCATATTGACGAGCGGATTGAGAATATAGGCCAGCGCGATGCCGACCACGAACGGCAGCAGGATGGGGCGGAACAGCCAGATCGCCGCAATGACGACAACTGTGAATCCCACCCAGATCAGCACCTGAGTTCTGAGTGTCATGCCCCGTCGTACCCTTGCGTCGCCCCGGTCAAGCGGCTATCAGCGCGGACAGTTTCGACCCCTCCCCGAGCCTGTATCCAGCGCCCATGTCCGACGCATCGAACCTGCCATCAAACGGGCTCAGCTACAAGCATGCGGGCGTCGACATCGATGCCGGCAACGCCCTTGTCGAGGCGATCAAGCCGGCGGTGCGCTCGACCCGCCGGTCCGGCGCCGACGCCGAGATCGGCGGCTTCGGCGGCCTGTTCGACCTCAAGGCGGCCGGTTTCATCGATCCGGTGCTGGTCGCGGCCAATGACGGGGTGGGCACCAAGCTCAAGATCGCCATCGACACCGGCAGCCACGCCACCATCGGCATCGATCTCGTCGCCATGTGCGTCAACGACATCGTGGTGCAGGGCGCCGAGCCGCTGTTCTTTCTCGACTATTTCGCCACGGGCCGGCTCGACGTGCCGACCGGCACCGCCATCGTCGAGGGCATCGCCGAGGGCTGCCGGATCGCCGGCTGCGCCCTGATCGGCGGCGAGACCGCCGAGATGCCCGGCATGTACCACGACAAGGATTACGACCTCGCCGGCTTCGCCGTCGGCGCCGCCGAGCGCGGCACGCTCCTGCCCCGCGCCGACATCGCGGTCGGCGACGCCATCGTCGCCATCGCCTCGTCGGGTGTGCATTCCAACGGCTTCTCCCTGGTCCGCAAGATCGTCGAGATCTCTGGCATCGACTGGTACCTGCCGGCGCCGTTCGATCCCGGCCGCACGCTGTCGGGCGCGCTGCTCACCCCCACCCGCATTTATGTGAAGCCGATCCTCTCGGCGCTGAAGGCCGGCATCGGCCTCAAGGCGCTCGCCCACATCACCGGCGGCGGCTTCATCGACAACATTCCGCGCGTCCTGCCCGACGCGGTCGGCGCCCACATCGACCTCGACGCCGTCACGGTGCCGAAAGTCTTCGGCTGGCTGGCCCGCGTCGGCGGCATGAGCGAGCGCGAGATGCTGCGCACCTTCAACTGCGGCGTCGGCATGATCTGCGTCATTGCCCAGGCCGAAGCCGAGCGGCTCGTCACCCATCTCGGCGAACAGGGCGAGACGGCCGCCATCATCGGCCGGATCACCGAACGCGCCGGCGAGCCGGTGACCTTCGACGGCAAGCTGGCGCTTTGACGGTTAAGAAGAGAGTCGCGATCCTCATCTCCGGCCGCGGCTCCAACATGAGCGCGCTGATCGAGGCCGCGAGGGCGCCGGACTATCCCGCCGAGATCGTGGGTGTCTTTTCCAACAGGTCGGATGCGCCCGGCCTCGCGATCGCCGCGGCTGCGGGCATTCCCACCGCATTCCGCTCGCACAAGGATTTTCCGGACCGCGAGTCGTTCGACGCTGCCATCCAGGCGATCCTCGATGAGTGGCGGGCCGACCTCGTCTGCCTCGCCGGCTACATGCGCATCTTCAGCACCGGATTTGCCGAGCGCTGGACCGGTCGGATGCTCAACATCCACCCCTCGCTGCTGCCCCGCCACAAGGGCCTCAAGCCGCAGCTTCAGGCCCTCGACGCCGGCGATGCCGAAAGCGGCTGCACGGTGCACTGGGTCATCCCCGACCTCGACGACGGCCCGGCGATCCTGCAGCGCCGGGTGCCCATCCTCCCCGGCGACACCGCCGAGACGCTCGCAGCGCGCATCCTCGCCGAAGAGCATATCGCCTATCCGCAGGCCCTGGCGATGGTGTGCAGGGGCGAGGTCGCGCTCTGAACTCCGCTTGCTGAAACCGGCACTTGCGAATCGTACGTTTTCGTACGATATTCGACACACCGGGGACCAATGAAGCGCGAGCAATTGATCCAGAGGTTCCGCAAGCAAGCGAGGGACAAGGGCCTCTCCTTCGCGGTCGATATGGCGCGCGGCAAAGGCGGCCACTGCCTCGTGACGGTCGGGGATCGCGTGACCGTGGTCCCGTCTGGGGAAATTAGCCGGTCTTCGAGAAGATCATTCGGCGGCAGTTGGGACTTTGAGGATGGAGCCCGAGATGCAGTATCTGGCAAGGTTCATCGAAGACGGCGACGGCTTCATCGTGACCTTCCCCGGCGTGCCCGAGGCGATGACGCACGGAGCGACCCGCGCGGCAGCGCGCAACAACGCCGCCGAGGCGTTGGAGCTGGCGCTGCTCGGCGCCTACTACGCGCGCGACCTGCCCCTCCCGGCCGCGGGCAAGCGGCCGCAGGAAGGCGGCAGTTTCGAGTGGATCGGCGTGCCACCTGCGGCAATCGCCAAGATGGCGTTTATCGATGCGTTCCGGGCCGTCGGCACCACGCGTGTGGCGCTGGCTGCCAAGCTCGGCAAGAGCGAGGGCGAGGTGCGCCGCATGCTCAACCCGACCTATGGCAGCAAGATCAACACCCTGGAGGCCGGACTGCGGGCACTCGGCCGCCGGCTGGTCGTCACGGTCGAGGCGGCCTGATCCGTCGACGGAGTAACGCTGTCGATTTGCTCGCCGCGCGGACGACCAGTTGCTGCCGATCGCCTATCGTGGAGCCCGCCGTGACCTTTGTTGACGACGACCTCGCTTATTTCGAAGCCGGAAGCCTGCACGCTTTGCCCACGCCGACCGAGAGCGGCTTGCTGGATACCGGCAACGCGCGCATCTGGTATGCGAGCTTCGGGGCCGGTGGAGCATGCGTCGCCTATCCGCGGGCCTTGGCGATGGTGTGCAGGGGCGAGGCGGTTTTCGCCTGATCGGCACCGGCGGCCGCAAGAGAATCGTTCCCGCCATCGCGGCGATGTCGAATCCCCCTCCCCGCCGTCGACCACTCGGTGACCGCCCCGACATCGGGGCCGAACCGGAGGCTATCTACCATGTCGCAGCACATTGCGCGAAAACTCTACTACTCGCCCAACCTCAACCCGCGGGTCGCGGTGGCCGTGGCCCGGCACCTCAACTCCCCCGTCGAATACGTCCGCTTCGAGCCGATGGGCCGCGACAAGGAGTGGGTCCGGCCGCTCAACCCCAACACGCGCTCGCCGATGCTGGTGGAAGGCAGCGAGAGCCTGTGGGAGACCGATGCCATCGCGCTCCGCCTGTCGCAGCTCTCGGGCACCGATTTCTGGCCGCTCGACCGGCTGCCCGAGGTGATGCGCTGGGTGAGCTGGAGCGCCCACCACTTCACCCGCGCCGCCGACGTGCTCTACTTCGAGCGCATCATCGTGCCGCAGTTCATCCCGCGGCCGCCCAACGAGGCGGCGATGGCCAATGCCACCGCCGATTTCCTCGAGTTCGGCCGGGTTCTCGACGACACGCTCGACGGCCGCGTCTGGCTGGTCGACGACCGGCTGAGCTATGCCGATTTCCGGGTGGCCTCGGCCCTGCCCTTTGCCGAGCGCGCGCAACTGCCGCTCGCGGATTTCCCCAACATCTGGCGCTGGCACGAGCAGCTCAACCAGCTCGACGCCTGGCGGACGCCGTTCGAGGGTCTCGCCTGATCGCGCAGCGGGGATCGGCTCAGGTGCCGCTGAGCGTGAGCTTGGCGGCGCTGAGCCCCCGACTCGCCTTGCCGCGGGTCGGAGCTCCCCACGAGCCGCCGGGCGACGAGCTATGCGCCGTTCTCCACCGCATAGACCGCGAAAATGTTGCCCGATCCGGGCCGGGTCTCCGCCCGCAGCAGCCGCACCGGCAGCGTCGGGCGGATGTCGAACATCGGCGTGCCCTCCCCGCCGATCAGCGGGAAGAAGGTCAGATGCAACTCGTCGACGAGCCGGTGGTCCATCAGATCCCGCCACAGCAGGCGGCTCTGGAAGATGACGATGTCGCCGCCGTCTCCCGCCTTCAGCGCCGCAATCTCGGCACGGGCCACGGCGCGCGGGATGACGCGGGTATTGGTCCACGGCCCGAGCTCGGCCGCATTGAGCCTGTCCGAGATCACCAGCTTGTCGATGGTCCCGAAGCGTGCGGCGAGGTCGCGACGGATGGTCGTGGACTTGGGGTCGGCGGGCACCGCTTCGGTCCAGTATGGCTTGTTTCCGAGGAAAGCGGTGTGGCTCCACAGCAGGAAGTCGGCCGCCTGCAAGTGCTCCATCTGGTAGAAGTCGTAGCTGTCGTCCTTGAGATAGCTCGGGTCGGCATGGGCCCAGAGAGCGCCCATGTCGTGGTCCGGGCCGTCGTAGAGCCCGTCGATGGTCAGGAAATTGCTGACGATCAGCTTGCGCATGAAGGTCCCCGCTTGGCTCGTTCGTTTCTAGTCGCCCGTTCCGATCTGGAATCGACATCAACCGGCAGATTATTCCAGCTGCCCCCGGCCGGAAGGTCATCACGGCAATTCATCGGCCCCATCGTCAAAATCGGTTCGACCCGACTCCGCCGCACCCCTAGAGTAAGCACAAACGGAGAACATCCATGCCGCTACGCTATTGGGCGCTGATCGTCGGGCTGGGCGCCGTCTGGGGCTGCTCGTTCCTGTTCAATGCCATCCTCATCCGCGAGATCAGCCCACTCTGGGTGAGCGCCGGCCGGGTCACCATCGGCGCCGCCATCTGCTGGGTGTTCTTCGTCGCGTCGCGGCGGAAACTTCCCGCCGACCGCAGCCTCTATCCGCAGTTCCTGGTGCTGGGCATTCTCAACTACGCCATTCCGTTCGCCCTGTTTCCGTTCGCCGAACAGACGGTCGCCAGTGGCATCGTCGGGGTGATCAACGGCATGACGCCGATGACCACGGTGATCGTCTCGCAGCTTTGGCCCGGCGGCGAAAAGGCCAGCTGGAACAAGTCGATCGGCGTTGCCATCGGCTTCGCCGGTGCGGTGATCCTGGCGCTGCCCTCGCTCGGCATGGGGGCATCCGCGCAGGTGATCGGGCTGCTCGCGGCGCTTGCCGCGACGTGCTGCTATGCCCTCACGCTCAACTACGCCCGGCGCTTCGCCCAGGTCGACTCCACCACCGTGGCGTCCGCCTCGCTCACCGGCGCCGCGCTGGTTTCGATCCCGGTCGCCCTGGTCTTCTCGGGCACGCCGGTCATCACGTTGCCCGAGACCTGGGCGGCACTGTTCGGCATCGGCGTGTTCTCGACCAGCTTCAGTTTCCTCCTGGTCTACTGGCTGCTGCCGAAGGTCGGCGCCACCAACCTCTCGCTCAACACCTTCATCACCCCGATCTCGGCGCTCCTGCTCGGCGTCCTCGTGCTGCACGAAGGGTTCGAGCCCGTCCACCTCGCGGGGATGGCGGTGATCTTCATCGGGCTGGTGTTCATCGACGGCCGGCTGATCAAGCGCTTCCGGCGGGCGCCCGCCTAGCCGCTGTCGTCGCCGTTCACCGCACCCAGTTGAGGCATCCGGGCGCGGACGACGAGCAGGCCGCACAGCGTCAGCGCCGCGATCGCTGCGCCGGCGACGAACGTCGCCGCAGGACCGGCGGCGTCCCAGAGATACCCGGCGACCAGGCTCGCCAGCAGCAGCGCCACCCCACTCGCCATGTTGAAGACGCCGAAGCCGGTGCCGCGCAGCTCCGGCGGCGAGGTGTCGGCCACCAGGCTCGCCAGCAGCCCCTGGGTGAAGCCCATGTGGAGCCCCCACAGCACCACCCCGACGCCAACGCTCCACAGCGACCCGTTGATGGCGAGGAACAGGTCGGCGACGATCAAGACGACGATGCCGACGATCAGCACGGTGACCTTGTTGACGCGGTCCGACAGCGCCCCCAGCGGATAGGCGGCGAGTGCGTAGGTGACGTTCATCGCCACCAGCACCAGCGGCACCAGCGCCACGGCGAGCCCGGCCGATTGGGCCCTGAGGATCAGGAACGCCTCGCTGAACCGCGCCAGGGTGAACACCGTCGCGATCGCGGTGATCCACCAGAACGCCGGGCCCATGCGACGCAGCTCGGCCAGCGATAGCGGCGCCTTCACCTTACGCAGACCCGCAGGCCGCTCCGGCTCCTGCACCCCGAACACCAGCACCAGCACGCACAGCACCGCTGGGATGACGGCGACCCAGAACACCAGGCGGAAATTGTCGAAGGTCAGCCACATCAGCACGATGGCGAGGCCGGGGCCAAGGAACGCTCCGATCGTGTCCAGCGACTGGCGGAGGCCGAAGGCGGCGCCGCGCAAATTCGGTGGCGCCAGATCGGCGACCAGCGCGTCGCGTGGCGCGCCGCGGATGCCCTTGCCGATACGGTCGACGAAGCGCGCCGTCACCAGCCAGCCGACCGAATTGGCCAGCGGAAAGATCGGCTTGGTGAGCGCCGCGAGGCCATAGCCGATGACGGCGAGGAACTTGCGCTTGCCGACCCAATCGGAGATGGCGCCCGAGAACACTTTTGTGATCGACGCTGTCGCCTCCGCGACGCCCTCGATCATGCCGACGGTCAGCGCCGAGGCGCCCAGCACCGTCACCAGATAGACCGGCAGCAGCGAATGGATCATCTCGGACGAGATGTCCATGAACATGGAGACGAGGCCGAGCGCCCAGATACTGCGCGGCAGGGCGCGAAGGCCTCGTGACGGCTGCGGCTCGCCGGACATGTTCACCCTTCCGGTTGCGCCTTAGGACTCCGGCCCCTCGACGATGACGAAATCCGCGATGCTGGCGCCGAGGCGGGCCCTCATGCCGGCCTGGTACGTCTCCGACTGGTACACGCGCGTCGCCTCGTCGTAGCTCGGAAACTCGATCACCACGGTGCGCCGGCGGGCCTTGCCCTCGACCACCGCCTGCTGGCCGCCGCGCACCACGAACGTTCCGCCGTTTTCGGCGAGGAACGGTCGAACGAACCGTTGATAGATCGCGTAGCGATCGGCGTCCTCCACGTCGATCCCGACCACCCAGTATCCCTTGGCCGCCACTACAGCCCCAGCTTTCGCTTCAATATCTCATTGAGCGCCTGCGGGTTGGCCTTGCCGCCCGACGCCTTCATCGCCTGCCCGACGAACCAGCCGATCAGCGTCGGCTTGGCCAGCACCTTGGCCACCTGATCCGGGTTGGCGGCGATGATCTCGTCGACCACTTTTTCGATCGCGCCGGTGTCGGTCACCTGCTTCATGCCGCGCGCTGCGACGATTGCCGCCGGATCGCCGGTCTTGTCGTCGGCGATGATGATCTGCAGCAAATCCTTGGCGATCTTGCCCGAGATGGTGCCGTCGGCGACGAGATCGACGATGCCGGCCACCTGGGCCGGGGTGATGTGGGTCTCGAACATCGAGAGCCCGATGGAATTGGCGTAGGCCGAGATGTCGCCCATCACCAGATTGGCGACCGCCTTGCCGTCGCGCACCTTGGCGCCGTGGGCCACCGCCGCCTCGTAATAGTCGGCGGATTCGCGCTCCAGCGTCAGCACCATGGCGTCGTAAGGGGTGACCCCATAGTCGCGGATGAAGCGGGTCATCTTCTCGTCCGGCAGTTCCGGCAGGTGCTTGGCCAGCTCGTCGATGAAGGCCTGGTCGAATTCGAGCGGCAACAGGTCCGGATCGGGGAAATAGCGATAGTCGTGCGCCTCTTCCTTGGAGCGCATCGAACGCGTCTCGCCGGTCTTGGGATCGTAAAGCCGCGTCTCCTGGTCGATCTTGCCGCCGTCTTCCAGAATGTCGATCTGGCGCCGCGCCTCGTACTCGATCGCCTGTCCGGCGAAGCGGATTGAATTGACGTTCTTGATTTCGCAGCGTGTGCCGAAAGCGCCGCCGGGCTTGCGCACCGAGACGTTGACGTCGGCCCGCATGGAACCCTGTTCCATATTGCCGTCGCAAGTGCCGAGATAGCGCAGGATCGTGCGCAGCTTGCTGAGATACGCCTTGGCCTCATCGGACGAGCGCAGGTCGGGCTTGCTGACGATCTCCATCAGCGCCACGCCCGATCGGTTGAGATCGACGAGGCTCAGATTGGGGTGCTGGTCGTGGATCGATTTGCCGGCGTCCTGCTCGAGATGCAGCCGCTCGATGCCGATCTCGATGACCTCTTCGCCCATCGCCAGGAGCACAATGCCCTCGCCGACGATGGGGTCCTTGTACTGCGAAATCTGGTAGCCCTGCGGCAGGTCCGGATAGAAATAGTTCTTGCGGTCGAAGATCGAGCGCTTGTTGATCTGCGCCTTGAGGCCGAGCCCGGTCCGCACCGCCTGCTTGACGCATTCGTCGTTGATCACCGGCAGCATGCCGGGCATCGCCGCATCGACGAAGCTGACGTTGGAATTGGGCGGCCGGCCGAACTCGGTCGAGCTCCCCGAGAACAGCTTGCTCTCCGAGGTCACCTGGGCATGGACCTCCATGCCGATGATCACTTCCCAATCGCCGGTCTGGCCCTTGATGAAGCTCTTGGGGTTGGGCGTACGCGTGTCGATGAGGGTCATTGGCTTACTCGATGTCGTCGATGGGTCCGCGCCAGGGCGTCAGGCGCTTTTCGAGCCGCACGCTCATTTGCGTCTCGCGGCCGGGCCGGCCTTCGGAGCGCAGCGCCAGGATCTGGTAGCCCTGATGCTGGTAGAAATTCACCGCCCGCACGTTGTCGGCGAGCGTGTCGAGCTGGATGCGATCGGCGCCCTCGAGTTCGACCAGCGATTCGACGCGCCTCAGCAGCGCCGAGCCGACGCCCTGGTTCTGCAGGAGCGGCGTCACGAACAGGAACGGGATGTAGGCCCGTCCCCGCGCCCGCTGGCACCAGCCGACGGCAACTTCGTTGACCTCGGCCACAATGATGCGCTCGAGCCCTTCACGCACCGCCTGGCTCAGCCGCGAGCGCTCGGCGGTCCGCGAGGCGGCCGGTCCCGACAGGAACGGCATCAGGTCGCGCTCCCAGGCGACGAAGGCGATGTCGGCGAGGGTTTCGATCTCACCGGGCACTGCTTTGCGGATGATCATGTTGAGCGGCATGAGCGAGCTACTTGGCGTGTCGACGGGCAACGATAATGCCCTTTTCGTAGTTTACATTCCAGTCGATCAGCGTCTTCCAGATCAGTTCCGCCTGATCCTCGTCGAGGCCCAGTTCCTCCGCCCGCTTGCGCTGCTTGCTGAGGATCGCGTTGATCCGCGCGAGGTCGTAGGCCTCGTGAGGGTCGGTCTTGATCTCGGCCATCCGCGTCACATAACGGTGCCGCTCGGCAAACAGCGCCAGCAGCGCCTGGTCGATGCGGTCGAGCTCGGCACGCACGTCTTCCTTGCTGGTGCAATCGGCGGGGGCTTTGGTCAAGGCGGGGCTCGCGTCGGCGGGGTTCGGTTCGTCTGGTTTGCACGTCTCGAACCGGAATTTCAACCGCCGCGACTCTCGCGAGGTGCAACCATCTTGCCGGGCCGGCCCCGGCGGGCGTAACTTTCCGCGCGCCGATCGAGGGGGTCGGCGACACCTGGGGGGACAAGACCATGTTTCGCCTTGCAATGATCGCGGCAGCGGGATTCGCGCTGTCGCAGAGCGGCGCTGCCGCGCAGGAAGTTTCCGTCGATTTCGGCCAGCACATCTCGATCATCGGCGGATGCAACGACTGCCATACGGTCGGCTACAATGAGAGCGGTGGGCAGATCGATCCCAATCTCGCGCTCAAGGGTAGCCCAGAAGGGTTCGAGGGGCCCTGGGGCAAGACCTTCGCCAAGAACCTGCGGCTCACCGTCGCCAAGATGAGCGAGGACGACTGGGTGAAGTTCTCGGACACCTTCAAGGCCGCTCCGCCGATGCCGTGGTACAACGTCCATGCGCTGACCGATGTCGAGGCCAGGTCGCTCTACCAGTACATCAAGTCGCTGCCGGGCGGGAACGGCGACCCGGCGCCCGACGCCATCCCGCCCAAGGGCTAGACTCTCGCCGGGCGCGATATTATCTGGGACTTGTCGATGGCCGCGCTTCGTGCGGCCATCTGGAGCGCAGCCTATGACTAGCATTGTGGAGACCTGCTAGGACCTCATCCGCCCGCGGATGAGGTTTGGGAACCAGGCGCCATCCTGCGCGATGCGGGTGGGGCCTCGTGCATTTGCGTGGGCACTGCCCGCGCCTTCCCGGGTCTTCAAATTGAACATTTCCAGAGACGAACAGCGCGTGCTGCATGTGCTCGCGCAGGGCGGCATCATCGAGCCGCTCAAGAACAAGCGCGGCCGCATCGAAGCGGTCACCTGCATTAATCGCGATGGCTTCATGCTGCCGGCCATGCCGCTTCTGCTGTTCAAGAAGCTGAAGCGGCGCAAGACCATCAAGTCCACCGGCGGCGGCCCCTACCGCATCACCCGGCGGGGGCTCGAACTGGTGCGCAGCGAAGTCGACAACCGGTAGGGCGCGCGCGCCCTGCCTGCCCCGGCGGGCGCGGTCGTCCCCCCGACCCTGTGCCGAGCATGGTCCCCGTCATTCGAGCGCAGCTCCAATGGCGGCGACCACGCACAGCCGGTTGGTGGGAGCCCCAGGCGTTGAAGGTGACTCGTGATCCACTCGAAAACGTCTTGTGGATCAATGGACTAGATCGCCCACACGCTGACTTATCCCCGCGCTTTCCAGGTGTCGTATTCTGCCCCTCGCGTTCACCCTCTAGCGCGGGGTACCGACGAAGTGCCGGTGGACGTGACGGGGGCGGTGGTCGCATCGCTTGGGTTTCTTCGGCTTACCGGCTCTTGCCGCTTTGACCGAACGGTTCCGACACCCCCGCCGCGGA
>JACRAF010000011.1 GCA_016213505.1 Devosia nanyangense
GACGAAGTGCCGGTGGACGTGACGGGGGCGGTGGTCGCATCGCTTGGGTTTCTTCGGCTTACCGGCTCTTGCCGCTTTGACCGAACGGTTCCGACACCCCCGCCGCGGAGCAGCGCTGGGCGTCTCGCCTAGCAAAAACACTTCGGAGGCGCCCAGCGCTCTCCGTCCGTGGCTCCCTCTTGGCCACGGCAAGCCAAACCCCGAACGCCATGGCGTGTCGGGTCTCTCCGGCTGCGCGTATCGGGGCACGACAACAGGCGACTGCGCTTGCCGCTTGACTCGCTCACATAGTGTGCTACATAACTACCACACTAAATCGGACGGATAGATGACCAACTTCAACGAAACACAGCCGATCTTCGTCCAGATCCGCCAGAGGATTGCCGACATGATTCTGAGTGAGGCCGCCAAACAGGGCGAGGCCCTGCCATCGGTGCGCTCGATCGCCGCCGACCTTCAGGTCAACCCGCTGACCGTGACCCGCGCCTACGACGCGCTGGTCGATCTGGGCGTCGTCGAGAGCCGCCGCGGCATGGGCATGTTCGTCGCCACCGGGGCGCACGAAAAGCTGCTCGCCCACGAGCGCGAGCGCTTCCTCTCGGACGAATGGCCGCGCCTCAGGGCGCAGATCAAATCCCTCGGGCTCGATCTCGAGACCCTGCTCAAGGACACCGGCAAATGACCAGCTCCATCGTCTCGGTCCGCGGCCTCAAGAAGCACTTCGGCCGCATGGAAATCCTGCATGGGCTCGATTTCGACATCCCGCCCGGCCGCATCTACGGCCTCATCGGCCACAACGGCGCCGGCAAGA
The DNA here is from genome assembly GCA_016213505.1 of Devosia nanyangense. Taxonomy (GTDB): domain Bacteria; phylum Pseudomonadota; class Alphaproteobacteria; order Rhizobiales; family Devosiaceae; genus Devosia_A; species Devosia_A nanyangense. The sequence goes on from JACRAF010000011.1 coordinate 812, forward strand.
CCACGACGCTCAACGCCATGCTCGGCCTCACCTCCTATGAGGGCTCGGTGCAGGTGCTGGGCGAGGACCCCTACAAGCACCGCGCCCGGTTGATGAAGGACGTCGCCTTCATCTCCGACGTCGCCAGCCTGCCGCGCTTCCTCAAAGTGCGCGAGCTGTTCGCCATGCTCGACGACATCCACCCGAACTTTTCGGCCGAAAAGGCCGGCGGGTTCCTCGATGGCACCGACGTCAAGCCCGGTGCGCTGATCGCCAATCTCAGCAAGGGCATGCTGGCCCAGCTCCACCTCGCGGTGGTGATGGCGATCGATGCCCGCCTCCTGGTGCTCGACGAACCGACGCTCGGCCTCGACATCACCTATAGGAAGCGGTTCTACCGGCGCCTCCTCGAAGACTACATGACCGCCGACCGGACGCTCCTGATCACCACCCACCAGGTGGACGAGATCGAGTTCATGCTGAGTGACATCATGTTCATCCGTGACGGCAATCTGGTGCTGCACATGCCGATGGAAGAGGTCGGCCAGCGCTACACCCAGCTCGTCGTCAATGCCGACCGGCTCGAGGCGGCCAAGGCGCTGAAGCCCATCTTCGCCGAAACCCGCTTCGGCCAGACCGTCATGGTCTTCGACGGCGCCGACCGCGAGGCGCTGGCCGCAATCGGCGCCGCCGCCACCCCCACCTTGTCCGATCTATTCGTCGCGCTGATGAGCCGCGACAGCGGAGTGAATTGATGCTTTCCCTCAAATCCTGGCGGGCGCTGCTGGTCCGCGAATACCTCGAACACCGCGTCGCATTCCTCTACTTCCCGCTGGGGATCGTGCTGCTTCTGGCGCTGTCGGCGGCCTCGGCGCTCGGCTTCAACAAGATCAGGTTCATGCACGAGTTCGCCATGCCGAGCGGGCTCAAGGTGTTCGAACTCGGCTATCTCGTGCTGTTCGCCCTGTGGTTCGCCTATCTGGCAGTAACCCAGTTCTTCTATTTCGGCGACGCCTTCAGTGCCGACCGGCGCAACAATTCGATGTTTTTCTGGAAGTCGATGCCGGTGACCGACCTCAAGATGCTGGCGTCCAAATACCTGACCGGGGCGCTGCTGTTCCCCGCCATCATCGTCGTCATCGCGGCGGTGACCGGGCTCATGTTCTATCTGTTCGTCGCTGTCGCCACGATGGTCTATCCCGGCCTCATCCTGCCGCTGCCGCTGACCGCGCTCGGCAGCTTCGGCCAGATAACCGCCTTTGCCGTCGTCCATCTCGTCTTGTCGCTGCTCTGGTACGCGCCCTTCCTCGCCTGGGTCGGCGGCCTGTCGACCGTCTTCGGCCGCTGGAGCCTTCCGCTCGCCTTCGTCATCCCCGGCCTTATCGTCGTGGTCGAGAACATTGCTCTCTTCGGCACCGGTCCGCGCGGCGGCTATGTCTGGGGCTATCTCAGCCAGCGCTGGCATTACGGCCTTGGCGAGATGGACTACGGCCAGATCGCGGTGACCACGGCGCCGTTCGACGCGCTCTACTTCATCCAGCGCCTGCTGCATGAAACCGACTGGCTGGCGCTGGTCACCGGTCTGGTTTTCGCCGCGGCGGTGATGTGGCTCGCCAGCCAATATCGCCGGCGGCGGATCAACTGACCGATGCCGAATGACGAACGATGCCTTCGTTTCCGCTGAACCTCGCGGCATGGTCCCCAGGGCCATGCCGCCCTATATGAGGCTCTGTCGTTTCCGGAGGCGAAGATGATCTTCCCCGTCGAATCCCAGTCCAGAGTGCGCACCGCGCCCGCTTTGCCGCTCACCACCAGGCTTGGCCCGGTCCACATCGCCGTGACCAGCCGCGACCAGGCGCTGGCCATCTGGCGCGACGTGGTCGGCCTCGAACTGATCGCCGAGGCGGGCAACGAGCTGAACCTGGGCGCTGGCGGCAAGGTGCTGATCGTGCTCGAAACCGGCGCCGTCCGCCCGGTCGTGCAGCGCACCACCGGGCTCTATCATGTGGCCATCCACGTCCCCAGGCGCACCGACATGGCGCAGTTCGCCATCCGCGCGCTGCAGCGCAATGTCCGCATCGCGCCGACCGACCACCTCGTCTCCGAAGCGATCTACCTCTGGGATCTCGACGGCAACGGCATCGAGATCACTTTCGAGACGCCGTGGCGCGGCACGCTGGGCGATCCTGAGTCCGGGTCCTACGCCACCGCCGCCGACGGCAGGCCGCATTCCGGCCGCGAGCCGATCGATCTGCAGCAGATGCTCGACGAACTCGGGCCGAGCCCGGCGCTCGAAGCGCAGATGCCGGCCGGCACCCGCATCGGCCACGTCCATGTGCACGTCAACGATCTGCACCAGGCGATGGAATTCTACCGCGACGGCATTGGCTTCGGCGGGCTGTTCATCATCAAGTCGTTCGGCATGGGCGATGTCGGGCTCGACTACACGCCGCACGCCGTCGCCTTCAACGTCTGGGCCGGCCCGAACGCCGCGCGGGCCCCCGCCGGCTCGGCCGGTCTGCGCTGGTTCACCATCGTCGTGCCGGACGAATCGGCGCTCGACGATGTCCGGGCCCGGCTCACCGCGCACCATTTCGCTTTCGGCGAGATCGGCGGCGGCATCGAGGCCCGCGATCCCTCCGGCAATCTGGTGAAGGTGGTAACTGCCTAGAGGTCGATCGCCTTCGTCAACGCCGGGGTGATGTCGCGCGGGATCTCGTCGGCGCCGAGCAGCCGCGCCACCACTTCCACCGACTCGCTGACCACCAGCGGGCCGCAGATGGTTTCGACCTTGGTGTCACGCATGCCCTTGCGCACCGCCACGACATGGTCAGGATTGATGTGGATCGGTCCATCCGGGCTTTCGAACTTGATCAGGCGCATGGCGTATCCTCGCTTTGGCCGCATCATCGGCGTGCTTTCACCAAGGAACCGTCAACGCCGGGCCATGACATCGTGCCGGAATTGCGTAGGATCACGCCCATGAAGACCTTCCGCGATGTGCTGACATTCTGGTTCAACGACCATGGCCGCGATGACTGGTTCGGCGGCAAGCCCGAATTCGACGCAGAGATCGCCGCCCAATTTGCCAAGACCCACGCCATGCTGGCCAAGGGCGCGGGCTGGCACTGGCGCTCCACGCCCGAGGGGCGGCTCGCCGAGATCATCGTCCTCGATCAGTTCTCGCGGCAGCTTTTCCGCGGCCGTCCCGAGGCTTTCGCCAGCGACGGCATGGCGCTGGTGCTGGCGCAGGAGGCGGTCGGCGGCGGCCACCACAATTTCCTGCCGGTGCCGCAGCGGATGTTCGTGCTCTTGCCCCTCATGCACGCGGAGTCGCTGGCGGTGCAGGCCGAATCGTTACGATTGCACACGGCGATCGGCAATCCTGACCTCATGGCTTACGCCGAGGGGCACGCCGACTGCATCCGCCGCTTCGGCCGCTTCCCACGGCGGAACACCGCGCTCGGCCGCACCTCGACGCCCGAGGAACTGGCCTACATGGCCGACAACCCGCGCGCGTTCTAGAGAAGCTCGTGCGCCACCAGCGCGCCCTTGTGGCCGATGACGATGGCGGCCAGCGCGTGCGCCGCGGCGGCCGCCTCGAGCGGCGTCGCGCCTCCGGCCCGCGCCGCGAGATAGGCGCCGTTGAACGAATCTCCCGCGCCGGTCGGATCGATGCTCTTGGCCCCGGCCACCGGCGCGACCCAGCCGCGCGACTCGCGCGAGGCGACGTAGGCCGGCTCGCCGCCGTTCTTGACCACCACTTCCTCGGCGCCCCAGCTCAGATAGCGCTCGGCCACCGCCTCCGGCGAGGCATCGCCGAACAGCGCCGCCTCGTCGCCGAAGGTCGGCAGCACCACGTCGGCGACGGTCGTCGCGGCGGCGATGGTCGAGCCCATGACCTTTGGCGAGGTCCACAGCAGCGGGCGTTCGTTGGGGTCGAACGCCACGCGGGCGCCGGCCTGCCGCGCCAGGTGGATCGCCTTCAGCAGCCGGCCCCTACTGCGAGCCCCGAGGATGGCGAGGCTGATGCCGGAGAAATAGGCCATATTGGCGCCCGCTAGAGCGCCGTTCAACACCTCGCCGTCGTCGGCCAGCGAGCGCGCTGCGGATTGGCCGCGCCAGTAGGTGAAGTGGCGGTCGCCATGCGCCTGGTGGATGAGATAGAGGCCCGGCCGCCGCCCGTCGATCTTGATGATATGACTGGTGCCGATGCCGTTGGCGTCGAAGAAATCGACCATCTGCTGCGAGTAGAGATCATCGCCGAGCGCGGTGACGTAATCGACCGCCCAGTCCGCCGGCAGCCGCGCCCGCGCATACCAGGCGGTGTTGAGTGTGTCGCCGGCATAGCCGAGGCGGTAATTGCCGTCCTCGCCGCCCGACATCTCGATCATGCACTCGCCGACGCTGACGAACCGCTTCATGTGGCGCCTCCTCCCCCGGCTTATGCCGTTGATCGGCCTCAATGAAAAGGGGCGGCCGGAGCCGCCCCTCAGCTTCATGCCGGTACCGCCCTACTTCTTGAGCGTGATGCGACCGTCGACCTTCACGTCCAGGGTCTTCTTGGCGGTGATGTAGTCGATCACATCCGACGCCATCAGGTGTGCCGCCGAAGCGTCGATCAGCACCTTGCCCTTGCCGAACGCAGTGTAGCCGTCGCCGCCGCCCAGCATGTAGTCGTTGGTGGCGACCTTGTAGGTCGCCGCCGGATCGAGCGGCTTGCCGCCGACCGTGACCGTCACGACGCGCGCGCCCGGCGCCTTGGTGGCATCGGCCTCGACTGTGAGCCCCGAGACCTGCGGGAACCGCCCCGCGCCTGCCTCGACCTGGCTGAAGCCGTTCTCGAGCGCGGCGAGGAGGTCGGCGCCGCTCAACTCGACGACCACGGTCTTGTTGCCGAACGGCAGTTCGGTGAACACGTCCTTGCGGGTCAGCACGGTGCCCGCCGGATACTCCTTGTCGCCGCGGATGCCGCCGCCATTGGTGAGGGCCACATCGGCGCCGCTCTGGGCCACCATCGCGTCGGCGATGAGGTCGCCCCAGGTCGATTCCTCGCCGCGCACGGTGGCGCGCCGGCTGTCGAGTGCGCCGGCGCTGGTGCCGATCTCGACGTCGAGTTCGGTGCCCAGCTTGGCCTTGAGCTTGTCGACCACCGCCTGCGTGTCGGCGTCGGCCGTCACGGTCGCGGTGTCGATGAAGCGGAACGTCGGCGTCCAGGTGACGGTGCGCTTCTTGTCGCCCTCGGCCGGAGTGACCGTGACGTTGAGATCGACGGCGGTGAGGAAGTTCGCTTCGGTCGAGGTCTCGACATAGGCGGTGATGCCGTCATAGCCGGTGCGATAGTCGTGGTCGTGACCCGAGACGATGAGGTCGAACTTGTGGCTCGCTTGCAGCGCATAGTCGGCGTCGTGATCGGTGTGGGTCACGGCGATGACGATGTCGGCACCGGCCTCGCGGGCCTTCTGCGCGGCATCGAGGCCGGTGGCGACGCCCGGCGTGAACTGCCAGTCCTTGGTGGTTGCGAGCACCGGCGTCTCGTCTTCGCCGATCGGCACCAGCGCGACTTTGACGCCGCTGAATTCCTTCATCACCGTCTCGAAGCCGAGCCCGGCCACCGGCTTGCCGTCCGGACCGGCGATGTTGATCGCCGCCCACGGATATTTCGACTCGCCGACGCGCTGCATGAACACTTCCGGACCGAAATCGAACTCGTGATTGCCCGGCACGGCAAGATCGAACGGCACCACATTGGTCAGCTCGATGGTGTTGGCGCCGTAGTCGAGGCCGGAGAGCAGGGACGGGGAGATCATGTCGCCGTCGTGCACATAGAGCGTATTGGGGTTGGCGGCCTTCTCGGCCTTGGCCGCGGCGTTGAGGCGGGCGAAGCCGCCGCGCACCTTGCCGCCGTCGAACGCATAGATGTCGCCGACCCCGAGCACGGTGATCTTGACGTCCTCGGCCAGAGCCGGAACGGCAATCGCCGTACTTGCCGCAATGCCGAGCAGCGCCGCCGCTGCGAGCCGCGTGATTATCGATTTCATTGAAGTCTCCCTGGAGGTTGAAACCCGTCGGAAATGCCGGCGCACGGCCGCCCGTACGCGCTGGGAAGAGACTATGCCAGTCTCGCCCCATCTTTCCAGCCTCGGAACTAGCGAATCGGGGTGACGGGGATACGACGGGCGGTAACGCCGGGCGCGCGGAAGGACCCGACAGCCTCACGGCTTCGGGGTTTTGCCTTGCCGTGGCCAAGAGGGGACCACGGACGGAGAGCGCCGGGCGCCTCCGAAATGTTTTTGCTAGGCGAGACGCCCAGCGCTGCTCCGCGGCGGGGGTGTCGGAACCGTTCGGTCAAAGCGGCAAGAGCCGGTAAGCCGAAGAAACCCAAGCGATGCGACCACCGCCCCCGTCACGTCCA
>JACRAF010000007.1 GCA_016213505.1 Devosia nanyangense
ATAGCCGGTGCCATCCCAGGCGACGCCCAGCACTGGGCCGTCGATCCCGTTGTCGAGGCATCCGGCCAGAACATGCGCGAGATGATGCGGTACCCCGCGCACCGGCAAGCCCACGAGCTCCGCCAGATGCGTGCTGGCGTAGTCGGGGTGGGCGTCGCGCGCCACCCATTGCGGCGCCATGCGATAGAGTCCGGCGAGGTCGTCGACCGATTGCTCCAGCGCGGCCCGCGCCGCGGCGGTGTCGAGATCGCCGATATGCGGGCCGAGCACGATGCGATCGCCGAGGTCGAGCGCAATCGCCGCCTTCTGGTGGCCGCCGACCGCGAGACCGGGCGCTCCGTTGCCCGGCCGACCGAACGATGCCGGGGCAAACCCCCGCGCCGAGCGCAACACCGTCGTTGCCCCGGCGATCAGCCGGACCACGGAATCGTCGACCCGCCGTACGATGGGCCGGTCGTGGGTGAGCAGCAGGTTCGCGATCCCCGCCAACTGCTCGATCGCCGCATCGGTCTCGGTGACGATCGGCTCGCCCTCGCGATTGCCGCTGGTGGCGACAATGGGAAAGCCCAGCTCGCGCAGCAGCAGATGGTGCAGCGGCGTCGTCGGCAGCATCAGCCCGATGAGCGGCGAGCCGGGGGCGACGGACGTCGCGATGCCGATTGCCTGCCGCGCCGGCAGCAGCACGATCGGGCCGACGGCCGAGGTCAGCGTCTCCGCCTCGACAGGCGACACCACCGCCAGCTCCCGCGCCATCGCCATGTCGCGCACCATCACCGCGAACGGCTTCCCCGGCCGCCGCTTGCGCAGCCGCAGTGCCGCGACCGCCGCCTCGCTGCGTGCATCGGCGAGCAACTGAAACCCGCCCACACCCTTGACCGCAACGACCTTGCCGTCGCGCAGCGCCTCGACCGCGCGCCGGAATGCGTCATCGCCCTCGGCCAGTGCGACCCCCGCTGCATCGAGCAGCGTCAGCCGTGGCCCGCACACCGGGCAGGCATTGGTCTCGGCGTGGAACCGGCGCGAGTGCGGATCGGCGTATTCCGCCGCGCAGGCGTCGCACATCGCAAAATGCCGCATCGCCGTGCGCTCGCGGTCGTAGGGCATCGCCTCGATGATCGAAAAGCGCGGCCCGCAATGCATGCAGGTGGTAAATGGGTAGCGATAGCGCCGGTCCGACGGGTCCAGCAGTTCGCGCAGGCAGTCGGCGCAGGTGACGAGATCGGCCAGCACCTGTGCGTGCCCCGTCGCCGCCATCTCGCTCGGCGCGATCGCGAATGTGCCCGCACCGGTTGCCACCGCCGGACGTAGGGCGCGTGTGGCGATCGCCGCGGGCGCGGCGATCTCGGCGTCGAGCCGCCGAAGGAATCGGTCGATCGCCGGGGCCGGTCCCTCGATCTCGATGGCGGCGCCGTCGCCGGTGTTGCGCACGAACCCGGCCAGCCCCTCGCTCGTCGCCAGCCGATGGACGAACGGCCGGAAGCCGACCCCCTGCACCGCGCCGGTCACATCGAGCCGCAGGCGCTGCCGCGACATGGCCCTGGGCCGGGATGGCGCGGCGACGCTCATTGCGCCGCTTCGTCCGGCACGTCGAGGTCGAGGCTCCGGATCATCACCGACTGCGCATTGGGGTCGCGCAGGTCGCTCGACGTCTCGATGCCGAGCTCCGCGCCCTCGGCAATCGTGCCGCGCGCTTCGTCGTCGAAATGCTCGCGGAAATGGTGCGGAGAAAACTGGCTCAGCGCCCCGAGCCAGACGCCGATCCGCGCCACCCGCGTCGCGCCGGCCTCCCGCCCGGCCCGCTCGACCTTGCGCACCAGGTCGCGGACGATGCCGGTTTCATGCACGGATCGCCTCTGCCGTTGCGGGCCAGCGCGCGACCTCGGCGAGCACCCGCGTCGCGACCTCATCGACCACTGCCGCCACCTCCGCGCTGACCGGCGCACCTGTGTCGAACCCGCTGCCCTCGATGGCGTAGACGAACAGCACCGGCGGCGCCGTCCCCAGCGCCCGCGACAGCGCGATCGCCTCGGCCAGTCCGAAGGCGTGGCTCGAGGCAAGGCCCGGCTCGGGCAGCAGCGCCTCGGCGTGCCCGTCGATGCGATGGACGCGGCCGGGCGCGCCAACCGTCGCCGCCGCGTCGATGCAGATCACCGCTTGCGCCCCGGCCCAATCTTCCACCAGCCCCAGCATGTCGCCGGTGCGCACCATCGTCTCCACGCCCTCGGGCAGCCTCCCGGCCAGCGCCTCGACCACCAGCCCGCCGACCCCGTCATCGCCGCGATCGGGATTGCCGAGGCCGATGATCATCAGCCGGCTCATAGCCGGGTGACCGTGAGCTTCAGGAAATGCGCCGAGCACGAAATGCACGGATCGTAGTTGCGGATGGTCTGCTCGCAGCGGTGGCGGATCTCGTCGTCCGAGGCATCGATCATCGACGTCGCGACCGACATCAGGTCCGCCTCGATGCTCGGCTGGTTCTGCGACGTCGGCGGCACGATCTTGGCCGTCTTCACCGTGCCGTCTTCCTCGAACTCGTAGCGGTGCCAGCAGATGCCGCGCGGCGCCTCGGTGCAGCCATAGCCGACCCCGGCCCTGGGTTCGAGCAGAACCGCCGGCTCCGGCCGCTCGTAGTCGGCGATGATCCTCAGCGCTTCCTCAGAGGCGTAGGCGATCTCGAGCGATCGCACGATGATCGACTTGAACGGATTGCGCTCCACCGGCCCCAGCCCGGCTTCCGCCGCGAGACCCTGGATCGACGCCGGCAGTCGGTCGAAGTTCAGCGCATAGCGCGCCATCGGCCCCACCAGATAGGCGCCGCGCCCCTTGATCAGCGAATGCAGCGCCGTCGAGCGCGCCACGTGCCGTTCCTCGAACGTCGTTTCATAATCGGCGATATCGAGGTCGATGCCGCGGTTGGAGACCAGCCGGCCCTCGTTGAGCGGATACTCGTCCTTGTGCCGCATCGCGACGAACTCATAGTCCTGCTCGAGATCGGGGAACGGGAATTTCGCTACCCAGCGCACGAGGTCCACCGCGATGTCGCGGGCCCGCTTCAGCTCCTCGGCCAGCGGGGCCAGCTCCGCCTTGGTCGGCACCCGGTGAAAGCCGCCGGGCTTGACGCTGACCGGATGGATTTCCCGCCCGCCCAGCACGCGGAGGATTTCGTTGCCGGCCTTCTTCAGCGCCAGCCCGCGGCGCACGACGTCGCCGTGCTGCGCCGCCATCTGGATGGCGTCGGGATAGCCGAGAAAATCCGGCGCATGCAGCATCACCACATGCAGGCCATGGCTCTCGATCCATTCGCCGCAATAGAGCAGCCGGCGGAGCGCCCTGAGCTGCCCCTCGACCTTGACCCCGAAGGCGTCCTCGATCGCATGCACCGCGCCCATCTGGTAGGCCACCGGGCAGATGCCGCAGATGCGCGCCACGATATCGGGGATTTCCTCGTGCCCGCGTCCTCTGAGGAACGCCTCGAAGAACCGCGGCGGCTCGAAGATCCTGAGCTGCGCCGAGGTCACCTTGCCACCCGCAATCTCGAGATCGAGCGCCCCTTCGCCCTCGACCCGCGAGATGTACTCGACCTTGATGGTCTTAGTCGCCATGGGTCTTGCTCTCGGTGAGGAACGGTTCGGCCGCGACATTGAAGGTGCGCAGCGCCCGGTGCATGTCGCGCTGGCTGGCGCCGAGCAATTGCCACTCGCGCATCAGCGACGCCGCGTTGGGCGTCTCCATCGGCCCGAAGCAGCCATAGCAGCCGCGCCCGAAGGCCGGGCAGATGGCGCCGCAGCCGGCATGGGTCACCGGCCCGAGGCAGGGCTTGCCCTGCACCATCACGCAGGTCGTGCCACGCCGCTTGCATTCGATGCAGACGCTGTGCGCCGCGATCTGCGGCTTGCGCTGGGCGAGGAACGCCGAGATCACCTCGAGCAATTGCTGCTTGTTGATCGGGCAGCCATGGAGCTCGAAATCCACCGGCACATGCGCCGAGATCGGCGTCGAGGTTTTGAGCGTCGAAATGTATTGCGGCGAGGCATAGACCGCGGCGACGAAATCGTCGACGTCGGCGAAATTGCGCAGCGCCTGGATGCCGCCCGCCGTCGCGCAGGCGCCGATGGTGATGAGGAATTTCGATTGCTCACGCACCATCTTGATGCGCTCGGCGTCGTGCGCCGTGGTGATCGAGCCCTCGACCAGCGACAGATCGTACGGTCCCTCGATGAAGGTCCGCGACGCCTCTGGGAAGTTGGCGATCTCGATCGCCCCGGCGAGCGCCAGCAATTCGTCCTCGCAATCGAGCAGCGACAGCTGGCAGCCGTCGCACGATGCGAACTTCCATACGGCGAGGCGGGGGCGAGGGGCCTGGGTCATCCTAGATCTCCCGCAGGGCGAGGATTTCGGCGATGCGGTCGTAGCGCATCACCGGCCCGTCCTTGCACACGAAGTCGGGGCCGAACTGGCAATGGCCGCAGATGCCGATGGCGCATTTCATGTTGCGCTCCATGGAGAGGTGGATGCGCTCGCTGGCGACCCCGGCCGCGGTCAGCGCCGTGGCGGTGAACCGCATCATCACCTCCGGCCCGCAGACGAAGGCGACGGTTTCCGCCGGGTCGAACATCACATGGGGGATGAGCCCGGGCACCACCCCGACATGGCCGTGCCAGTCCGGATCGGCATGGTCCACCGTGACTTCGACCTCGATGTCGAGCCGCTGCCGCCAGGATTCGAGCTGGTGGCGGAACAGCATGTCGGCGGGGTTGCGCGTGCCGAACAGGATCGCCACGCGGTCGTAGCGCGCCCGGTTCTCGAGCACTTCGAGGATCGCCGGGCGGAGCGGCGCGAGCCCGAGTCCGCCGGCGACGAACATCACGTCCGAGCCTTCAGCCGCCGCGACCGGCCAGCCGACCCCGAACGGACCGCGCAGGCCCAGCACATCGCCCGGCGCACTCCGGCAGATGGCGCCGCTCACCGCGCCGACATCGCGCACCGTGTGGATGAAGCGGTTGCCGCTCTCGTGGTTGCCGCTGATGCTGATGGCGATCTCGCCGACGCCGAAGGCGTAGAGCATGTTGAACTGGCCCGGCGCATAGGCGGGTCGCGTCCCCGAAATGGGCGCCAGTTCGAGCGTCACCGTGTCCGACAGTTCGCGCCGCACCGCCTCGACCCGATAGAGGTCGGGCACGAATGCGTCGGTCGTGTGCGGCTCCTCGAGGCGGGCGTCGGGCGGCGCCATGCTCAGCGCTTCCCGTAGACGTCGAGCAGTTGCAGGCGGGTGGCGTTGAGGCGCTTGACCAGCACCGGCAGGAACCGCTTCATCATCTCGTAGCCCAGCTGCGCATCGGCGTCGCACTTGCCGCGCAGGCACGCCGCATCGATGCCGATGGCGCGCGTCAGCTCCACCGCCCGGGCATCGAACATCCAGCGATAGGGGGGGACCAGCCACGAGGCGCCGACGATCTCGCCCTTGCCGAGCGTGGCGATGACCACCGGCGCCTGACCCGGGGAGACGATTTCGAGCGCCACCCTTCCGTGGCGGATGAGGAAGAACTCGTTGGCCGGGTCGCCCTCACGGAACAGATAGTGGCCGGCATCGAATTTGTGGTTGCGCGCGCAGCCTGAGACGATGCGGTTCTGGTCCGGCGAGAAGCCGGCAAAGAACGGGTGTTCTTCGAGAGTGACGTCAAGCCCGTGCATCGGCGACCACGCTGCTCTTTTGCGGCGCGGCGCGGATCGCCGCCGCCTCCGCGGTGATGTCGATGCCGACCGGGCACCAGGTGACGCAGCGGCCGCAGCCGACGCAGCCGGAGGTGCCGAACTGGTCGATCCAGCTGGCGAGTTTGTGCGTCATCCATTGCCGGTAGCGCGAACTGGTCGATTTCCGCACGCTGCCGCCATGGATGTAGGAAAAGTCCTGGGTGAAACAGGAATCCCATTCCTTGACGCGCTCCGCATTGAGGCCGGCCAGATCGGAATGGTCTTCCACCGTGGTGCAGAAGCAGGTCGGGCACACCATCGTGCAGTTGCCGCAGCTGAGGCAGCGGTCGGCGACCTTTTCCCACTGCTCGTGCGTGAGGTTGCCTTGCAGCAGCTCCTTGAGGCCGGTGGTTTCCATCTCGCGGCCCATGTTGGCGGCGGTGTGGGCGATGATCGTGTCGGCCGCGATGACGTCCATCCGGGCTGCCGGCTGGTGCTCGATATGCGCGAGGACATCGGCCCCGGCGTCGCTACCCACTTCGACGAGGAAGACATGCCGGTCGTCTTCGATGATTTCGGTCAGCGCCAGGTCGAAGCCCGATTGCGCCTTGGGTCCGGTCCCCATCGACACGCAAAAGCAGGTGCCGCCCGCCACCGCGCAGTTGGTGGCGACGATGAAGGCGTCCTGCCGGCGCACCCCATAGGCCTTGTCGACATAGGGACCTTCGAGGAACACCCGATCCTGGATGGCGATGGCGTGGAGCTCGCAGGCGCGCACCCCGATGAAGGCGAATTTCTCCGAGACCGCTATGGGCGCATCGATCGCCAGCCCCGACTCGGTGCGGCGGCTGCGCCAGATGGTCTCCATCGGCGGATGGAGGAATTTCTTCCACGATTGCGGCCCGACCGCGTAGCCGAACAGCGCGTCGTCGTCGCGGCGCTCCAGCTTGTAGCGCCCGGCGTCCTGCCGGTCGGTCCAGCCCTGCGGCATGTCGGAGACCGCACCGATATCGTCATAGACGATGGCGCCGTCCCGTGCCGTGGGTCCGAGGACCCGATGGCCGCGTGTCGCGAGTTCGGCCAGCAATTGGCCAACCCCCTCGACGGTGATCACTGCACGGTGCGGCGGCGCCTGCCGATCGTCCATCACGTCCTCCACTTTGCCGAGGATAGCCACGCGGCACGTTAGCCGATTGACCTAGCGCAATCCACCCGACGCCGGCGGCGCCTTCCGGCTAATGGCCCTGGCTTCGGTGATGCCGCGAGTAGACCAGATAGGCCCAGGCCAGCCAGGCGATCACCCAGGCGAGCAGCAGAAACCCCATGCCGGTATAGCCCAGCATGATGTTGGGCAGCCCGCCGAGACCGTCCTTGCCGAAGCCGGCCGAAAAATTCGCCCATGCAAACAGCAGGGCGACGACGATGACGTTGAAAATGATGAACCCGGTGCGCCGCGGGTGCCGCCAGAAATACTGGATGGGGTTGGTGTTCACGCAGCGGCCTCGGTTCTCGGCAGCGGATCGACGCCATAGGTCCAGGCGAGGTCGAGATGACCCTCGCTTTCGAGCATCACATCCGCGTCGTACCGCATGGAGCCCATCAGATCGGCCATGACGATGGCGCTGCTCAGCGCCGCCGGTCGCGAACTGTGGTGGCCGAGCGGGACGCCGTCAAGCGCCACGATCCACGTGTCGCCGCGAGAAAACACGAAATACCGTGCAGAACTCATCGATGCACCTCACCCGGTCGATCCGTCGATAACGGTCGGCGCGCCCGGTCGTTCCGGCTCAGGCGCGATGGTGGCTGACGGCTATTTCGAGATCCTGAGGCTCGAGAGGGTCTCGGCGATCGCCTGGAAGGCGTCCTCGAGGTCGGCTCCGGTGTCGGCCTGGAAGAAGTAGCTCGGGGCTGTCGCGCAGTCCTCGAGGAAGGTCAGCGCGGCGGAGTTCGAGCCCAGATCGAAGCCGACGGTGTAGAGCAGCGTGTGGTTGCTCTCGACCTTGATGGCGTCGCACAGCGCCTGCGCCTGCGCCTTGGAACTGCCGTTGGGCGAGTTGCAGTTGATGTGCGTCGAGCTGTTGCCACTGCCGCTCAGGGCATCCGCGGCGATCACTCCGGTGCAGTATGGGGTGTTGAAGTCGCCGTCCGTCATCAGGATCACGGCCTTGATCAGATTGGCCTCGCCATAGGCGGCGGGCTGGCTCGCCGTCGGCCACAGGTAGGCGAAGTTCGGGGCGATCATGTACCAGCCCCAGGCGAGCCCGAGCTGTCCTGCCGTCGATCCCGCTGCGGTCAGCGAATTGGCCATCGCATGGAGCGCCGTCTTGTCCGAGGTCAGCGGCAGGATGGTCTGGCTGATGCAGGTATTGCCCGACGACGGCGGATAAACGAGGCCGAGCGGCGTGGTGCTCGGCGCGGCGTCGGTATAGGCGTCGGTGGTCCGCTCCGAGACGCAGGTACTGACGGTGTTGCGGTTGGTGCCGCCCGAGGCGTTGGTGAAGGAGTATTTGTCGCACCCATAGACGATGCAGCTGCTGCTGCCGCCGCTGGTATAGGCGCTGAACGACGACCCCAGCGTCCCACTCAGGACGAACTTCGTCGAGGTCGGCGCGCTGACGGTGTAAGTGTTGCCGTTGAGCTGCGTCATGCCGCCGACGCCGGAGAAATACACCTGCTCGCCGGCGACCAGCCCATGGCCGCCCGACGCCGTGATCTCGACCGAGCAAGTCGAGTTCAGGCACTTGGTCGCCTTGCCGCTGCCGCTGTTGTAGCTGAACGTGCTGTAGCTCGAGGTGTTTACCCAGGTGGTCGCGGTGATGTTGAGTTTGAACTTCGTCGTTGTGGTGACCGTGATCTGGTAGATCTTGTTGTTGATCTGGCTCATCCCGCTGATCCCGGAGAAGCGGATATAGTCTCCGGTGGAAAAGCCATGGGCGGCGGTGGTCGTGACCACGCCGGGATTGGCCTTGGTGACCGCGCTGACCGTCCTGACCGTTCCTGTGAACCAGGCGGCACCGGTGACCGTCCACGGTCCGCGAATGCTGCCCCGCACATCGGTTGCATAGCTGCCGACATTGACCGAGTTGGTCCACGGCACGATCGCCATCTTTGTGTAGGTCGGCGTCTGCGTGGTCTGCACCACCAGATCGATCAGCGTGTTGGTGGCGCTGATCAGGTCGGTGATCTTGCTGCCGCCCATCGACCCCGTGGTGTCGAGCGCGACCGACACCTCGACATCGCTCGAGCCGCGCGTCACCTCGGCCACCATGTTCGAGCGGATGGTCGGGATGCCGATCATCTGTACGAATGACGTGGGCACCACGATGTTCGCCTGGATATTGAGCTTGCCCACCGTGGCGTCGGTGGTGATGCTGCTCACCGTGGCGGTGATCGAGGTGTCGTTCAGCCGTTCCGTGAGGATCGTCTGCGCCTTGCTGACCAGCGTCGAATTGCTGTCGATCGAGATGCGCGTCTGCAGCGCCAGCGCCGCCGAATCGAGCGCCGTCTGGGCGCGGGTCCGCGCCTGCTGCACCTGGGTGAAGTCGACCACCGCGCCGGAGGTGGCGATCAAGACCAGCGCCAGCACGGCGAAAATCACCATGAAGGCGCCGCGCTCGTCCCTGCGGAAGCGTCTGAAGAGGTCGAAAAGTCGCGACATGGCCCGCCAGCAGAGGGGTCTGGAGCCCGTACTCTGCCGGAAATTCCTAACTAAAGAACAATAACCTTGGCGCCAATTTTCACCCGGCCATAAAGATCGATGACGTCGTCATTGACCATCCGGATGCAGCCCGAGGACACGTCGCCGCCGATCGTCCAGGGCTCGTTGGTGCCGTGGATGCGATAGAGCGTCGCTCCGATATAGAGCGCCCGTGCCCCGAGCGGGTTGGTTTGGCCGCCCGGCATGTAGCTGGGCAGGTCCGGCCGCCGCTGCCGCATCTCCGCCGGCGGCGTCCAGCCCGGCCATTCGGCCTTGCGGGTGATGTGGTGGGTGCCGCTCCACTCGAACCCCGTCCGCGCCGTGCCGATGCCGTAGCGCAGGGCCCGGCCGTCGCCGAGCACCAGGTAGAGGAATTTTTCGCCGGTCGAAACGATCAGCGTGCCGGCCCGCTCGTCCGACTGGAACGGCACCACCTGGCGCATGTATTTGGGGTCGAGGTGGACCTTCTTGGGGGCCCTGAGCATCAGCCGGTTGGTCGGCGTGCCGCTGGTCAGCGTGAGGCCCGGCGGCGGGACGAAATAGCTGGCGGCCATGACCGGCGCGAGCGCGACGAAACTGAGGGTGAGACCGGCAAAAGCGGCTTTGATCCAACGCGGCATGAGCTAATGATCCCGGGTAAGACAAGTGTTCGGTAGGCTTACCCAAGTATCGCCAAAAGCAGCGAATACGCGGTGAAGCGGCATGGTTAAGTGATTGCAGATGCTTATGGTTTCGGAGACGTAAAGATGCAGCGCTGCGCCTGGGCGGGAGAAACGCCCGAATACATTCGCTACCACGACGAGGAGTGGGGCCGGCCCTCGCTCGACGACAACCGCCTCTACGAAAAGCTCTGCCTCGAGGGCTTCCAGTCCGGCCTCTCGTGGCTCACCGTGCTGAAAAAGCGCCCGCAATTCAGGAAACAATTCCGGAATTTTGACGCCAAAAAGGTCGCGCAGATGACCGAGGCGGACATCGAGCGCCTCCTCCAGGACGCCGACATCATCCGGCACCGCGGCAAGATCAGCTCGACGATCAACAACGCCAAACGCGTGCTCGAGGCGCAGCAGGAATTCGGCAGCTTCGCCGCCTACATCTGGTCTTTCGAGCCCGAATCGCGCCCCGGCCCGATGACCCGCGACATGATCGTCAGCCAAACCGAAGCCTCGCGCGCCCTCAGCAAGGATTTGCGCAAACGCGGCTTCAGCTTCGTCGGCCCCACCACGGTGCACGCCTTCATGCAGGCCATGGGCCTCGTCAACGACCACGTCGACGGCTGCTTCTGCCGGGCCGAATGCGAGGCGGAACGCAAGACGCTGAAGCGCCCGAAATAGGCGCGCTCGCAGTCGGGCCCTCCCCCATGCGCAGCATGGGGGAGGTGTCGCGGAGCGACGGAGGGGGTAGCCTCCCGAGTGGAGGCGACATGAAGACACCTGCCAGAACATACGCGCGCGCCCGCCAACTCCGCTGGGCAATGACCGCGCCCGAGCGGACGTTGTGGGCAATGCTGCGGAAAAGGCAGCAGGCCCTGCGCTTTCGCAAGCAGCACCCGGTCGGGCCATATGTGCTGGATTTCTATTGCCCTTCGGCACGCCTCTGCGTGGAGGTAGACGAACCGGCGCATGGCGAGCCGGCGCAGATCGTGCGGGATGCGGTGCGAGACGCCTGGCTGGAGGCGTATCGCGTACGGGTCCTGCGGTTTCCGGCCGCAGACGTGCTGGAAAGGCCTGCCGCCGTCATTGCATCCATCGTGCAAACGGCCACCCCCTCCGTCGCCTGACGGCGACACCTCCCCCGCGACTGCGTCGCAGGGGAGGACCTGACTTCGGGCGACTGGTGGTCGCAGGCTCCGGCGCTCGCAGTCGGGGTCCTCCCCTATGCGGAGCATGGGGGAGGTACCGGCGAAGCCGGGGGAGGGGGTGGCCCCACCTTCGGCGTGGAATACCTGACAGCCATCGCGGCTTACTGGTGATCCCAGTAGTTCCGTCGCGTCTCGATCGGGCCGAGCCCGATATCGCGACGGAGGTAGTTGTTCTCGGGCGGTGGCGAGCCTCGCGTCCTTTCGGGCCATTGCGAAAGGATGGCTAAGACCAGCCGGCCGACGATGCCGCGCTCCTGGCGCGAAATGGACGGAACGAAGCTCGAGCTGAGATTGGTATTGGACATCGACATTTGCTTGCACCGGACGCGTCTTGGGCGCCGGTTCCCTTGGGGTTGGTTGACAATTGGGGAGCCGGCGCGAACGCAAGAGACGGCAAAGCCTCGGGCGCGCGTGTCCGGCGATTGCGTTAGCGGTGGCTACGGAGAGCAGGGGAGACGGTGGGCCTCAGGCCCGGGAGGCGGAAGTCAGCCTCGAGTCATCCCGGCGGCAACTGGGCCACGGGCGAAAGCGCTGATCTGATAGGTCATGTGCCATTCCTTCGTGGTTGGGGTTGCGACGATTGGCAAATAAGCGAGCCGATTCAGGCTGGCAAGCGAAATCTGCGGCAGCCTGCCGCACCCTGAGGAGTGTGGCCGGATCGACACAGCCTTCGCCCACAACCATAAAAACTACCTCGCCTTGTCTGGAATCCCCGTTTCCATTAGGAACGGCGCACGCTTGGAACCCCTTTGTATGGCCGACCGGAATTCCCTCATCGAGGCGCGACTGCCGCGTGGTTTTGAAGACCGCGCCCCGGCCGATATCGCCGCCACCGACCGCATGATCGCCACCATCCGGCAGGTCTATGAGCGCTACGGCTTCGATCCGATGGAAACCCCGTTCTTCGAATACACCGAGACGCTGGGCAAGTTCCTGCCCGATACCGACCGGCCCAATGCCGGCGTGTTCTCGCTCCAGGACGACGACGAGCAGTGGATGAGCCTCCACTACGATCTCACGGCGCCGCTCGCCCGATATTTTGCGCAGAACTACGACAAGCTGCCCAAACCCTTCCGCAGCTACCGCGCCGGCTACGTGTTCCGCAACGAGAAGCCCGGCCCCGGCCGCTTCCGCCAGTTCATGCAGTTCGACGCCGATACGGTGGGCGCCGCCGGCCCCGAGGCCGACGCCGAGATGTGCATGATGATGGCCGACACCATGGACGCGCTGCGGCTCCAGGGCAAATACGTGGTGAAGGTGAACAACCGGAAGGTGCTGGACGGAGCGCTAGAAGCAGCGGGTGTTCGCGAGGACCAAAAGCTCACGGTGCTTCGTGCCATCGACAAACTCGACAAGTTCGGTGTGGAGGGAGTCCAGCAATTGCTGGGCAAGGGCCGACGAGACGAAAGCGGCGACTTCACCAAGGGTGCAGAGCTAAGCGAACATAGCATCGCGATAATTTCGAGCATGTTCGAGCCGAACATCGTTGCGGTCGATGATGCCGAGTTCAAAGAGACGGGTGATCTGGCGGGTATCAAGATAGAGTACGGCGACCCGCACCAATTCAGGCCCATGTTTGTCTCCTTGATGGCGCTTGGGGCAGACCGCATCAATTCATTCGTCCAAGGGCGGGCCGAACTTGAAGTCATGCGGTCTCTCTTCAGCTCGGCCGGCTATGGCGCCGACCGCATCCGCATCGACCCCTCCGTCGTCCGCGGTCTCGAATATTACACCGGCCCCGTCTTCGAAATCGAGCTCACCTTCCCCGTCACCAACGAGCGCGGCGAAAAGGTCGTCTTCGGCTCGGTCGGCGGCGGGGGTCGCTACGACGGTCTCGTCTCCCGCTTCCGCTCCGAACCGGTTCCCGCCACCGGCTTTTCCATCGGCGTCTCGCGTCTCGCGCATGCGCTAAAACTCACCGGCAATCTCGCGGCCGAAGAGAACGCCGGTCCAGTCGTCGTGCTGGTGCTCGACCGCGACCCCGCCGCCATCGCCGACTACCAGAAAATGACCAGCGAGCTCAGGCAAGCCGGCATCCGCGCCGAGATGTATCTTGGGTCCTCCGGCATGAACGCACAGATGAAATATGCCGACCGCCGCAACGCCGCCGCCGCCGTCATCGTCGGCTCCAACGAGCGCGCCGAAGGCAAGGTCACCATCAAGGATCTGGCCCGTGGCGCCGAGGAAGCCAAATCCATCGAGGACCGCGCCGCCTACAAGGCCGCGAAAGTCGGGCAGGTGGTCGCCGACCGCAACCTGCTGGTTGCCGAATTGTCGAAGATTCCCGCGGTGGCCAGGATGATCCAGCGAGCGGGGAGCTGATGGCAAAATCCGCCGCCGAGCGCCGTTCCGCCATGGTCCGGCTGGTCGAGTCCAAGACCGTGCAGCGCGTCGCGCCGCCGCTGCTGCTGCCCGCCGGGCCCTATCTCGATCTCGCCGGTGAGGAGTTCGGCCGCCAGTTGCTGCTGACCACCTCCAACAACGGCGTCGAGTATTGCCTGCGTCCCGATTTCACCCTGCCCATCGCCAAGTCGTATCTCGATGACGGCATGGCCGGGGTGCCCGGCGCCTTCACCTATCTCGGCCCGATCTTCCGCCAGGAGAACGGCGTTCCGGTCGAGTACGACCAGGCCGGCCTCGAACTGCTCGGCCAGCCCGATGCGAATTCGGCGCTCGATCAGGTGCTGACCTTCGCGCGCTGGGCCTTGGCCATCTATGACGTCACCGCGCCCAACGTCCGGCTCGGCGGCGTCGGCCTGTTCGAGGCGCTGCTCGCCGCCATGGGCATCTCGCCGCAATGGCAGACCCGCATCCGCTCGCGCTTCGGCCATCCCGCGGCGCTGCAGCGGCTGATGGAGCGGTTGACCAGTCCAGACAACCGCATCACCGGCACCGCGCCCGATGCGCGTGAGACGATCATCGAGATCGTCACTGACAATATGCTCTCGGCCGGCCTCAGCCTCGTCGGCTCGCGCCAGCCCGAGGAGATCGCCGATCGTTATCTCGAAAAGCAGGCGCTCGATGCCGTGCCGATCCCGGCCGAAATGGTGGCGCTGCTGGTCGACTATCTCGCCGTGATCGACACCCCCGGCCGCGCCCTCGACCGCATCCGGCTGATGACCGCCGAGGCCGGCCTCGATCTCGAGGCGCCGCTCGATGCCGTGCGCATGCACGCCGCGGCGCTGACCGCGCTCTCGCCGCGCGCCGAGGTGGTTTTCGATGCCAGCTTCTCGCCCCGCCTCGACTACTATACCGGCGTGGTGTTCGAGATGACCGGCGTCGACGGCGATATCCTCGCCTCGGGCGGCGAATATGACCGCCTGCTCGATCGGCTGGGCGCGCCCGAGCCCATCGCGGCCTCCGGCTGTGCCCTGTGGACCGACCGGCTCGAGCAGGAGGCGACGCGATGACCGATGAAGGCCTGGTGCTCGCCGTTCCCAGCAAGGGCCGCCTCGAGGAGGAGACTCGCCGCGTCTTCGGCGAGGCGCGGCTGCCCATCGCCCGGCCGGGCGGCGCGCGCTCCTATGTCGGCTCGATCAAGAACCAGCCGCAGGTCAGCGTCCGCTTCTACCCGGCGGCCGAGATCGCCCGCGAACTGATCGTCGGCGCCATCGATCTGGGCGTCACCGGCTCCGACCTGATCCACGAGGCGGCCGAGGGCGGCGCCGAGAACGTGGTCTTCGTCAAGCCGCTGGCCTTCGGCCAAGCCGACGTGGTGGTCGCGGTGCCCGACGCCTGGATCGACGTGACCCATCTGGTCGATCTCGCCGACGTCGCCTCCGATTTCCGCCACCGGCACGGCCGCTGGCTGCGCGTCGCCACCAAATATGTCCACCTGACGCGAAAATTCTTCGCCGATTGGGGCATCGCCGAATACCGGATCGTCGAGAGCGCCGGCGCCACCGAGGCCGCCCCCGCTTCGGCGACTGCCGACCTTATCGTCGACATCACCTCCTCGGGCGAAACCCTGGCGGCCAATTCGCTGCGCATCCTCGAAGACGGCCTGGTCATGAAGAGCGAAGCCAACCTCATCGTCAGCAAGGCCGCCGACTGGACCCCGCTGAAGAAGGCCCAGCTCGAAGCCCTCCTCTCCATGATGGGCGGCATCCCGCCGGGCACCAGCACGCTGCTCTGATCGCAGTCGCCTCTTATTTCCTCCCCTGCGAAGCGGGGGAGGTGTCACGCGCAGGGTGACGGAGGGGGCGGCCACACGCTCGACGAAGATCCCGCCTGCGCGGCAATGACGAGTGATCGAAACCCGGCGGAGGAAGATCAGGAATCGCAAGCACTTAGCCCGCCGACATGGGGACTTATCCCCGCGCTTTCCGCCGCTGCTATTCTCGCCCTCGCGTTCACCCTCTAGCGCGGGGTACCGACGAAGTGCCGGTGGACGTGACGGGGGCGGTGGTCGCATCGCTTGGGTTTCTTCGGCTTACCGGCTCTTGCCGCTTTGACCGAACGGTTCCGACACCCCCGCCGCGGA
>JACRAF010000008.1 GCA_016213505.1 Devosia nanyangense
CGCCGACAGCACCCGTCCGGTCTCGCCCAGGCCGCGATCGACGGTCTCGACCAGATTGTTGATCGAGGCGGCGATGACGTTGAGTTCGCGATCGGGGAACTCGGCCTCGACACGCCGGCTGAAGTCGCCCTTGACCGCCGCGTCGACGACCTCGCCGAAGGCCTGCTGCAGCGCCTGCATCATGGTGGTGCGCTCGACCCGACGGCGCTCCGAGCCGGCTCGCTCCTCCTCGGTCATGGTGGTGACCTTCAGCGCATTCTCGCGGAACACCGCGACCGTCCGCGCCATCTCGCCGATCTCGTCATGCCGGCCGCCGCCCTCGACCTCGACCTCGAGATCGCCCTCGGCCAGCGCCTTCATCGCCCCGGTCAGTCCGGTGATCGGCTTGGTCACCGAGCGCGAAAACAGCAACCCGCCAATCGCCGCGATCAGCAACAGCGCGCCGCCGATCCCGACCATGGCGTTCCGCATCGCGGTCACCGGGGCAAAGACTTCGTCCTCGGTCTCGAGTGCGACCACCGCCCAGTTGACGCCCTTGAACTCGACCGGAGCAGCCATCGCCATCATCCGCTGGCCGCGCAGTTCCGGCACCACGCCGGTCGTCGTCTCGCCGGCGATCGCCGCGCCGATAATGTCGGAGCGGACGCTGGTCACCAGAACGTTGTTTTCCTCAGAGAAGCGCGACTGCGTCCGCATCAGCTGGTCGGGTCCGACGATCATCGCCTCGCCCGATTGGCCGAGACCGCGGATCGAATCGATCTTGCTCGAGATCACTGCCGCCGAGAGCTCGTACACCAAGACGCCCGCCGGCTTG
This sequence comes from Devosia nanyangense, assembly GCA_016213505.1. Classification (GTDB taxonomy): domain Bacteria; phylum Pseudomonadota; class Alphaproteobacteria; order Rhizobiales; family Devosiaceae; genus Devosia_A; species Devosia_A nanyangense. Next base: position 815 of record JACRAF010000008.1, read on the forward strand.
TCGTCCTTGTAGACCGGCGCCGCCATGAACGCTTCCGGCCGCCCGGCCGGCTGATAGACGCTGAAATCGGCGAAGGCGATCTCGTCGCGCGGCAGCGTCATGGCCTGCGCGACGAGCTTGCCGAGCGGGCCTTCCGACAGCGGATTGCCGCTGCCCTTGGAGAAATCGGTGCCGAAATCCTCGTTCTTCTGCGCGCTGTAGATCAGGATGCCGTCGCCGCTGAACAGCAGGATGTCGTCATAGGCCCGCTGCTCGACCACCGTGCGCCAGGCCGGATGGAAGCGCTTGTGCTGGCCGTCGTACTGGCCGCCCATGGCGCCGACGCTGTCGACCCCGATGCGCTCCCATTGCGGCTTGGCGTTCTTGTTGTTGATGTAGGAGAACTGCAGCGACTTCTGCGGATCGAGGTTCGAGGTCTTCTGCTGGTTCCAGATCTGCATCATGTTGTCGATCTGGGTGAACGTATCCGGCCAGTCGGCGTGCTGCGTCAGGTCGATCGAGACGTTCTTGAAATAGTCCGCCACCTGGTCGGTCGCCGAGTGCACCGAGGCATCGAAGCTCTCCTGGCGCTGCTGGTCGACCGTCTGCAGCCCGATCGAATAGGCGGCGATGCCGATGCCCAGCCCCACCACCAGGGCCGACCCCATCAGGGTCAGCGGCAGCTTCTGGGCGATCTTGAGCTTGGGCAGGATGCGCATCGCGGGCGGCTCCGTCGGTGGCGAGGGAAGAGGCGGCCGCCCGAAACGGGTTCAGCCCGGCCCCTCCCCCGACGAGGCCGTGATGACGAATAGACGAAAGTATAAGCAGCGGCAGGTGAAGAAGTCCTTACGCGACCACCCCGGCTGGCGGGCGCACAGAAGTCGTCGCGACGCCGCCAGAGACTATGGAAACGGCATTCCAACGGCGGTCGCAAAGCAACGCCGCAGAAGCAGACCCGGTCGAAGGGCCAGGAGGTGTTAGGTGAGCGCGCCGATGACCGCTTCGATGCGTTTCTTCATGGTGCCGGCGTCGAACGGCTTGATGATGTAGTTGTTGACGCCGAAGGAGATCGCCTCCTTGACCTGCTCCTTGTCGGAGCGGCCGGTCGCCATGATGAAGGGCATGCCCTGGGTCTTGGGATGCTTGCGGATGACCCTGAGCAGGGTCAGGCCGTCGATGTCCTCCATGTTCCAGTCCGAAATGATCAGATGGACGTTGGATTTCTCGAGCTTGCCCAGCGCGTCGCGGCCGCTCTTGGCCTCGATGATGTCCTTGAAGCCGAGCTGCGTCAGAATGTACTTGCAGATGCCCCGCATGGACTGCTGGTCATCCACGATCAGGACGCTGACATCGCTCGCTTTGGGCATTTGTTACGCCGACCCTTGTGATGCCGGTAAATACACGTGGCACGTGAGCCCGAAACTAGGCAAAAAGCGTTACCATTCCCTCAATCGGAAGCCTGGCCTTAGGCGGCCGATTTCAACCGGTTGAGAGCCGCCGCGAGCTTGGCCGCGATGTGCTCGACCGGCGCCTGCTCGACCACCGCGCCTTCCTCGAAGGCGACGCGCGGCATGCCGTAGACCAGCGCCGAGGACTGCGATTGCCCGACGGTGTAGGCGCCGGCCTCGCGCATCAGCTTGAGGCCGCGCGCCCCGTCGCGCCCCATGCCGGTGAGGATGGCGCCGACCGCCATCGAGCCCACCGCGCGGGCCACCGATTCGAACAGCACGTCGACGCTCGGCCGGTGCCCGGAGGTCAGCTCGTCCTGGGCCAGCCGGCATTTGAGCTGGCCGGAGCTGCGCTCGACCCTGAGGTGAAAGTCGCCGCGCGCCACATAGGCGTGCCCGGGCAACAGCGGCAGCCGGTCCTCGGCCTCGACCACCGTCAGTTCGCTCAATTCGTCGAGCCGTGCCGCAAAGCGGGTGGTGAAGCCGGCCGGCATGTGCTGGGCGATGACGATGGGCGGGCAGTCCGGCGGCATGTCGCCGAGCACGACGCGGATCGCCTCGACCCCGCCGGTCGAGGCGCCGATGGCGATCAGCGCCCCGCCGGGCGCCGCCGCGGTGCGCAGTTTCTGTCCCGATACCGGCTTCTGGGTCTGGCCGCGCACGTCGCTGGTCGCTGCAGCCCGCACTTTTTCGCGGAGGTTCGCGCCGAATGCTTCGAGCCCCCCGGCAAGGTCGGCGGTCGGTTTGGCGACGAAATCCACCGCGCCCAGTTCGAGCGCCAGCAGCGTCTCGCTGGCCCCCTTGGTGGTCAGCGTCGACACCATCACCACCGGCAGCGGATGGAGCCGCATCAATTTGTCGAGGAAGGCGAGCCCGTTCATGTTGGGCATCTCGATGTCGAGTGTCACCACATCGGGATTGAGCGCCCGGATCTTGGCCCGTGCCTCGATCGGGTCCTCGGCGGTGCCGACGACGATGATGTCCCCGTCGCGCCCGAGCGTGCGCGACAGCACCTCGCGGATCAGCGCCGAATCGTCGACGATCAATACCCTGATGCTCATGCTGCGTCCTTCGCCCGCTCTGCGCCGCGGGACTGATAGATGGTCTTGCCGACGAGCCGGTATCCGGCGACGCCCGCACCCAGGTTTTCCGAGTGCCCAATATAGAGAAAGCCGCCCGGCGCCAGGATCTTGCCGAGCCGGCCGAACACCTCCGCCTGCGTCTGCTTGTCGAAATAGATCGCGACGTTGCGGCAGAAGACGGCGTCGAACGGCCCCTTCATCGGCCACGGCGCCATCAGGTTGAGCGGCTTGAACGAGACCAGGGCGACAATCGCCTGCGGTACCCGGATGAGGCCGCCCCCGATGCGCTCGAACAGCCGCGCCCGCTCCGGCGTCAGGCCGCTGAGCTCGCTCTCGGGATAGGTCGCGGTTGCCGCCTTGGCGATCACCGAGGTGTCGATGTCGGTGGCGAGGATCTTGAAGTCCCAGCGCCTGAGCTCGGGCCAGGCCGCCAGAAGCGCCAGGGCGATGGTGTAGGGCTCCTGCCCGGTGGAACAACCGGCCGACCAGATGCGCAGGCGCTTGTCCGACTGGCTGGTCCGGCTCTTGACCAGCTCGCCGACATAGGCCTCGAGGTGGGTGAAATGATGTTCTTCGCGCCAGAAGCGCGTGAGGTTGGTGGTCAGCGCGTTGACGAAGCTCTGCGCGTCGTCGGCGGTGGCGCGGTGCTCGAGATGATCGAGATAGGCATCGAAGGTGGGCAGCCCCATGGTGCGCACGATCTTGCTGAGCCGGGCCACGACCAGGGTGCGCTTGGCGTCGGAGAGCGAGATTCCCGCCACGGCGTAGAGCCGCTCGCGAATCCGCTCGAAGTCGCGCTCGCCCAGCGCAAACTCGGTCTGCTCCATCATTGTCCGTTCACCGCCCGCTGCTGTCGCCGTGCCGGCAGCGTCTGCGCCCGCGACGCGGTGTCCTCCATCGAGGAGACGTGCGTATCGAGCCGGCTGATCGCCCCGCTGCCCTCATCGAGAGCCCCGCTGATCATGTCGGTCTCATTGCTTAGATTCTCTAAATGCCGGGTGAGGTCGCCCAGAATATTCCTGAGGTTTTCCGCCTCGGCGATCCCGGCGCCCGACTGGCCGCGACTGACGCCCACCACGCTGCGGATGTCGCGCGCCGTCTTCTGCGTCAGCTGCGCCAGCATCCGGACCTCGTCGGCGACCACGGCAAAGCCCGCGCCCTTTTCCCCGGCCCGCGCCGCCTCGACCGCCGCGTTGAGCGCCAACAGGTTGGTCCTGAAGCTCACATCCTCGATGGCGGCGACCAGCTTGTCGATTTCGGCGGTGGCGACGTCGGTGCTGCCCGCCGCCTGGTTGGCCCGGTCGGCCACCCGCGCCGCATCGCCCAGCAGGCCCTTGGCTTCGCGCCCGAGCGTCCTCACCGATTTCGCCTTCTCGCGTCCGCGCTCGACCGCCTGGCCGGCCACGGTGAGCCCGGTCCGCGCCCCATCGGCGTATTCGGCGATCGACACCACCGAGGCGCGGTATTTGTCGATGGCGTTGAGCACCGCGTCGCATTTGCGTTCGAGCAGGGCGCGTTGCTCGGCGTGCTCGTCGCGCTCCTCGATGACGGCGGCGAGCAGATCGCCCAGATCGCGCACCTGCGGCGAAATGCCGGAATTGGCGCGCCGCATCTCGGCGGTCAGCGCCTCGCCCTCGCTCAGCCGGGCCAGCGCCTGGACACCCAGATCGAGGCTCTCGAGCCCCTCCCCGAGCAGCCGCAGCGCCGGCGAGGCGGCCAGCGCTTTGGCGTCGAACCTAAAACTCGTCTGCCCGCCCGCCAGCGCCGCCGCGAACGCATCGAGGTCGTCGTCGGCGATATAGGCGCCCGCCGGGACCAGTTCGATCACCAGCCGGCCCGAGCCGGCTACCCGCTGGTGCGCCGCGTAGCGGGCCTCGCCGAGGCTCACCAGTTCGTTCGCGGCGGTGCCGCCGACCCGGTAGCCCTCGCCGAACACGCGCGCGATATTGCCGCCCTCGACGGCGTCCGGCTCGATCGCGGCGAGGCCGCGGCTGACCCCGAGGATTTCGCCATCCGCGGCGGCCACCAGCGCCGGCTGGCTGAGGCCGGCGAACGCCGCCTTGAACTGGCTGGCCCGCTCGAGCCGGCCGGCGAGATTGGCGATGATCGCCTCGATGCTCACTCCGTCGTGCATATCCTTGCTGCTGGCGGCGCCGACCGCCCGGCCGAGTTCGGCCAGCTTCTGCTGCACGCCGCGCTCGATCGCACTTGCGAGCATGATGCTGCCCCCGAACGCTCCGATGGTGAGGAGACTGGCGAGGCCGAGCCCGACCCAGCCGAAGCCGAACGCCCAAAGCCCGGCGCCGGCCGCGGCGACGGCCGCGAGCCAGACGAGATCGACGATCAACGCGACTCTGGTGCGGCGCATCCGGGCCGTAGTGGGATTGAGTGCCTCGGTACCCTAAAATCCGAATGGTTAACCAAATCTGTATCGCCGCCGCCGCCGGTAAGATTTCCGCAACTTTGGAGGGCGATGGCCGTGCCGCGCCGGCCGCTAGAACAGCTCGATGTCGTCCATCGGCGGCTTGACCGCGCTGCGCGTGCCCACGATCGAGAGTTCCTCGCGCGCCACGCTGGCGCCGGCGACGCTGTCGAGCCGCTTGACGAAGGCCCGGCCCGAATACGGCTTGAACATCACCCGCCGGGCAAAGGCGCCGCCCACATCCTCGCCGGTCACCGCATAGCCTTCATTGCCGAGGAATTCGCGGACGAACTCGATGTTCTTGGCGCCGACATCGGTCAGCGCCGCATTGATCAGCCCGCCGCCGAAGATCTTGATCTCGAGATTGGCCTTGCGGCCACTGCCGCGGCTCAGCACCTTGTTGATCAGCTGTTCCATGGCGAAGGCACCGTAGCGCGCCGAGGCGCCGTAGCGGTCGCGGGCATTGCCCGAGGGTTCGGCCAGGAGAAAATGGTTCATGCCGCCGACCAGCGCCTGCGTGTCGCGGATACAGGCCGAAACGCACGATCCGAGGATCGTCGAAAAGGTGAGGTCCTCGTCGCCGCCGACCAGACAGTCGCCCTGGTGAATCGTCGTCACCACGCCCCGATCGAACGCGGGTGCGCCAGTGCGGCCCTTGGTCATCTTCTGTTGTCGCCCCCTGACAAGGTTGTCATTACCCTAGGATGCAATTCCTTAGGGAACTTCTAACCAGTTTCGGCCAACCATTCCCATGTCGCAGGCCGGCAAGAAGAGCTTCAGACTTCTGCGCTATAGGTTGGGGCGAATTCGGGGGTTAGGCCATCTATGTCACTGCAGAAGCTCGCTCGTGAACTGGACGAAACCGCGCGCCAGACTGCCGCCATGGTTGAAGGCATCACCTATGCGCTCGAGGTTCTCGCCGACAAGTCGCTGAACGGCGCCGCAGCCAAGAAGGAAGCCGTCGCGATCATCGTCAATGCGCTGCAGGGCCAGGACCGGATCGAGCAGCGCTGCCAGAATATGGCGCTGGCGGTGCGGCAGTTCGCCCTGCTGCCCCCCACCGCCCCGGACTCCGTCTACGACGAAATCTGGTCCAGCCTCGTGCTCGACGAATTGCGCGTGCCGGCGCTCTCGGGCGTCGCGGCGATGCCCTCGCATGGCGACGTCGATCTGTTCTAGCCAGACCGGCTTCGGGCCAGCCTCCCCCCCCTCAGAACCAAAAGGGCGCCGAAGCGCCCCCTTTCACCATAGCGCTGGAGCGCCGGTCTAGCCGTCCATCTTGGCGCCCGACACCACCGCGTGCAGATCGATCAACCCGACCATCCGGCTCTCGTGGGTGACGATGCCGTTGAGCAGCTCGGTGTCCATCGTGTTGCCCTCGGGCACGGCGTGGATATCGTCCTTGCTGACGGTCAGGATGTCGCTCACCGCATCGACCAGAATGCCGACCCACTTTTCGCCGACCGACATGACGACGACGACATGGTTCTTGGTCGGCGAGGTCTGGCCCTCGCCGAAGCGGGCGCGCAGATCGAAGATCGGCACGATCGTGCCGCGCAGATTAATCACCCCGCGCACATATTCGCGGGTATTGGGCAGGGGCGTCGCCCCGTTCCAGGCGCGGATCTCGCGCACCGTGGTGATCTCGACGCCATAGGTCTGCTCGCCGATCGAAAAGGCGATCAGCTGCAGCGAGTTCTGCACATTGACCTGCGAGCCGTTGGACATGTCGTCCTTGTACGCGAGAGAGTCCATCTTCTGGTCCTTCTGCCGCCCGTTCTAGGCGGCGTTCTTGTGGAGTTTCTGGGCCTTGAGGCCCTGCACGTCGACGATCAGGGCAACGTTGCCGTCGCCCAGAATGGTGCCGCCGGCGATGCCGTCGATCGATTCGAAATTCTCTTCGAGGCTTTTGATGACGACCTGCTGCTGGCCGATGATGTCGTCGACGACCAGCGCCACCTTGGTGCCGCCCTCGGCCTCGCAGAGGACGACGAAGCGGTTGGCGAGCTCGGCGCCGCCGGTGAGCTCGAACCGCTCGGCGAGATCGACCACCTGCACATACTCGCCGCGCACCCTCAGCACCTTGGCGCCCGACGGGGCACGGCCGAAATCGGCCCGCGAGCACTGGATGGTTTCGACGATCGAGCTGAGCGGCACCACATAGGGCGACGGCCCGACCCTCACCAGCATGACGTCGAGCACCGCCAGCGTCAGCGGCAGGCGCAGCGTCATCCGCGTCCCCTGTCCGGTGCGCGAGCGGACATGCACGGAGCCACCGATCTTCTTGATGTTGGAGAGCACCACATCCATGCCGACGCCGCGACCCGAGATATCGGAAACCTCGGTGGCGGTCGAAAAGCCCGGCGCGAAGATGAGGTTGTCGATCTGCTCTTCGGTGAGCTGCTGATCGGGACCGATCACCAGCCGGTCGCGCGCCACCTGCAGCACGCGGTCGCGGTTGATGCCGCCGCCGTCGTCCTCGACGGCGATGAGGATGTTGCCGCCCGCCTGCTCGGCCGAAAGCCGGATGGTGCCGATCTCGGGCTTGCCCAGGGCGCGGCGCGCCTCCGGCGTTTCGATGCCGTGATCGCAGGAATTGCGGATCATGTGGGTCAAGGGATCGGAGAGCTGCTCGATCACCGTCTTGTCGATCTCGGTCGCTTCGCCGATGGTCTCGAGCTTGATCTTCTTGCCGGTCTTCTGCGCCAGGTCGCGCACCAGGCGCGGCATGCGCGAGAACACCGATTTGACCGGCTGGGCGCGGATCGCCATCACCGCGTCCTGCAGCCCGCGCGTCGTTTGCGCCAGCACCTCGAGGCCGCGCACCAGTTCCTGGTAGCGGGCCCGCAATGTGTCGTCCATCTGCTGGGTGAGCATCGACTGGGTGATCACCAGCTCGCCCACCATGTTGACGACGCGATCGACCTTGTCGAGATCGACGCGGATCGACTGCACCGCGGTGCGGCGATCGGCCTCGCCGCCGCGGCGATCGGCGTCGGACTCCTCGGCGGCGGACATCGGCGCCGGCTCCGCCGGGCGGAGCAGGATCGGCGCAGCGGCGGGCGCGCGCACCGGCGCCTCGGTCTTGAGCGTTTCGGCGAGATCGGCAAAGCTCAGTCCCGGCCCGTCATCGGCGACCGGCGGCATCACCAGCGCCGCCAGCTCGTCGAGCGTCGGCTCGGCCGGCGGGTTGTTGGCCCCGGCCAGCAGGGCGATCGACAGATCGCAATTGCCCTCTACGAACTCGAACACCTCGGCGATCGAGGCGGCGGTCGCCGTCGGTGAGACCAGCGTCAGTTCCCAGCTGCAATAGATGCCATAGGGCTCGAAATCGGCGAGCGGCGGGATTTCACCGAGCTTGGCGGTGACCGTCAGCTCGCCCAGATTGCCCAGTTCGCGGAACAGCAGCAGCGGATCGTTGGCGCGCGAATAGAGCTCGCTGTGCGGCGCGAAGTGGATCTCCCAGTGACCCCGTTCGGCCGTGAGCGGCAGGTTCGCGAAACTGTCCTCGGCCGGGGCCGGAGCGGCGGCCGCGGACGGCGCCAGATCGACCATCACCGGCACGAAGTCGATGTCGAATTCGTCCATCGGTGCGCCGCCGGCGTCGCCGCCATGGCTGCCGATCGGCTCGCCGCGGGTCAGCGCGTCGAACTGCGCCCGCTCGTCGGCGCCATAGCCAGGCCCGAGGCTCGCACCCGTGCGCGCCGCCTTGACGAAATCGGCGAGCAGGTCGTTGGCGCGGATGCACAGCACCGTCACCGGATCGGAGAGCTCGATGCGCCCGTCGCGGACATGGTCGAGCAGCGTCTCATAGGCATGCGCGAACGCCACCATCTCGACGAAACCGAAGGCGCCGCCGCCGCCCTTGATCGAGTGTACGGCGCGGAACACGGCATTGAGCCGGTTGGCGGTGCGGTCGCCCGCCTCGATAGCGGCGAACTGCTCCTCGAGTTCGCCGAGGAGTTCGGAGCACTCGTCGAAGAAGGTAGCCTTGAAGTCGTCGAGATCGCTCATCCTGGCGGTGACCCTTCTGGTCTTATGCCCCGATCAATGCACTACGCGGTTGATCACCGAGATCAGTTTTTCCGGATCGAACGGTTTGACGATCCACCCCGTACCGCCGGCGGCGCGGCCCTGGTCGCGCTTGTCCTGGCTGGTCTCGGTGGTGAGGATGAGAATAGGCAGGCTGTTGTGCTGGCCCGAGGCGCGGACGTTCTTGATGAACTCGATGCCGTCCATCACCGGCATGTTGATGTCGGTGATCACCACGTCCACCGCTTCGGTGGCAAGCACGTCGAGGCCCTTCTGGCCGTCTTCCGCCTGCAACACCTCGAAGCCGGCATTGCTGAGCGTATGATGCAGCATGGCGAGGATGGTGCGGGAATCATCGACCGTCAGAACACGCATGCACGACTATCCTTTCATCAACGCAGAGAAGCTGCCGCCGAGACCGAGCCGGTCGATGGCGGCGAGCATCGGGGCGCTGGCCCCGGAAATGCTGAAGGCAAAATTGTTCCGCCGCGAAGTTTCGGCGGCGCTGACCAGCATGAGCAGCGCGTTGGTCGCAACCCGCTCGACGCGCGAGCCATCGATCTCCACGGCGCCGAGCTCGACCGCGTCGATCAGCCCGTCGCGCACCGTGTCGAGCGCATCGAGATCGACGATCGCCGGCAGCGCCACGATCTTCGTATCGGCCGTTTCGGCCATGACAAGCCAGCCCCCAGGACGGGTCTTTTCCCCTCCCGGTAGTGTCCACAGGAACGGTTTAAGAAGTGCTAACCCAAACGCTGCGGCGGCCGGAAAACCGGGGCTCAGGGCGTTTTCACGGCCCGAAGGATCGCCGCCGGGTCGACCTCGGCCAGCCGCGCCGGGCGCCAGCTGGGCCGCTGGTCCTTGTCGACCAGCACGGCGCGCACCCCCTCGGCAAAGTCCGGCGCTCGCGCCATGACCCCGGCCAGGCGCAGGTCGAGATCGAGCACAGCGGCGACGTCGGGCAGCTGCCGGGCGGCGAGCTGGGCATGAAAGATCGCCGTCAGCGCGCTCGGACTGCGCGAGCCGAGCAGGGCGGACATCTCGGCCAGCGCCGGCACCGCCGCTACCCGCTCGAGGAAATCCGCCGGAGACGCCGGAGCGTCGGCCGGCAGCAGATCGGCGAGCCCGCAGAAGGAGGCGTCGCCGGCCTCGATCGATTCGGCCTCGATCAGCCGGACGATGGCGCTGTCGGGATGGCTGGACCCTGCGGCGACGGCAAGGTCCATCCGGAGTTCCGCCAGCCGCGCGGGATCGACGACCGCGTCGGCGAGCCCCAGGTCCAGGGCATCGGCAGCGCCGACGCTGGTCCCGGTCATTTCGAACAGCAGCGCCCGGTTGAGCGGCGCCTTGGCGAGAATGGCGTTGACCCCGACATCCGGGAAGAACCCGATCGCCGCCTCCGGCATCGCGAACCGGGCGCCCGGCTGCGTCAACCGGTAGCGGCAATGGCCGGCGATGCCGATGCCGCCGCCCATGGCGATGCCGTGGCTCACGGCGATCAACGGCTTGGCGTAGCCGGCGATCATCCCGTTCATCCGGTACTCCGCGGCGAAATAGGCATCCGCCAGCTCCGGCTTGCCTTCGACCACCAGGGCCCGCACCACCCGCACGTCGCCGCCGGCGCAAAATCCCTTGGCGCCGCGGCCCTCGAACAGCACCGCCCCGGTCGCCGCATCGTCCCGCCAGCGGCTGAGGGTTTCGGTGATGGCCTCGATCATTCCCAGCGACAGCGCATTGATCGCCGCCGGCCGGTTGAGGGCGATGATGCCGAGCCGGCCGTCGGTCGTGATGTCGAGTTCTGTGGTCATGGCTCCTCATATCCTCCCCCGCTGAGCGGGGCGAGGGGGGACCATGCGCAGCATGGCGGAAGGGGCGCGACTGGACCCGATACAGGAGGATCACTTTGCCCATCAACGCTATTGGCCTCACCCTCATCCGGCTTCGCCACCTTCTCCCATCATGGGAGAAGGCAATAGAGCCGCAATGCCGGTGTGTCGGCCTTCTCCCCTCGTGGGAGAAGGTGGATCGGCCGACGGCCGAGACGGATGAGGGGCTTCGAGCCGTCCCGAAGGGCAAATCGATCCGGTGGATCGATTTGAGGCGAGAAGGCCATGAGAGCTACGCTCGAATGGCAGCCGCTCGCTCGGGACAAGCGTCGCCTGAGAGCCAGCCGCAGTCACTTGCGCGGGATTCTTGGTTCCCGCCCCGTCCCATCTCTGCTATCCCGCGCCCATGCCGACCTACCAGCCTTTGACCAATGTCCATCTGACCGGGATTGCCCGCGACCTGGCGCGCCGTGCCGACGAAAACCGGCCGATCCGCATCGGCGTCATCGGCTCGGGCGAGATGGGCACCGACCTCGTCACCCAGGGCATGCTGATGCGCGGCATCGAGGTGTGCGCCATCGCCACCCGCCGCCCCCACACCGCCCGCGAAGCCATGACCATCGCGTATGGCGACGACGGCCACGCCGTCGAGGCCGACACGCTGAGCAAGGTGTCCGCGGCCATCGGCAGCAAGAAGATCGCCATCACCTCGGCCGAGACGCTGGTCAAGACCCCCGAGATCGACGTCGTCATCGACGCCACCGGCAAGCCGGGCGTCGCCGCCGACTACGACCTGATGGCGATGCAGCACGGCAAGCATCTGGTGATGATGAACGTCGAGGCCGACGTCACCATCGGGCCCTACCTCAAGAAACAGGCCGACCGCCTCGGTGTCGTCTACTCGGTCGGCGCCGGCGACGAGCCCTCGAGCTGCATGGAGCTGATCGAGTTCGCCTCGGCGCTGGGCTACCGCATTGTCTCGGCCGGCAAGGGCAAGAACAACCCGCTCGACCACGACGCCGTCCCCGACGACTATCGCGAGGAAGCGGCGCGCCGCAACATGAACCCGCGCATGCTGGTCGAGTTCGTCGATGGTTCGAAGACCATGGTCGAGATGTGCTGCATCGCCAACGCCACCGGCCTTGTCCCCGACGTGCCGGGGATGCACGGCCCCAAGGCCGACCGCGACCAGATGGTCAAGGTGCTGATCCCCAAGCAAGACGGCGGCATCCTCGATAAGAAGGGCGTCGTCGACTTCACCGTCGGCAAGGGAGTGGCGCCGGGCGTCTTCGTCATCGTCGAAGCCGAGCATCCCCGCATCATCGAGCGCATGGATGATCTCCATGTCGGCGTCGGGCCCTACTACAGTTTCTTCCGGCCCTATCACCTCACCAGCCTCGAAGTGCCGCTGACCGCCGCCCGCATCATGCTCTACGGCCGGCCCGACATGGTGCCGCTGCCCAATCCGGTGGCCGAAGTCTGCGCCGTCGCCAAGCGCGATCTTGCGGTTGGCGAGACCTTCGACGCCATCGGCGAGACCTGCTATCGCAGCTTCGTCATGACCATCGGCGACGCCCGCGAAAAGCTCGCCGTGCCGGTCGGCCTGCTCGAAGGCGGCAAGGTCATCGCCCCGGTCAGGAAAGGCGAGCTGCTGACCCGCAAGAACGCCGCCCCCGACGCGACGACCCGGCTGTTCGCGCTGCGGCGGCTGCAGGACCAGATGTTCGGGCTCGTGCCGTGAAACTGCTGATCGTCGGTGCCATGGGCAATGTCGGCCACCGGCTGATGACTGCCTTTCCCGGCGCCATCGGCATGGATCGCGTCCCCGGCGCCGATATCGTCGCCGACCTCGCGACCATCGACTACGCTGCGCCGCAGATTCGCGACGTCCTCGCCGCCGTCGACGGCGTCATCCATGTCGCCACTTCGGCCGATGTCGATGCGCCCGACGACGTCCACTACCAGGCGGTGATCGATGCAGCGCGGCTGCTCGATGCCTGCCAGCGCGTGCCCGTGCCACGCGTGATCCTGCCCTCCTCCGACTGGGCCGAGCCCAAGCCCGGCTGGGCGATCAACACCTACGGCCACTCCAAACGGGTGTTCGAGACCATGGCGGCGATGTACCGCCACTCGACCGGCAAGCACTGCGTGGCGCTGCGCATCGGCTGGGTCGCCCATGATCTCGAGGAGGTGCGCCGCTCGCCCAAATGGCTACAGGACAATTACTGGGACGATGCTCGCTTGGTTCGCGAAGTGAAAGCGGCGCTGCAGCTCTAGAGCGTTTCCAGGAAAAGTGCGAAGCGGTTTTCCGGTTCGGAAACGCGACAAATCAAAGACATAGAGCACGCGTTCCGATTCCATCGGAACGTGAAGTGCTCGAGGCTGCGATGGCGAACACCTGGCGCGAGCCGGCGTCTCGCACATAGTCCACCCGAGCGCCGTTCCAGTGATAGTCCAGATGCCGCCCCTGGACGGCATTTACGGCGAGGTCGGGGTAGAACAGCCCGACGCAGGCCCCACCCGCCCGGCGCACGCTGGGATAGACGACGCCGTCCGATCCTGCCGCCCGAAGCGCTGCGCCGAGCCGCTGCCCGGCGGCATAGTCGCCGGGATCGAGCACCGCTGGCTCGGCTCGGCTCCGCAGATCGTGCAGGCGGCCGTGCACGTCGAGCATGATCTCACGAAACTGCGACGTCCACCCCGGCTTCTCCATCGTCCGCACCATGAACAGCTGGTGATGGTGGATGGTCTCGAACAGCGCGACCTCGGTGCTGTTGCCGGCATAGAGCACGCCAAAACTGCCGTCGGAAAACCGGCTCGGGCGATCCGGGCTGGCATGCGTGAACGGCGCCATCCGGTAGCTCGCGCCGGGCCCCGAGACACGCCGCCGCGCGGGCACGAGATCGAGCCGGCCGATCGCCTCCAGCACCCGTGGATTGGTCTTCTGCTCGGCCGCGATCAGCAGCGGCCAGTCCGCCGGATCGGCGATATCCTCGAACAGATCGATCGGCGGAAAGGCGCTGCGAATGATCCGCACCGCGCCCCGCCAGTCGACCTGAGTCACTGGAGCCGGCGTCACCAGCCCCGCTCGGCGTCGAGATAGCGCCGCACCCGCATCAGATCGGTCAATTCGCCGCCCAGCATCACCTCGAGCGCACTCTTGCCGGCAAATGCCGCGTTGGGCGCCTTGACCCAGTCATAGCCGCGCTGCGGCTCCCGAAAGATCAGCCGCAGCGCCTTGTGGATGCCCATGAGGTTCGACAGCCGGGCCCGCCCGTCGCGCCCGATTCGCCCCGTCTCGCCCGCCTTCCAGCGGCGGTAGGTGCGCACCGGCAGGTCGAGCAGTTGCGAGGCCTGCTCGTCCGTTACCCCCCACAGCCGGAACAGATTGAGCACGGCGCGAAACATCGCCCCGGCCTCCGCCTCGGTGAGGCCGTCCGCGATTGCCTGGGTCTCGGCGACATCAACGGGCAGTATCTGTGCGGCGCGTTCCATATGGCAGCATATACGCTGATAGATGCCAAATGGCAATACTGCGTTCGTCCGGTCCCACGCCCTCATCGAATCTGAATCGACGATGAACAGCGCCCGCCGCCGGCGCGTCCGGCAGACGATTTTCCCGTTGCATCGCGCCGCGCGCCGGGTAGTTAGGCCGCCGCGGGGAAACACCCCCGGACACCGGCCGGTTTGGTTCGGTCCCGGGCAATCAGACGAGAAAGAGAAACAACATGACTACTATCACTCGCGCCCTCACGGTGGCGCTTCTTCTGGCCGTGGCCTCGCCCGCCTTTGCCGGCGACGTCGCCCTCCCCGACGCCTCGCAGCTCCCCAAGGACGTGGTGCAGGTCTCGGGCGTCGTGCCGACCATGGGCGAGCACTGGGCCAACCCGGCCGATCTGCCGCTCGGACCGATCTACGGCGTCTCCAACGGCAAGGTGATCTTCTTCGAATTCATGATCGACCAGGAATCGTTCAAGTCGGGCAAGTCCTTCCTCGAGCTCGCGCCCAAGGCCGGCTTCACCCTGCCGCCGGTCGACCATGTCGATTTCGGCTTCGAACCGGAAGGCCATGAAGGCTACCCGGTGCCGCACTACGACGTGCACCTCTATTTCGTGCCGCACGCCGAGCACATGGCGATCAAGCCCTGACCGATCTTCGGGGAGCGCCGGGGCACCAGTCCCGGCGCGCCTTTCAGTCCAGCGTCTGCCGATACCTGAGCATCGCGATCCCCGAGATCACCACGAGGATAATGCCGAGCGCCAGGCATTGGGGGCCGACATCGGCGACGTCGCCGCCCTTCAGCATCACGGCGCGGATGATGCGCAGGAAATGCGTCGCCGGCACCCCGGTACCGAGGACCTGCGCCCAGCCCGGCATGCCGGCGAACGGGAACATGAAACCCGAGAGCAGGATCGACGGCAGGATGGTGAAAAAGCTCAGCTGCATCGCCTGCATCTGGTTGCGCGACGCCGTCGAGATCAAAAATCCGAGCGCCAGATTGACCACGATGTAGAGGTTGAAGCCGAGGAAGAAAGCCAGCCACGAGCCCTCGAACGGCACGTGAAAGATCACCGCCGCGGCGATCAGGAACACGATCGTCTGCACATAGCCGACGAACACGTAGGGCAGGATCTTGCCCAGCATCACCTCGAACGGCCGGACCGGGGTGGCGATCAGCATTTCCATCGTGCCGCGCTCGGTCTCCTTGACGATAGCGACGGCGGTTATCATCACCATGGTCATCGAGAGGATGATCGCCAGGAGCCCCGGCACGATGTTGGTCGAGGTCTTGCCCTCGGGGTTGTATTCGCGATGCACCGTGACCGAGAACGGCGGCGCCCCCGACGGCATCGCCAAGGGGCCGGTCAGCACTTCGCGCACCGCGACGCTGACGATGCCCGAGAGCGCCGCAGCCGCGCCGCCCACCGCCGAGGGATCCGAGGCGTCGGCGGCGATGAGGATTTCGGGCATCCGGCCGCGGATCACGTCGCGCTCGAAATTCTGCGGGATGACGACCACGAAGTTCGCCTCGCCTCGCCGCAGCACCTCCTCGCCCGCCGCAATGCCCGCCACCTCGCCCTTGAAGTCGAAATAGTCCGATTGCTGCATGCCGGCGATCACCGCCCGGGTCAGCGGGCCGTTGTCGCCCATCTCGACCAGCGTCGGCAGGTGATGCGGGTCGGCGTTGATGGCAAAGCCGAACAGGAACAGCTGCACCAGCGGCAGGCCGATCATCATCGCAAAGGTGATGCGGTCGCGCCGCATCTGGATGAATTCCTTGGTCAGCACCGCGCCGAACCGCCGGAACGAGAAGCCCGTTCTCGCCGGTTTGCGCGCCGGCGCGCCGTCGCCGCTCATGCTGCAATCTCCGGCGGCGTATCGAGGGCGAAATTGTCCCGCGCCCCCGCCATCAGATAGATGAAGGCCTCCTCGAGCCCCGCCACCTGGAGGCTCCAGTGATGCGTCTCCTCGGCCTTGAGCCGCTCGACGGTCTGGTTGAGCAGCGGCTTGTCGGTGCCCGAAATGTGCAGCACCGCGCCGAACCGCGCCACCTGCTCGACCCCGGGCTCGGCCTTCAGCCGCTCGGCAAGCGCCCCCAAATTGGGGCCCTCGACCCGCCAGGTCTCGAGCCCGACCAGCGCCGGGATCATCGCCGACGGCCCGTCGATCAGCTTTTTGCCATAGGCGATGTAGGTGATGAAATCGCACTGCACCGCCTCGTCCATGTAGTGGGTCGAGACCAGCACCGTGACGCCCTTGGCGCTGAGCCGCCGGATCTCGTCCCAGAAATCGCGCCGCGCCTTGGGATCGACGCCCGCCGTCGGCTCGTCGAGCAGCAACAATTTCGGCTCGTGCAACAGGCACGCCGCGAGCGCCAGCCGCTGCTTCCAGCCGCCCGACAGCGTGCCGGCGAGCTGCTTGGCGCGGTCGGCGAGCCCGAGCTCGTCGAGCGCCACCTGCACCCGCTCCTTGCGCCGGTCGAGCCGGTACATGCGGGCGACGAAATCGAGATTCTCGCGGATCGAGAGGTCCTCGTAGAGCGAGAATTTCTGCGTCATGTAGCCGGCTTCTTCCTTGATGCGGCTCGCCTCGTGCCGCACGTCGAAGCCGAGGCAGGTCCCCTCGCCCTCGTCCGGCGTCAACAGGCCGCAGAGCATGCGGATGGTCGTGGTCTTGCCCGAGCCGTTGGGCCCGAGAAAGCCGTAGATCGCCCCCTTGGGCACCCGGATGTCGAAATGGTCGACCACCGTCCGCTCGCCGAAGCGCTTGGTGAGGCCGCTGACCTCGATGACGAGGGGCTCGCTCACTCGATCCGCCCGATGCTCACCGGCTGGCCGGGGCGAATGCCGTTCTGGTCGTCGAGCACGGCTTCGGTCAGGAACACCAGCCGGCTGCGCTCGTCGCGCGAGTAGATGATCGGCGGGGTGAATTGCGGATCGGAGGCGAAATAGCTGACCTTCGCCGTCAGCCCCGCCGGACAGCCGTCGCAGCTGATGGCCAGCGCATCGCCGAGTGCGAACTGATGACGATCCGCCTCGTTGATATAGAACTTGACCTTCATCGCATCGGCGCCGCTGAGCGAGGCCACCGGCACGCCCGCCCCCGCCACCTCGCCGGCCGAAAAGAACAGCCGCTCGACCCGCCCCGCCTCTGTCGCGGTGACGGTGCGGTCGGCAAGGTTGGCCGCGGCATTGACCGCGTCCGCCCGCGCCGCCGCGAGCGTTGCTTCGGCCGCGATCTGCTGGGCGTCGCGGGCCGGGAGTTCGGCCACCTTGAGCTGCGCCTCGAGCTGGTCGACCGCCGCCTGGGCCGACGCAAACATCGCCTTGTCGGCGTCGAGCCGCGCCATCGGGATCAGCCCGCTGTCGAAGAGGTCCTCGGACCGCGTCAGGTTCTGCCGCGCGAGACTGAGGTCCGCCGACGCCTTGGCGAGTGAGGCGCGGATCACATCGACCTCCTCGCTCCGGCTGCCGGTCTTGAGGTTGTCGAGGCTCGCCTCGGCCGCGTCGGCGCGGGCCTTCGCCGCCTCGTAGAGCGCCTGCTGCTGGTTGGCTTCGAGCACGAACAGCGTCTCGCCTTTCCTCACCAGCTGGCCCTCGGTCACGGCGATGCTGGCGATGACCCCGCCGGATGGCGCGGCGGCATAGACATAGCTCTCCTCGACATAGCCGTTCCAGCTCGGCGCCGGATGGCCGAGCCCCGGAATGACCGCCAGGAGGCCCATCGCCCAGGCGAAGAATTCGTTCATGACCCGGCCCTCTGAGTAAAACGGCGTTCGATGTGACTGTGTGTTGCACGCATCGGCTGACCTCAGGTGGCCATGAAGCGGCGGTCGCTCGCCGGCGCGCTGAGGCCGTCGAACAGGATGGTGAGGTGGTTGTCGACCAGCCGGTCGAGGGATAGGCCGCCCGCCGGCGTCATCCCGAAGATTTCGGCCATCAGCATGTGAAGCATGATCGGCCCGACGATAGAGCGCACCGTAAGTTCGGGATCGACCGGCCTGAGATAACCCTCGGCGATGCCGTTGGCGATCAGCGCCTGCACCGCCGGAACCACCCGGTCGAGCACCTCGCGCCGGTACATCTGGGCGAATTCGGGGAAGTGGATGATCTCGCGCATCAGGAGCCGCGGAATGGCAGCCATCTTTGGATCCGACAGGCGGCCGGCGATCATCTTCATCACCGTGCCGATGACCAGCCGCGGATCGCCGGAGTAGTTCTCGATGAAGCCCAGCGCATTGTTGGCGATGGGCAGCACGGCGCGCCGCACCAGGCCCTCGAGGATCGCTTCCTTGGATGGGAAGTAGAGATAGACCGCGCCCTTGCTGAGCCCGGCACGGGTGGCGATGTCCTCGACCCGGCTCGCCGCGAAGCCCTTCTCGACGAACAGCGCCAGCGCCGCGTCGAGCACCTCGTCCGGCCGCGCCTCGGCCCGCCGCCGGAATTTCGGAATTCTTATGTTCGCGCTGCGTCCCATGCTCTCGCCTCTGCCGGCCGGTCCGGTTTCATCAACTGACCGAGCGGTCATCTGCGTAATAACTGACTGGTCAGTTAGATGCAAGAGGGTCTAGAGGCAGGAGGGAAAAGGGAGCTGGATGAGGATGGCGGCAGCGCGGTGGGCCGCAGTCGCCTCGCCTTTCCTCCCATGGGCAGCGGGAAGAAAGCTCAACGGCCGGCTCCATAATGGATGGTTCAGTTGGTCTCCTCCCGCTTGTCGGGCTTCGAGCCGTACCGCAGGGCAAGTCGCGCTAGTGGATCGATTTGAGGGGAGAAGGCCATGAGAGCTAAGCTCGAATGGCAAGGGACCGGCGCAGCCGGTGGGTGGGGTGCCCCACGCACCGAGGGTGACTCATGATCCACTCGAAAACGCGTGGAGTATCAATCCCTTGTCGCCCCGACATGGGGAGTTATCCCCGCGCTTTGCGATGAGTGCATAATGCCCTCGCGTTCACCCTCTAGCGCGGGGTACCGACGAAGTGCCGGTGGACGTGACGGGGGCGGTGGTCGCATCGCTTGGGTTTCTTCGGCTTACCGGCTCTTGCCGCTTTGACCGAACGGTTCCGACACCCCCGCCGCGGA
>JACRAF010000012.1 GCA_016213505.1 Devosia nanyangense
CAAGGCACGCCGCTACAAACCGTACCCGCTCGTCCATCGTCCCAGTCTCTCGCCAAACCATCGCCAGGTCCTCCCGGCAGCAAGAAAACTGTTACCTATCCATCCGGTCCAGACTGTTACCTGTCTATCCGGGTCGGACAGGTCAGGCTCCCCTCCCCCTTGCAAAGGGAGGGAGACCCGACAGCGCGCATTCGGCTCGGCACCCACTCCAAACAACAAGGGCGCAGCTCGCGCCGCGCCCTGTCTCAAACCGGATCGACCGTCATCAGCCGACGTGGGCGACGCCCCAGCTGCCCCAGACATAGATCGAGGCGAACAGGAACAGCCAGACCACGTCGACGAAGTGCCAGTACCAGGCGGCGAACTCAAAGCCGAGATGGTGCTTTTCGCTGAACTGGCCGGCCTGCGCGCGGAACAGACAGACGATCAGAAAAATCGTGCCGATGATCACGTGGAAGCCGTGAAAGCCCGTCGCCATGAAGAACGTCGCGCCATAGATGTTGCCCGAGAAGGCGAAGCCGGCGCGCGAGTACTCGAGCGCCTGAACGCAGGTGAACATCACGCCAAGCACGATGGTGAGCGCGAGGCCCCATTTGAGGCCCTTGCGGTCGCCGTGGATCAGCGCGTGGTGGGCCCAGGTGACCGTGGTGCCCGAGGTCAGCAGCAGCAGCGTGTTGAACAGCGGCAGGTGGAACGGATCGAACAGCTCGATGCCCTGCGGCGGCCAAGTTGGCCCCATGAAATCGACGCGCGCATATTGCTCGGTGTCGCCGCGGCGGAGGAACTGGTCGAAATAGGCCCAGAACCAGGCGACGAAGAACATCACTTCGGAGGCGATGAACAGCAGCATGCCGTAGCGGTGATGCATGCGCACGACCGGGGTATGATCGCCCGCCTGCGCCTCGCGCACCACGTCGGTCCACCAGGCATACATGGTGTAGAGCACGCCGGCGAAACCGATCAGCAGCACCCAGGGCGTCACCTGCCTCATGTACAGGATGCCGCCGATCGCCAGGATGAAGGCCGACGTGGCGCCGACTGCCGGCCACGGGCTCGGGTTGACGAGGTGGTAGTCGTGGTGGGGCTTGGCGTGGGCGGCGGCGGTGGCCATGGTCAGCTTCCCTTATTTTTCGAAGCGTAGAAGGTATAGGAGAGGGTGATGTCCCGGATCGTCGCCAAATCGGCGTTCTTGTCGATATCGGGATCGACGAAGAATGTCACCGGCATCTCGACGGTTTCGCCGGGCTTGAGCGTCTGCTCGGTAAAGCAGAAGCACTCGATCTTGTTGAAGTAGCTGCCGGCGAGCTCGGGGGTGACGTTGAACGCCGCCTGCCCGGTCACGGTCTTGCTGGAGAGATTGCGGGCGGTGAAGACTACCGTCTCGACGGCGCCGATGCTGTCGGTCACCGGTTTGGATGGCGCCACCTGCCAGGGCAGGCCGCCGTCGATGTTGGAATCGAAGCGAACCGTCATCTGCCGGGCGATGATGCCCTTGGGGTTGTCGGTCGCCACACGCGTCGTCCCGCCATAGCCGGTTGCGGCGCAGAAGGCCTCGTAGAGCGGCACGGCTGCATAGGCGAGGCCCACCATGCCGATCGCCAGCAGGAACAAGATGCCCGCAACGTTGCGGTTACCGTGAGTGGAGGCGGCAGGGAGCGCGACCATCGCCATCCTAGAGATCCCGCTGGGAGATTATGCCCGGTCCCATCTTGACGATGGTCAGCACGTAAAACAGCAGCACCAAGAAACCGAGCACCAGCCCGAGCGCGATGGAGTTGCGCCGACGGCGGCGCTTGGCTGCCTCGTCGTCCTGGGTCACGAGTTGGCCGTTCATCCGATCCACCCGATCATGCGGCCCCAATGATCGACGATGAGGGCGAAAAAGATGACGAACAGATAGCTCAGCGAATAGGTGAACAGCGAGCGGGCGACCTTTTTCATCTGCGGCGCGCCGGCGCTGCGATAGAGCCGGACGGCGATGAACAGGAACGACGCTCCAGTCACGGCGGCGACGCCGGTGTAGAGCCAACCGGAGAGGCCGATAGCCTGCGGCAGGAGGCTCGTGGCGACGAGGATGACCGAATAGAGCAGGATCTGCGTCTTGGTGGCCTGCTCGCCGGCGACGTTGGGGAGCATCGGGATGCCGGCGGCGCCGTAGTCGCCCTGCTTGTAGAGCGCCAGCGCCCAGAAATGCGGCGGGGTCCACAGGAAGATGATGAGAAAGAGCACGCAAGAGGCGAGCGAAACGTCGCCGGTCACGGCGGCCCAGCCGATCATCGGCGGGAACGCCCCGGCGGCGCCGCCAATGACGATGTTCTGCGGCGTCGAGCGCTTCAGCCACATCGTATAGATCACGGCGTAAAAGAAGATGGTGAAGGCGAGCAGCCCGGCCGCGAGCCAGTTGGTCGCGAGCCCGAGGATCATCACCGAAAAGCCCGAGCAGATGAGCCCGAGCGCCAGCGCTTCGCCGCGGGTGGCGCGGCCGGCTGGGATCGGCCGGTTGGCGGTGCGGCTCATCACCGCGTCGATGTCGGCATCGAACCACATGTTGAGCGCGCCCGAGCCCCCAGCGCCGACCGCGATGCAGAGGATGGCGATGACGGCGATGACTGGGTTGATGCCGCTCGGCGCCAGCAGCAGGCCGATGATGGCGGTGAAGACGACAAGCGACATCACCCGCGGCTTCAGCAGCGCGACGTAGTCTTCTACGCGCGCGCCGCCGGCCGTGACGGTAAGGCTATTGCTGTCTTCAACGAATGCCACCCGCTCTGTCCTTTAGTGTCCGCCCGCCTTCGCGTCGATCCGCGGCAGCGTCTCGAACTGATGGAAGGGCGGCGGGGACGGCAGCGTCCACTCGAGCGTGGTCGCCCCCTCGCCCCAGGGATTGGCCGGAGCCGGACGGCGCTTCCGCGCCGACTCGAAGAGGATGTAGAGGAACAGCAGCATGCCGGCGAAGGTGATGTAGTAGCCGATCGATGAAACGCGGTTCCAGAACGCATAGGCATCCGGGTAGTCGATGTAGCGGCGCGGCATGCCCGAAAGACCGAGGAAATGCTGCGGGAAGAACACAATGTTGACGCCGACGAAGGTGATCCAGAAATGGATGTTGGCCAGCGTCTCGTTGTAGAGGATGCCGAACATCTTGGGGTACCAGTAGTACCAGGCCGCGAAGATCGCGAACACGGCACCCAGCGACAGCACATAGTGGAAGTGCGCGACGACATAGTAGGTGTCGTGCAGCACACGGTCGGCGCCGGCATTGGCTAGCACCACGCCGGTCACGCCACCGACCGTGAACAGGAAGATGAAACCGATCGCCCACAGCATCGGGGTGCGGAAGGTGATCGAACCGCCCCACATGGTGGCGATCCAGGAGAAGATCTTGACCCCGGTCGGCACCGCGATGACCATCGTGGCGGCGACGAAATAGCGCTGCACGTTGAGGCTGAGGCCGGTGGTGTACATGTGGTGGGCCCACACGATGAAGCCCACGCCGCCGATGGCGACCATGGCGTAGACCATCGCCATGTAGCCGAACACCGGCTTTCTGGAAAAGGTCGAGACGACATGGCTGACGATGCCGAAGCCCGGCAGGATCAGGATGTAGACTTCGGGGTGGCCGAAGAACCAGAACAGGTGCTGGAACAGCACCGGGTCGCCGCCGCCTTCGGGCGCGAAGAACGTGGTGCCGAAATTGCGGTCGGTCAGCAGCATGGTGATGCCGCCGGCGAGCACCGGCAGCGACAGCAGCAAGAGGAACGCCGTCACCAGGATCGACCACGGGAACAACGGCATCTTGTGCATGGTCATGCCGGGGGCACGCATGTTGAAGATGGTGGTGATGAAGTTGATCGCGCCAAGGATCGAGCTGGCGCCGGCAAGGTGGATCGAGAGGATGGCGAAATCCATCGCCGGACCCGGCTGGCCGGAGGTCGCGAGCGGCGGATAAATGGTCCAGCCTCCGCCGACGCCGTTGGCGCCCGAGGGACCCTCGAAGAACATCGACAGGATGAGCAACAGGATCGCCGGCGGCAGCAGCCAGAACGAAATGTTGTTCATGCGAGGGAACGCCATGTCCGGCGCGCCGATCATCAGCGGCACAAACCAATTGGCGAAACCGCCGATCATCGCCGGCATGACCATGAAGAAGATCATGATCAGCGCGTGGGCGGTGGTGAACACATTGTACATGTGCTTGCCCTGGTCGAGCGCTTCGGCGCCGGAGGTGCCGTAGACGATCGAGGCGAGGCCGTGGAAGATCTGGATGCCGGGCTCCTGCAGCTCGAGGCGCATCATGCCCGAGAGCAGTGCGCCGATGACGCCGGCGATCAACGCGAACACAAGGTACATCGTGCCGATGTCCTTGTGGTTGGTGGAATAGACGTAACGGCGCCAGCCGGTGATGTGACCGTGATCTCCGTGCGCCTCGTGGGCGGGAGCGTCGTGGGCTTGGAGCGCGTGCGTGTCGGCCATTTTCGGCGGTTCCCTTGTCTTGCTCTAGGCGGCGCTTAGGCGGCCGGCGTCGCCGCCGAAACGGGCGGCAACGTTGCGTTGGCATCGGCGACCGTACCGGCCTCGAGTGCCTTCATCCAGGCGTCGTACTGGTCCTGCGGCACGACGCGCACGGCGATCGGCATGAAGGCATGGTCCTTACCGCACAGCTCACGGCAGGCGCCATAGTAGACGCCTTCCTTGCGGGCATTGAACCAGGTTTCGTTGAGCCGGCCGGGCACGGCGTCGATGATGATGCCGAACGAGGGCACCGCGAAGGCGTGGATGACGCCGGTCGGGTCGGCGGTCACTTCCACCCGTACGGTGGCATTGACCGGCACGACCAGCATGTTGTCGACAGCGAGTAGGCGCGGCTGACGCTCCGGCTCAGGCACGGCGAGGCGCTGGTCCTCGGGCAGGATGTTGGAATCGAAGCTCTTGCCCTGGTCGACATATTCGTAGGTCCAGTACCACTGCGCGCCGGTCACCTTCACGGTGACCGTCGGGGCCGGCACTTCGACCGAGCCGAACGAGAAGATGTTCGAGCCCAGGTATTTGCGCTGCCCGTCGGGCATGGTGAGCTGGTCGGTCAGCACCGAGAAGGACGGGATCGCGATGACCACCAGGATGATGATCGGCAGCACCGTCCAGACGATCTCGACCAGCGTGTTGTGGGTGAAGCGCGACGGCGTCGGATGCGACTTGGCGTTGAACCGGATGATGACGACGACCAGCAGCACCAGCACCAGCAGCGAGATCAGCACCGTCGTCCACAGCAGGATGCCGTCGTGGAAGGCATGGATCGAATCCATGATCGGGGTGACCGAATCCTGCAGGCCGATTTCGCCGGAGACCGGCTGACCGGCGGCCGCCGAGGCAAGGCCGGGAAAGAGCGCGGAAACTGCGCCCAGCGCGATCCCGAAAGAGCGGAGAAACTTGCCGGCCACCTATAACCCCCTTGAGATCCCGTTCATCCGGATTTGCGGCCGAGGGTTGAGGCTGAAATGCGCGGCATAGCGAACGCCGCCCCGACTCAACCTCGGAGCGCTGAATTGGTCCAGAGCTAAATCATATCGCCGGGATCAACGCAATTCCGCCACGGGCTTGTCTCGTGCGTCAAAATGCGCCCGGATGCCGACAAAAGCACGCCTCAGCGGCGCCTTGTTCGTCTTGGCTTTATCGGGCTTTGCGATTGCATGCCGTCAAAGCGGCGGGTAACTAGGCGACGGCCCCGAAACGCGGCGCGGTCGGCAACGGAGAGTGCGTCAGGTGATGTCTCGGAACAGCGGCCGTTCGGCGGCCCTTCTGCTTGGCCTCGTGCTCTCGCTCGCCGCCGCCCCGGCGATGGCCCAGGGCGTGGTCAAGGCGCAGTACGGCGACTGGCAGATGAGCTGCGACACCCCGCCGGGGGCGAGTTTCGAGCAGTGCGCCATCATCCAGAACGTCACCGCCGAGGATCAGCCCAATGTGGGGCTGTCGGTAATCGTGCTCAAAACCGCCGACCAGCAGGCGCGGCTGCTGCGCGTCCTGGCGCCGCTCGGGGTGCTGCTGCCCAACGGGCTCGGCCTCAATATCGACGGCACCGACATGGGTCGCGTCGCGTTCGTCCGCTGCCTGCCCAATGGCTGCGTCGCAGAGGTGGTCATGGACGATGCCCTGCTCAAGCAGCTCAGCGAGGGCAAGACGGCCATCTTCGTGGTGTTCAAGACGCCCGAGGAAGGGATCGGCATCCCGGTGTCGCTCAACGGCTTCGCCGACGGGTTCAAGCAGCTGCCGTGATCCGGATCGAGGTCGATCCGCTCCCCTCTGCGGCGGCGCTCGACGAGCTCTGGCAGGCTGCATGGGGATCGGCGCCAGGAGACTACGCGGCGAGGGTTCTGACGCGAAGTCTTGCGCATCTCGGCGCCTTCCACGACGAACGGCTGGTCGGATTCGTGAATGTGGCATGGGATGGCGGGATCCACGCCTTCCTGCTCGATACCTGCGTGCATCCCGCCTTTCAACGGCAAGGCATCGCGACCAGGCTGGTGCGGCAGGCGACCGAAGTAGCCAGATCGCGCGGTGCGCTATGGCTGCACGTCGATTTCGAGCCACATCTCGACGGCTTCTATCGCGGCTGCGACTTCCGCCCGACAGCGGCGGGTCTCGTCAGGCTAAAATAAAGAAGCCGGGTCCGAGGACCCGGCAGTCGTCAGGAAACAAGCCGGCTGGCACCGGCCCCTTCGGGCCGCCGGAGGACAAACGTCCGGCAACCCGAAACTGGTGGCTTCAGTCCGCGGCGCGGCGCGAGCGGCGCTCCGCGAGGAGACGCGTCGAACGGCGTCCGGCCTGCATGGCGTCGAACAGATCGCCCCGGTTGATGCCGAGATCGTCGAGGCGGTGGGGGTCGAGTTCGAGAAGATTGCCCAGCGCCAGCCGCTGCTCACGGGCGGTGCGCGCTTTGGCGAACCAGGCGACCACGAGGCGGTACGGATTGATGGGGTTGGCGGCGGCGGCCGGCCGCTCGCCCGAAAGCACGAGCGCCATGAGACTTCTCCGAGATGTGTTGGGCCGGCGGGGATCGCCGGTGGGGGTTTCGGTCAATCGTCGATTGCCGATGAGGGCAATCTAGGGTCTGGACATCCATTCGTCGAACAAATAGATTTCATCCATGTCATCAAAATTGGTGATGGAGAAACCGATGTCGGTGCCCCTCGATCTCGACCAGTTGCAGAGCTTCTGCGCTATTGCCGATTGCGGCAGCTTCACCGAAGCGGCGCGGCGGGTGAACAAGACGCAGTCGGCGGTCTCGATGCAGATCAAGCGGCTCGAGGAGCGCCTCGGCCGTTCGCTGCTCAGCCGCGACGGGCGGAGCGTGTCGCTGACTCAGCACGGCGAGGCGCTCTATTCCCGGGCCCGCAAGATGCTGAGGATCAATGCCGAGATCATGGACGAGTTCTCCGACGAAGACCTGGCCGGCGTCATCCGCTTCGGTCTCCCCGACGACTACGCGGTGCGGCTGCTGCCGGTGATCCTGTCGAGCTTCCAGAAGACGCATCCGCGCATCATCATCGACGTGCGCTGTGCGCCCTCCGAGGAACTGATCGAAGGCATGAAGCGCGGCAAGTTCGACCTGATCGTCTTCACCCAGGGGACGAGCAAGGAATATGGCGAGCTGTTCCGCACCGAGCCGATGTTCTGGGTCGCGGCGCAGGGCGGCCAGGCGCTGCACACCGATCCGCTGCCGATCGCCGGGGGCCAGCCCTGCCGGTGGAAGGACATGGCGACCGAGGCGCTCGACCGGATCGGTCGCGACTACCGGGTGGCCTATACCTCCTCCAATGCGCTCGCGATCGCGAGCGCTGTGCTGACCGACCTCGCCGTGGGGTTCCTGCCCGAGAGCGCGCTGCAGCCCGGCATGCTGGCAATCCGCGAGGACCGCGACCTGCCCCGGCTGCGCGATGCGGAAATCGCGCTGATGCGGGCAACGCACGCCTATGGCGGCATCTACGACGCGCTCGCCAAGCACATCGTGACGAGCATGGGCAATCTCGAGCTGAGCGAGCCGCTGTCCATCGCGGCGGAGTAGTCAGCTCTCGTCGTCGCCGCAGAAGTCGACTGGAAAGCTGCGGTCACGCAACTGCTCCGTCACCGACGGCGCAAGGGCCCGCGCGGCCCTGTCGTACTCGGCCGCGATGGCCAGACGGTCCTCGACCGTCGCTGTCGCCGGCGGCAGGTGATCCTGCAGCAGGCGAGCCCGCTGCTGATTCACATAGGCACCGCCTTCGAGGAAATAGACGATCGCCTCGACCTGCTCGGCGGTCAGTTGCTCCATCATGCCCTCGAACATCGGCCCGATGTTGTGGAACAGCCTTTCAGTGATGCTCTGCAGCAATTCGGTGGTCTCGATGAAGATCCGGCGGCGATCTGCGGTGTCGCGCACCCGACGCAGATAGCCGGCAACCTCCAGGCGATCGACGAGGGCCGTCACCGCTCCCGTGGTGAGGCCGCTTTCGGCTGCAAGACGGCCCGCCGTCATCCGGCCGCGCTGGTCGATGATGTCGATGCAACGGCCGTCTGTGCGGTTGATACCGAGAAACGCCGTGACGTGTTCGTCGACGAAATCGTTGGCGACCTGCTCCGAGCGAACGGCGCGAATCAGGCGGCCGGCGAGTTCGGCAGAGATTTGCCTTGACGACTGATTATCTTGATTCATAAGATATTTCTACATTGAGATTTCGACCGAGGCAAGCACGATCAAGCGCCGCCACGGCGATCTGCAACAGTGAGCGCGAAGGACAAAGCGGTGACGGGAATGGGCAGCATGATCGAGGCTCGCGGCCTCAAGCGAACCTACAAGGCGCGCGGCAAGGCGATCGAGGCCGTGCGCGGCATCGATCTTACCGTCCAGCACGGCGAGATCGTCGGCTTTCTCGGCCCCAACGGCGCGGGCAAAACGACGACGCTCAAAATGCTCTGCACCCTGCTCGAGCCGACAGGGGGCAGCGCCACGGTCGCGGGCAGCGACCTCAGGCAGGACTCGGTCGGAGTGCGGCGGAAGATCGGCTATGTGAGCCAGGCCGGCTCCACCTCGCCTGAGGCGGTGGTGGGCGAGGAGATCATGAGCCACGCGCAGTTCTACGGCATCGACCGCGCCACCGCGAAGCAGCGCGGACAGGATCTCCTGGCGTCCCTCGATCTGTCGGACGTGTGGGGCCGCACCTGCGGCTCGCTCTCGGGCGGGCAGCGGCGGCGACTCGATATCGTCATGGGCCTGATCCACAAGCCGGCGCTGGTGTTCCTCGATGAGCCCTCGACCGGCCTCGATCCGCAGAGCCGCGCCAATTTGTGGACGCATATCCGCAAGCTCCGGGACGAGTTGGGAACGACGGTGTTCCTCACCACGCACTATATGGACGAAGCGGATTCGCTCTCGGACCGCATCCTCATCATCGACAACGGCACCATCGTCGCCGAAGGGACGCCGGCCGAGCTCAAGAAGCGCGTCTCCGGCGATGCGATCACCCTGACGCTGCGCAACGAGCCCGACGCCGCCAGCGCCGCCGAGATCGCCGGCAAGCTCGACGGCGCCGATGCGCCCGTTGTCGACGCGCATGTGGTGCGGCTGCATGTGCCCGATGGTGGCCGCGCCCTCCCCCTGCTGCTCGCCGAACTCACCCGCGCCGGGATCGACGCCATCGGCGTCGATGTCAACCGCCCGACGCTGGACGACGTGTTTTTGACCCTCACCGGCCGCTCGCTACGGGACCAGGAGATATAGAATGTACTTCTTCCGCGATACCTGGATCGTGTTCTCGCGCTCGATGCGGCTCTCGTTGAGGCAGCCGCTGTGGGTGTTGATCGGGCTGTTGCAGCCGATCCTCTATCTGACGCTGTTCGGACCGCTGCTGCAGAACATCGCGGCGAGTTCGGGATTCGTCGGCGACGCCTGGCAGGTGTTCGTGCCGGGCCTCCTGGTCCAGCTCGGGATCTTCGGCGGGCTCTTCGTCGGCTTCGGCATCATCGCGGAATGGCGGTCGGGCGTGATCGAGCGACAACTGGTGACGCCAGCCTCGCGCACCTCGATCATCACCGGGCGCACGCTGCGCGACGTGGTGGTGATCTCGGTACAGGCGATCGTGCTGGTGGGCGCGGCGTATCTGCTCGGCCTCCGTGTGCCGGCCGGGGCGCTGATCATCGGCCTGGTGCTGGTGGCGCTGCTCGGGGCGGCATTCTCGTTCATCTCCAACGCCATCGGCATCGCTACCAAGAGCGAGGACGCATTGGCGCCGCTTGTGAACACGCTGGCGCTGCCGATCCTCTTGCTCTCGGGCATCCTGCTGCCGATGAACATCGCACCGCGGTGGCTGCAGATCGCCTCGGATTTCAACCCGTTCAAGCATATCGTCGAGGCGCTGCGCGCGGTTTTCCGCGGCGATTTCGCTGACCCGATCGTCTGGATCGGCGTCGTGCTGGCGATCGCTCTGGTCGTACTAGGCGCGTGGATGGGCAGCCGGACGCTGAGCGCGCAAACGAAGTAGCGCTACGGCCTAAATCTCGGCTTCCTCGAAGATGTGGCTGAGATCACCCCGCCATTCGCCATTGTACTTGTCGAGCCAGCGCTCGGCCGGGGTCTTGCCAAGGCGGAGGGTTTCTTCGAGCGGGGCGAGGTATTGCTCTTCGCCGAGGCCACTGGCGGCGAGGCCCTGGCGGGCCAGAACGACCATGCGGCGTGCGACGTCGGCACCGGTGCCGCCGCGGAACGGGGTGTGGATCGCCGTTTTAGGGACGGCGTCGCGCAGCGCCTGCCGTTCCTCGTCGGTCCAGTCCTTGACCATATCCCAGGCCGCGTCGAGCGTGCCGGCATCGTAAAGCAGTCCGACCCAGAGGGCGGGAAGCGCCAGAACATGGGCGCGGTCGCCCATGTCGGCGCCGCGCATCTCGAGGAACTGCTTCAGCCGGACTTCCGGGAACAAGGTCGAGAGGTGATCCTCCCAGTCCTTGATGGTCGGCTTCTCGCCGGGCAACTGCGGCAACTTCCCGTCGAGGAAAGCGCGAAAACTCTCGCCGGCGACGTTGACGTACTGCTTGTTGCGGATGACGAAATACATCGGCACGTCGAGGGCATGATCGGCGTAGCGCTCGAAGCCGAAGCCGTCCTCGAAGACGAAGGGCAGCATGCCGGTGCGGGCACGATCGGTGTCGAGCCAGATGCGGGAGCGGAAGGTCAGGTCGCCGGAAGGCTTGCCGTCGATGAAAGGTGAATTGGCAAAGAGCGCCGTGACGATCGGCTGCAGCGCCAGCGAGACGCGCATTTTTTCGACCATGTCGGCTTCATCGGAGAAATCGAGATTGGCCTGCACAGTGCAGGAACGGTACATCATCGAGGTGCCGAGCGTGCCGACCTTGCCCATGTAGGGCGTCATGATTCCGTAGCGCGATTTCGGCATCTTCGGGATGTCGCGGACGGCCCAGAGCGGCGTGGTGCCGAGCCCCAGGAAATGGATGTTCAGCGCTTCGCCGACGGTATGGCAATCGGCGAGATGGGCGTCGAGTTCGGCTGCGGCGCCGTGGATGGTCGCCTGCGGCGAGCCACTGAGTTCGAACTGGCCGCCCGGCTCGAGCGAAATGCCGCCGACCGGTTCGAGGTTGCGCAGCCCGATCGGGTTTTCCCTGTCGTAGAAATAGGTCCAGCCGGTGCGCGCGCGGATACCTTCGAGCAGTGCGTGGATGCCGCTCTCGCCCTCGTACGGCACCGGCCGCAGCGGCCGTTTCCGATAGACGTGCTTTTCGTGCTCGGTGCCGACGCGCCATTCGGATTTGGGCTTGCCGCCGCGGCTCATGGCCTCGATCAGGTCGGCGCGCGATTGGATCAGCGGCGAGGATTCAGCGCCGGCCATGAGGACTCCCGGATGCGACAAGCGCCGGGCTCTGGCCGGCTTGGCCGGGACATTATCCAGCGGCGATCCGAAAGCAATCCTTTTATCGCCAATCGCCGATGATTGCCTGAACCAGCGCCAAAGCGGCGACGGCGGCGGTGTCGGCGCGGAGGATGCGCGGCCCCAAACTGATTGGAACAACAAAGTCCTGGCCGAGGAGAAGCGCCCGCTCCTCCCCGGAAAATCCGCCCTCGGGTCCGATCAGGATGCCGACCGGCAGACCCTCCAGCCAGCCGATCGGCTCTACCGGTGTCGAAGATGCCGCAGCCTCGTCGGCGAACAAGAGCCGGCGAAGGCCCTGGCTGGTCCGCCAGTTTCCGATCAGCGTCGCAAGCCCGATCTCGGGTGCGATCCGAGGTAGGGAGAGTACCTCGCATTGTTCGGCGGCCTCGAGCGCATAGGCGGCGAGCTTGTCGGCCTTGAGCCGGCTGACCTGGGTGAATTTCGTGAGCACCGGCTGGATGGTGCCGGCACCCATCTCGGTTGCCTTCTGAACGAGGTAGTCGAGCCGACCGGTCTTCAGCGGCGCGAATCCGAACCAGAGGTCAGACGGCGGCGTCTGGTGCGCGGTCTGCACAACGGCCTCGAGAACCGCCTCCTTCTTACCTGCCCGCACGATCCTTGCGAGCCAGGCGCCGTCGCGGCCATTGAAGACGACCACGGCGTCGCCCTCCCCCATGCGCAGCACGTTGACGAGATAGTTGGTCTGCTCCCTGCCGAGCAAGATCGATCCGCCGGCAGTCAATGCCGGCTCGATGAACAGTCGCGGGAGGGCCTTGTGCTCGCGGGGCATCTTGCCTTGAATGGGAGGGGGCGGGATAAGACGGCCATATTAGCGCACAGGATGTTGCTTCATGCCAAGTCCCGAGCCGCGAGGCGCCGTCGCAGATGCCTCGCGCGGCAACTGGGTCGATCGCTACGCCCCCGATATGGTCAAGCCGTATGCCCGACTGGCGCGTTGGGACCGGCCGATCGGGTTCTGGCTCTTGTTTTGGCCGTGCGCGTTCGCCCTGGCGCTCGCGGCCGTGGCCACGCCGGCCCGTGGCTTCGACTGGGTTGCGCTGATCCTGATGCTCGCCGGCGCCATAGCCATGCGCGGCGCCGGCTGTACGCTCAACGACATCGTCGATGCCGACATCGACACCCAGGTCGAGCGCACGAGGTCGCGGCCGATCCCGTCGGGTCAGGTCAACAAGCGGCAGGCGGCGGTGTTTCTGGCGCTGCAGGCGCTCGCCGGATTCGTGATCCTGATCCAGTTCAACGGGCTGACGATCGGGCTCGGCGTGCTGTCGCTGGTGCTGGTCGCGATCTATCCGTTCATGAAGCGGATCACCTGGTGGCCGCAGCTGTTCCTGGGCCTGGCGTTCTCGTGGGGGGCGCTGGTCGGCTGGTCGTCGGAGACCGGTAACCTAGGCTGGCCGCCGGTGCTGCTCTATATCGGCTCGATCCTCTGGGTGATCGGCTATGACACGATCTATGCGCTGCAGGATGTCGAGGACGATGCGCTCGTCGGGGTGAAGTCCACGGCCAGGCTGTTCGGCGAGAGGGTCAAACCGATCGTCGGGTTGTTCTATGCCGGAGCCCTCGCCTGCTGGCTGGCAGCAGGATTGTTGGCGGGGGCGGGCATGGTCTTTGTTCTGCTGCTCGCGATCCCTGTTCTGCTGCTCGGTTGGCAGGTCATGACACTCGACGGGCCGAGGTCGGGAAATGCCCTCGCCCGGTTCAAGGCCAATCATTGGGTCGGGCTGGCCCTGAGTGCGGCGCTGCTGCTCGACCTCGCCTTCTGAGGGCCGCCCATGAACGCAATTGGCCCGCCACCGGGGGAGTGACGGGCCGACGCAGCGCTTGGAGGTCGCTATTGATCCGCCGGGTGGGCTATCGGGCAAACAACCCTGCCGGCGAAACCAGAAACGGGCGTGGCCCGAAATGGTTGCAGCCTAGTTCGCAGATTCGCCGGGCTGGCGGCGATTGAGGAAACGCGGCCGGCGGCCGGCTTCCTGCGCGGTTTTGCGGCGCGCCACGGTGGAGCCGAGGACGACGCCGTCGACCTGCTGGCTGTAGGGCAGGAGCGAGCCGTCGCCGGCCTTGATGTAGAGCGGCAGGCGGAGCTTCTTGCCCCAGTTCTGCCACTCGGCGACGACGTTGCCGTTGCCGACTTCCTCGAACACCCGATAGTTGAGATCCGGGTCGCCGTGGACGAGTTCGATGCCGCTCGTCAGCACGCCCTCCTCGGAGATCGTCGTCGACACCGCGACGCCGATGAATTCCGTGACCGGCACCTTGATCTTGATCGCAACGCCCGACTTCTCGAGCTTCTTGCGCACGGTGACGGTCTTGACCGGGTCCCTGGGGCCGTTGTCGTTGGCCGGACCGAATTGCTTTGCGGTGAAGGGTTCGGCCGCGACGTGCGCCGCGCTCCTCGTCCCGAACATCAAGACGACGGACGTGCCCTCGATCCTTACGCTCTGACCCATGTTGTAGACGCCTTCCTGTTAACCCCGAGAGCTTGGTTTTTGGATGCCCTCTTTATGCCCTCAATCTAGCCCCCCGCCTTTCTGGCCGGCTTAAGAAACTGGGTTAAGTTTAGGTAGTTTTGCGGCACGGTTTACGGGACGTGACCCAGTGTAACCAGCGGTTAAGGACGCTGGAGCACTTCACGTTCCGATGGAATCGGAACGTGTGCTCCAGGTCTCCGATTTGTCGCGTTTCCGAACCGGAAAACCGCTTCGCACTCTTCCTGGAAACGCTCTACCCCGCGCGCCGTCGCAACAGCGTGAAAAGTCCCGCAACCGTAGCGATATGCAGCACTATTGCGAGGGTTGCCGTGACGGCGAACGGCAGCGCCGGAGACGACACCGGCAGCAGCAGTTCGCCGATCCAGTAGGTTGGCACAACGCCGGCAAAGTAGCGGAACGGCGTCGGCAGGAAGGCAATGAGCGGCGCGATCGACACGATGTTGGTCAGCTTGGTCAGCGCCAGTCCCTCAACCTTGTTGCGGGCGATTGCAGGCAGGACGACCGCACTCGCCACCGCGTCCGCGGCGATCAGGAGCGACAACAAGACCATCGTTCCAGTTGCGACATGTGGGGCGATCAGCGGCCAGGCGTATGCCGTGATCGCCAGGCTGACCAGCGCGGTGATGCCTACGCGATAGGCGAGGAACCCGGATTTTCCGACCGGCGTCACGTCGATAGCCAGCAGCGTTCCCTCATCGCGATCCTCGAGCAGGAGGAAACCGCTCACCCAGCCCACCAGCGATGCCGGGATGAGCAGGGCGACGGGGACGAGGTAGGCGGACAACGAGGCAACGCCGAAGGCCGAGAGCGCGGCAGCGTCGATTGCCGGCTTGCCGAAATAGAGCGCGGCGGCAGGCGCGAGGCTCATCGCGATGGCAAAGAGCAGCATCGGGTCGCGACTGACGTTGAGAGCG
This sequence comes from Devosia nanyangense, assembly GCA_016213505.1. Lineage (GTDB taxonomy): Bacteria > Pseudomonadota > Alphaproteobacteria > Rhizobiales > Devosiaceae > Devosia_A > Devosia_A nanyangense. Next base: position 15,340 of record JACRAF010000012.1, read on the forward strand.
TCGCCGGCGAGGAGGCGGAGGAAGCGGCGCGGGGCAAAGACGGCGAGCGTACTCATTTGCCGAGCTCCCGCTTGAGCGAGGCAACGGCGAGCCAGCTCGCACCCGCGGCGGCAAGGACGCAGATCAGCAGCATGAAGGCGATCTCGGCGGGACCGGCCGCACCATACCCGGTCGCGACGAGGATCAACCGGAACTGCGCCACCGGCGGCCAGACCGCGAGCCACGCCGGCAGCGGGTCGAGCAGGGCGAGGGCCGCGGGGCCGATGATCGGCGTGAGCAACCCGCCGGCGCCGATGAGATAGCCGTTGACCGTCCTGAACAGCAGCGCGATCGGCACGCCGATGCCGATGAAGCAGACGGAGGTGAGGGCCACGGTCACGAGCAGCAGGAGTGGATTGCCGGCGCCGTGGACCACGACGAGCAGCACGGCGCAGGCGATCAGCGCGATAGCGGTGAGCGTCGCCACCTTGGCCGCGACGTATTCGGCCGAGGAGATCGGTGCAACCGCGAGAGCTGTTCGCACCCGTTCGGCGCGTTCCAGCATCATCAGGGCGCCCAGGAAGAAGAAACCCAGCGCCGCCGGGTCGCTGTAGATAATGATCCCGATCGCAAAGGACGGCAGGTAGGGACCGGCATTGGCGAGCACCAGCACGTACATCGCGACCACGAAGGTGTAGGCGATATAGATGCCGTAGCGGTATTGCAGCCGCGCGTCGTGCGCGGCGAGAGTGAGGAGCCGGCTCATGCCGCTGCCTCAGCCTGGCCGGCGGTCGCCCGGATGAAGACGTCATCCAAGCTGGCCTCCAGGGTGTGCATCGAGACGACCTGGCCGGAGGTCAGCAGCTCGAGAAACTCGATATTGCTACCGATGCCATCCATCGGAAAGCTGCGCTTGACCAAACCCTGAGGTCCGGTGACTGCCGCCTCGAGCAGGCGCTGGCCATAGCGGCGCTTCAACTCCTCCGGGGTGCCGGTGACCGGGATGACGCCGCCGGACAGGAAGCCGACACGGTCGCAGATTTCCTCGGCCTCCGCCATGTTGTGGGTGGTGAGGAAGATCGTCTTGCCCGCCGCCTTGAGCTTTCTGATCAGGTCGCGCGTCATGCGGGCACGCGACGGGTCCTGCCCGGTCGTCGGCTCGTCGAGGAACAGCAGGTCCGGATCGTGCAGCATCGAGCGGGCGAGATTGAGCCGCATCTTCATGCCCTTGGAGAACTGCTCCACGCGCTGGTCTGCCGCGTCGGCGAGATCGACGTCGGCGAGCACGTCCAGCGGATCGCGGGTGCGCCGGTCGTAGAGCGCAGCGAAGAGCTTCAGGTTCTCGAGTGCGGTGAGGCGCAGATAGACGGCCGGCAGCTCGAAGCTCACTCCGATGCGCTCGTAGAGGGCGCGGCCGAGTGAGGCCACCGGGCGACCGAAGATTGCTGCCTTTCCGGTATAGCCCTGCTGCAGGCCCATGAGGATGCGCTGGGTCGTCGATTTGCCGGCGCCGGACGGGCCGAGCAGGCCGTAGACTTCGCCGACGGCGATCTCGAAGCTCAGGCCGTCGAGGGTCGGCGTCTTGGCGTCCTTGTAAGTGAAGCGCAGGTCCTGCACCCGGATCATCAGTGGCTCCCCGTCATGCGCGCGACGAACAGTTCGCGGGTCAGCGCCACGGTGGGCGCGTATTGCTCGGTCGTCATCTGCCGTCGTTGCGACGCGACGCAGAGGACGATGGTCATCAGGCCGATGAGGTCGTCGGCGTTCACCGCGCGGTGCTCGATGCGGCCCCACTGTCCCGCTGCATCGGCGGCGAACCTGCGATCCTCGAGTTGACCCGCCGCGAAGCGCTCAGGCCCGAGCTTCCGGATCAGGTGGGGAATCTCGCCGCTGCTCAGCACCAGATTGAGGACGGGATCGGTCTCCATCTTGCCGAGGATCAGGTCGAAAAATCCGGCAGCGCGCTCCTGCTGGGTCGCGGCCGACCGACCGAGGTAAGCAAGCATGTCGGCCTTGTGCTGCAGTTCGCGCTCTTCGACGATGGTCATGAAGAGCTCCTCCTTGGAGGTGAAGAAGGCGTAGAACGAGCCCTTGGCGATACCGACGTCGCGGCAGATGTCGTCGACCCGCGCCGCGCGGATCCCCGCGCGCTCGAAATGCCTCAGTCCGGCCGCCAATATCGCGGCGCGGATCTTCTGCTTTTCCGTTTCGTCGAACGCCTTGGGCATCAGAGGCTTCCCTTCGATCGTTGCTTCTAGCGTATCAAATCTGAACATGCAATGACTGAATGGTTCATTTGGTCATTGATTGGTTGCGGAGGATTTCGTACCGGGTGAAATGCAGAGCATGTTGCAGTGGCCGTGCGTTTGCCGAGCATCGCAAATGCGCCTAGAAGGCGCGGCAAGACCCGAGCGACATGACCGAACCCCTCCCCTCATATGCGACCGATCTCGAGCTCCTGCGCACTGCCGCCGTGACGGCAGGCATCATCGCCTCGAGCTATTTCCGGCGCGACCTCAAGACCTGGACGAAGGAGAACCTGTCGCCGGTCTCCGAGGCCGACATCGTGCTCGACAAGTTCCTGTTCTCGGCACTGACCACGGCTCGGCCGGGCTATGGCTGGCTGAGCGAGGAAAGCGCGGACGATTTTTCGCGGCTCAATTTCTCGCGTGTGTTCATCGTCGATCCGATCGACGGCACGCGCGGTTTCATTCGCGGCGAAGACAGCTGGACGGTATCGCTCGCGGTGGTCGAGAACGGCGTCCCGGTCGCCGGGGTGGTGTTCGCGCCGGCGCGCAACGAGATGTACGAAGCCGCGCTCGGCGGCGGCGCCCGGCTCAACGGCGCGCCAATCACCCGGCATACGCCGCCCGACCGGCATGCCCCGCTGATCCCCGCTCCGGGCGCCGTACATCAGGAGCTGCAGGCCGCCGGCCTCGACTACACCCGCGGCCCTGCCTACCCATCGCTGGCCTACCGGCTGACACAGGTGGCGACCGGCAAGCTCGATGCCACAGTGGTGCGCCGCGGCTCGCAGGACTGGGACCTGGCAGGCGCCGCGACGATCCTCACCGAGTGCGGCATTGGGTTCGAGGACGCCTGCATGGGGGCCATGCGCTTCAACAAGCCGGAAATCCGGCACGGCGCGCTTGCCGCCTTCGCCCAGACTTCGCTAAGAGATGTGCTGTGCGGGGCGCTGATCCGGGTCTATGGCTGCCCCGAGCCGCAACAGGACGCCGAACGGAAGACGACGTGAGAACGCCGAAGAAAGAACCGCAGAAGCAGTTGCTCCATCTCGTCCTCGGCGGCGAACTCGAGAGCATCGAGGGCATCACCTTCAAGGACCTGAGCAAGGTCGAGCTGGTCGGCGTGTACCCGAACTATGCCTCGGCCTATGCGGTCTGGAAGCACAAGGCGCAGCAGACGGTCGACAACGCCGAGATGCGGTATTTCGTAGTGCATCTTCACCGGCTGCTCGAGCCGGATGAGGATGGCTGAACCGGCCGCGGCACCGCGTCGCTTCATCGACCGGCCAGCGGTGCGGTCGGCGCTCGGCATGGGGCTGATTGGCCCCTATCTCAGATTGTTGAAACTGACCTCGCGAGTGGTGGCCGACCCACCCGATTTCTGGCAGCGGATCAGCGCCAACTGGCCGGTGATCGGCGTCTCGTGGCACGGCCAGTCCAACCTTGCCTATGTGGTCATGCCGCAGCGGCAGCAGTTGGCGCTGCTGGTTTCGCTGCATCCCGACGGACAGATGATGGGCGCCATGGCGCGTTCGCTCGGCTACCAGACGATCGAGGGCTCCGGCGCCAGCACGCGGCAGGGATCCGGCACGGGCGGGCTGGCGGCGTTCCGCAACATGCTCAAAGCGCTGAAGGCCGGGACGTCGATCTTCGCCACGGCGGACATCCCTCCCGAGCCGGGGCGCCGTGTCAGCCCAGGCATGATCGCGGTGGCGCGAAGGTCGGGCCGGCCGGTATTCGCCATCGCGACCTGCAGTTCGCGCCGCAAGGTGCTCGACCGGGTGTGGGACAAGATGCAACTCAACTTCCCGTTTTCGATCATCGGCTTTGCCTGTGAAGGGCCGTTCTACATGACCGATCCGGCGGTCAGCGACGAGACCTACGCCGCCGACCTGGCGAAGAGCCTCGACCGGGTGCTGGCCAGAGCCTTCGAACTGGCCGATGGCGGACCTAGCGCGACAGCTCGGCAATGATCGCCCGAATGGCGCCGGGCGGGCCGATGCGCTCGCGGCCAATCGCGCCGCGCCGCAGCCGGTCGGCATCGTCGGAGAGAAGCCGGACAAGAGCGGCGGCGAGCGCTTCCGCGGTCCGTTCGGTGACGATGCGGCTGTCGCCGGTGAGCACGGCGTTGCGCTTGCGGCGGCTGTCGGTGGCGTTCTCGGCGAGGAACGAAACGACGGGCTTGCCGAGCCCGAGCGCCTGCATGTTGGCAGTGCCGCCCTGCCCGAGAACGAGATCGGCCGCAGCCAGGACAGCACCGAGCGAGCCCGAGGACAGGTGAACGGTGAGATCCCCGGTGAGCGTGCCAAGACCGCCAGCGGCACCGTCGGTCGGCGTCCAGCTGAGGCCGGCGGCTTTCGCCAGGACTGCGGGATCGGAGCCCTTGGGCAAGGCGCCGAAGAGGTCGATATCGGCGATACCGGGGACGCGGCGGAGTGCGGCGGCCTGCAGCGCAAAATTGGCCGGCGCACTGGCGCGGCTGCCGGGGAGAATGGCGATGGCGCGACCGTGCTGCCGGACGGACGTCGCGTCGTAGTCGCCGGCGACGAGCGTATCCATCATGACGTTGCCGGCGCAGCGGGCATTGATGCCGGTGGCGGCGAGTTGCCCGGCGAGAATGTCGTCGCGCGTCAGCACCAGGTCGCAGCTGCGGCCGATGATCCAGCGCTCGAGCGCCGAATAGCGGTTGGCGTAGCCGGTCTTGTAGACATCGACATAGATGCGAACGCGGCAGCGGCCGAGCCAGCACATGACGACTCCGAGCATGTCGCCGACGACGATGATGGCGTCGTAGAGGCGGGCCTCGCCCCGCATGAAGCGGAGAGCCTGCGCGATGCCGAAGCCGGCGCGCGCGTCGCGCCGAAGCGAGCCCTTCTGCCGGTGCCCTTCACTGGGGAGGTGCCGGCGCGGCCCGACGATCGGGCAGACCCCGTCGTAAGCACGGCCATCGCCGAGAGTGGGATAGGCGGCAATCTCGATGGTCTCGGGCAAGCGCCGGACAATCTCGGCCGCGATCGAATCCTCGCCGTGACCGTTGGAGATGATCAGAAGATTTCTGATCGGCACTATTTGCCCGTGAGTCCGAAGCGCCGATAGGCCTCGAGGGCCGCGCCGGCGTCGGCATAGGGCTCCTGCCGGTCGACGTTCCAGTACATCAGCTCTTCGACAGGGATCGGCTTGCCGGACACCGCGCAACGCACGAAACTGCCCGGCCGCACCACGACATAGTCGCCATCGAGATAGCGGATGACCGCTTCGGACGGCGTGAGGTTTCTGTCGTAGATGTTCATGCTGGCACCTTTCAGCGCCAGATATAATCGCAAAACGCCGCGCTGCAAACCGCCGGCTAGAACAGGCTGTCCTGGCGATCGTCCTTGGGCGCCGGCCGGCGCCTGCGGACCGGAGGGGCGCCGCCGACGGTCGCGCCGAAGCTGCCGTCGGAAACCTCGACGGCGAGGGTGGCGCCGGGCAGTAAATTGGCCTTCGAGCGAACGAGATTGCCGTCGGCGTCGCTGACCAAGGCGAAGCCGCGGGCGAGCACGCCTTTGTAGCTGTAGGAGTCGAGGAGCTTGCCGACCGAGTCGAGGCGCTCGCCGCGCTGGAGCAGGATACGCCGATAGGCGGGCTGCAGCCGCTCGATGCAAGGACCCAGGCGGGTCTGGGCGTGCCGAAGCTCGGCCTTGAGTGCGCTCGGCGAAAGCCGGGCGGCGGCGGTCGCAAAACTCAGCCGCTTCTGCTGACCGAGGTGACGCAGCGAGGCACTGAGCTTGGACGAGGCCAGGTCGAGCCGCTGGCGGGCGATGTTGAGCAGATCGAGCGGACGTGGCAGCTCGCCGGCGGCGGCGCGCAGACGATCGCGGTTGTTGGCGAGACGGGCGCGCATCGAGCCGCGCGAGCGCTGGCCCTGGTCCTCGACATAGGCGATGAGTTCCGAACGCACCGGCACGGCGGCTTCGGCCGCGGCGGAGGGGGTCGGCGCACGGTGGTCGGCGGCATAGTCGACGAGGGTCGTGTCGGTCTCGTGGCCGACGCCGGAGATCACCGGGATACGGCTTTCGGCGACGGCGCGCACGACGATTTCTTCGTTGAAGCTCCACAAATCCTCGATCGAACCACCGCCGCGGGCGACAATCAGCAAATCCGGGCGAGGGATGCGCCCGCCCTCGGGCAGCGCGTTGAAGCCCTGGATGGCGGCGGCCACCTCGGCGGCAGATGTCTCGCCCTGCACCCGCACCGGCCAGACGATGACATGCGAGGGGAACCGGTCGTCGAGCCGGTGAAGAATATCGCGGATCACTGCCCCGGTCGGCGACGTGACGACGCCGATGACGCGCGGCAGATAGGGGAGCTTCTTCTTGCGCTCGGCTGCGAACAGGCCCTCGGCGGCGAGCTTCTTGCGCCGCGCCTCGAGCAACGCCATCAGCGCGCCGGCGCCGGCCGGCTCGATCTGGTCGATGATGATCTGGTATTTGGACGATTTGGGGAAGGTGGTGAGCCGCCCGGTGGCGATCACCTCCATCCCCTCCTCCGGCTTGAAAGTCAGCCGCGGCCAGGTGGTCTTCCAGACCACGGCGTCGATCGCGGCCTGATCGTCCTTGAGGGTGAAATAGGCATGGCCCGAGGAGTGCTGGCCGCGAAAGCCGGAGATTTCGCCGCGTACGCGGACATAGTCGAACTCGTCCTCGACGGCGCGCTTGACCGCCTGGGCCAGCTCGGAAACCGAGAATTCGCGGGCGTTGGTACGCGGCAGCTCCATGCCTCCTGTTGCGCTTTCGTTCGCGGTGGGTCAAGGGTGGCGCGGCCAGGGCTTGGGGACGACGGATGCGGGTGTTGCTGATCGGATCGGGCGGACGGGAGCACGCTCTGGCGTGGAAGCTGGCGCAGTCGCTGATGCTCGAAAAACTCTACGTCGCGCCGGGCAATGGCGGCACGTCCGAGGTGGCCGAGAACGTTCTGCTCGATCCGGCGGATCACGCCGCGGTTGTCGGCTTCGCCAAGGCAAATGCCGTCGACTTCGTCGTCATCGGCCCCGATGCACCGGTGGTGGCGGGGCTCGGCGACGATGTGCGCGCAGCAGGCATCGCCTGCTTCGGGCCGAGCAAGGCGGCGGCGCAGCTCGAAGGCAGCAAGAGTTTTACCAAGGCGCTGTGCGACGAAATGGGGATCCCGACCGCCGCCTATCGCAAGTTCGAGGCCGAGGCCCCGGCCCTCACCTACTTGCGCGGCCATGGCACGCCGATCGTGATCAAGGCCGACGGCCTCGCGCTCGGCAAAGGGGTGACGGTCGCGATGACGGTGGATGAGGCCGAGCGCGCTATCGCCGGGTGCTTTGCCGGCCAATTCGGCGCCTCCGGCGCGTCGGTCGTGATCGAGGATTTCCTCGAGGGGGAGGAAGCGAGCTTCTTCGTCCTCTGCGACGGCGAACGGACATTGCCGCTCGCGACCGCGCAGGACCACAAGCGAGCCTTCGACGGCGACATGGGACCCAATACCGGCGGCATGGGCGCCTATTCGCCGGCGGCAGTCATGACGCCAGAGCTCATCGAGCGCACGATGCGCGAGATCATCGAGCCGACTGTGCGGGGAATGCGCGCACGAGGCACCCCGTACCAGGGAGTGCTCTTTGCCGGTCTGATGATCACGCGCGAGGGGCCGAAGCTCATCGAATACAATGCGCGCTTCGGCGATCCGGAAACGCAACCCATGGTGCTGCGGCTCGAGAGCGATCTGCTCGAGTTGCTGCACGCGACCGCGACGGGCAACCTCGCCGGAAAGACGGCCACGTGGCGGCCGGAAGCGGCGCTGACCGTGGTTGTCGCGGCGAAAGGCTATCCCGGTCACTACGAAAAGGGCAGCCTGATCGGTCCCCTGCCCGCCGAGACCGAGAGCCTGAAGGTCTTCCACGCCGGCACAAAGCGGGACGGCGAGCGGCTGCTGAGCAATGGCGGGCGGGTGCTCAACGTCACCGCGCTGGGCGGGACGGTGGCGGAAGCCAAGGAGCGCGCCGACGCGGCGATTGGCATGATCGACTGGCCGGAGGGGTTCTGCCGCCACGACATCGGCTGGCGCGCCATCCTCAGGGAACGAAACGCTCAGCTTGACGGTTGATTAACCAAGCCGTCAGTCCCGGTGGCCGGGGCGGAAGGTCTTATCAACCTTCGCGGAGCAGCCTATCTTTCGATCATGGCGCACGACCTCACCCACGAGGACGAACCGATCCCCATCCTGCAGCGGGGACAGGAGCTGATTGACCGCCTGAACCTGGTTGGAGACATCCCGGAGGCCTCGCCGCCGACCTATTCGTCGATGCCACGCATCGGGGTGGCACTCGGCGGCGGCTCGGCACGTGGCCTGACGCATATCCCATTCATCGAGGCGATGGACGAACTTGGGCTGAAACCGGCGACCATCGCCGGGACCTCGATCGGCGCCCTCATCGGCGCCGGCTGGGCCAACGGCATGAGCGGCAAGGAACTGCGCGAGCACGCGATCAGCGTCCTCGGCACGATGCGGATCATTGCGGCGCGGTTGTGGGGAGCGCAGATCCGCAATATCGGCGGCCTCCTGCAGAACGGCTTCAACATGCAGCTCGACGCGATGCGCGTCGTCGATGCCTTCCTGCCGGCGCCGTTTCCGGACGATTTCGCCGAGTTGCAGATTCCGTTCTACGTCGTCGCCACCGATTTCCAATCCTGGCACCAGGCGGTGTTCAACAATGGCCAGCTGAAGCCGGCCATTGCCGGATCAATCGCCATCCCGTCGCTGTTCAAACCGGTGCGCTTCGCCAATCATGTGCTGGTCGATGGCGGCGTGGTGAACCCATTGCCGCTCGATCAGGCTGGTGAATGCGATATCCTCGTGGGTATCGACGTCAACGGCGACCCGTCCGAGGCGCTCCAGCGCGCCGATTTCAAGGCCATAGATGTCTGGTTCGGCTCGGCGCAGATCATGATGCACTCGCTCACCGCGCACATGATGGCGGCCTATCCGCCGGACGTTTATGCACGGCCACATCTCAGCTCGTTCGGCGCGCTGGAGTTCTGGCGGGTCAAGGAAATCCTCGCCGCCGCCGACAAGGAAAAAGACCACTTCAAGCGGCATCTCAGCAACAAGGTCGAGCAGTTTATTATGCAGACCGGCGAGACCACGCGGGCCGGAGACTAGGTTCTGAGTTTGGCGAAGAACGCCTTCAGCAACTCCGACGCGCGCTTCTCGCCGAGGCCGGAGACGACCTCCGGGCGGTGGTGACAATTGGGGCTTTCGAACAACCGCACGCCGTGATCGACGGCGCCCGCCTTCCTGTCCTCGGCGCCGTAGTAGAGCCGTCGCACGCGGGCATGCGCCATTGCGCCGGCGCACATAGCGCAGGGTTCCAGCGTCACGTAGAGATCGCAGCCGTCGAGCCGGCCGGTGCCGCGCTTCAGAAGGGCAGCCCGGATGGCGAGGAGTTCGGCGTGCGCGGTGGGGTCGCTGAGTTCGCGCATCCGATTGCGCTCAGCCGCAAGAACCGCTCCGTTCTCGACGATGACGGCGCCGACCGGGGCCTCACCGGCCGCTGCAGCGTCCGCGGCGAGGGCCAGCGCAAGGTCCATCGGGGATTGCGGGGATTGGGGCATTTCCGGGTGGTAGCAGGTTTCGGTGCGGGGCTAAACTAAGGGGGAAGGAGAATCGCCCTTGCCCATCCGCCAACTGCCCGAGGACCTGATCAACCGCATCGCCGCGGGCGAGGTGGTGGAGCGGCCGGCGAGCGTGGTCAAGGAGCTGGTCGAGAACGCGATCGACGCGGGCGCCTCGCGGATCGTGGTCACCACGGCGGGCGGCGGGCGCAGCCTGATCCGCGTCGAGGACGACGGAATCGGCATGGATCGCAACGACTTGCTGCTCTCGGTCGAGCGCCATGCGACCAGCAAACTGGCCGATGACGGGCTCGACGATATCCGGACCCTGGGCTTCCGCGGCGAGGCGCTGGCGTCGATCGGCGCCGTGGCATTGTTGCACGTTATGTCCCGCTCACAGATGGATGGGTCGGGGCATCGTGTCACGGTGGAGCGATCGGCCAAATCAGGGCCGTTTCCGCAGGCGATGAACCGCGGCACCATCGTCGAGGTGCGCGACCTGTTCGCGGGCGTGCCGGCGCGGCTGAAGTTCCTCAAATCGGACCGGGCGGAAGCGGGGGCGGTGGCCGATGTGGTGCGGCGGCTGGCGATGGCCAATCCGGGCGTGCACTTCGTGCTCGACGGATCGGACCGCTCGCCCTCCAACTGGCCGGGCGCCGATGGCGAGGGCGCGCTGCGCTCGCGCGTGATGCAGGTGCTGGGCGCCGATTTCGCCGAGAACGCCGTTCCATTGGCCACCAGCCGGCACGGCGTGGTGGTGGCGGGGCTGGCGGGACTGCCCACCTATTCGCGGGCCAATTCGCTGAGCCAGTTCTACTTCGTCAATGGCCGCTCGGTGCGCGACAAGGTGCTGCTCGGGGCGGTGCGGGCGGCCTATGCCGACTTCATCTTCCGCGACCGCTTTCCGGCCATCGCGCTGTTCCTTGCGGTCGATCCGGCGGAGGTCGACGTCAACGTGCATCCGGCCAAGGCGGAACTCCGTTTCCGCGATGCGGGTGGGGTGCGCTCGGCGGTGATCCGGGCGGTCACCGACGCGCTCGGCGCGGCGGGCTATCGCGCCTCGAGCACGGTGGCCGACGATATGATGGGGGCGTTCCGAGCGCCGGAGTTGGCGGGAGTGCCGGTGGGTGGGGTCGCCCCCTCCACCACGCTGCTACGCGGGGTCCCCCTCCCCCGCTTTGCGGGAGAGGATGCCCCGACTGCGGCGTTCGCCGGATTGGCCGAACCCAGCGCGCGCTACGAAGCGTTTCAGATGCCGCCGTCGGAAGCGGAGTATCCGCTCGGCACGGCGCGGGCGCAGATGTTCGAGAACTTCATCGTCGCCCAGAACGGCGATTCACTTGTGCTCGTCGATCAACACGCGGCGCATGAGCGGCTGGTCTATGAGCGGTTCAAGGCAGAACTGGGCTCCGGCCCGGTGGCAAGCCAGATGCAGCTCATTCCGATGGTGATCGAATTGCCGGAGGAGGACTGCGCGCGGCTCGAGGAGGCGGCGCCCACGCTCGAACGGCTGGGACTGCATCTCGAGCGCTTTGGGGCGCGAGCGGTAGCGGTGCGCGAGACGCCGGCGTTGCTCGGGCAGACCGATGTCGACGGACTGGTGAAAGACCTCGCCGACGGGCTCGCCGAATGGGATAGTGCGGACGCGCTGGGCGACCGGCTCGACGCGATCATCGCGCGGATGGCCTGCCACGGCTCGGTGCGCTCGGGCCGGGTTTTGCGGGTCGACGAAATGAACGCGCTGCTGCGTGAGATGGAGCGGACGCCGCATTCCGGCCAGTGCATCCATGGTCGGCCGACTTATGTCGAGCTGAAGAAGGCCGATCTCGAACGGATGTTCGGACGGACGCGCTAATCGAGCCTGAGAGCGGCGACCAGACTGTCCCTGCGAGGGGTATCAACATCGGCGAGAAGTTCTCGGAGGTAGGTTTCGCCGGCTTCGCCGAAGCCTACACCGACGTCATTGTGATGATCTGCGAAGCTTCGATCCCAGCTGGCTAGTTCGCCTTCCCCGAGCAACCGTTCGGGAACGGCCAGGACGCCGAAAGTGTCGCGTGCCGAACTGTACCCGATTGCCTCACCCGCGCTGAAGTAGCAGTCCGCGCCGAGACGGTGCTCATTGCGATAGTCTGCAAGCACCGCAGCCTCAAACTCGGCGCCGGAGCGAAAGGCAAGATCCATCGGCGCCATGATCTCGAAGACGATGTGGGCCAGCGCGCCGCCGGGGGCGGCGATACGATCCCAAATCGATGAACGGAGTTCATCGGGCTCGATGATGTCTCGCGTCAACAGGACAACCGCTCCCGGTTGCTTGAATCGGCGCAGGCTTTCGAGGGGAAACTCCAGATCAGTCAGTGTGAGCGTCATCGTCCTCCACCAGATTCAAGATGTGAACCGCCGCCGCGCCATATTCGCGGCGATCGTCGAGCGCAAAGCCTTCGGGCAGAGTCACTGCCACCTCGCTCCCCTCCTCCAGCACGAGGATCGTCTCTGGCTTCAGCCAGCCGCCGTCGCGGAGCGAGGCGAGCGCTTGTTCGCCGAGGCCTTGACCGTAGGGCGGATCGAGGAACACCAGGTCGACCGGGCCCATCGTGCCGGCCGGGCCCAGCGCCGTGGCGTCGCGGCGGAGGAGTTTCGTGACACCCCCTGCCCCGAACGCTTCGATGTGGTCGCGGATGAGGCCGCGGGCTTCGGCGCCGGTGTCGACGAAGACCACGCTGGCGGCGCCGCGGGACAGCGCCTCGAGCCCGAGCGCGCCGGTGCCGGCGAAGAGATCGAGAACGCGCAGGCCGTCGAAGCTCGGCCCGATGCGGCTCGCGAGGATGTTGAAGACGGATTCGCGGACGCGGTCGGCGGTCGGCCGGATCGAGTCATCCGCGGGCGCGCTCAATTGCTTGCCCCGGAATTTTCCGGCGACGATGCGCATCAGGCGCGGGTGGGCTTTGGCCGCGGGCGGCGCGGACGATCACCACCCGGGCCGGAGCCGCGCGGGCGCTTGCCCGCAGGGGCGGCGCCGGCGGGACGCGGGCCACGCGCGATGCGGGCTTCGGCGCCCGTCGGACGCGGGCCGCGCGGCTTGTCCCCATAGTCGCGCTTGGGCTTGTCGGCATAGGACCGCTTCGGCGCACCGGCGTCAGCTGCGGGCCGGCCGGTGTAGGGACGCTTGGGGCGGCCGGCGAAATCGCCCTTCGGCTTGTCGCCGAAGCTCGGCTTGTCGCCATACGCCCGCTTCGGCCGATCGGCATAGTCGCGCTTCGGGCCATCGGCGCCAGCCGCGGGGCGGCCGGTGTAGGGCCGCTTCGGACCGTCCCCAAAGCTCTTGCCGCCGAAGGGTTTGGCGCCGAAGGCCTTTGGCTTGTCGCCAAAATCCTTGCGCGGACCAAAATCCTTGCGCGGGCCTTTGACGAAATCGCCTCGCGGCTTGTCGCCATAGGCGCGCTTCGGACGCTCGGCGGCGCCGGCTACCACTTTGTCGAAACTCTTCTTGAACGGCCCCTGGCCGCCCTCGGGTTTGGCGCCCGGAGGACCGCCACGCGGCGGCTTCTTGCCGTAGAGTTTTTGGACGAACTCGGCCTCGGCGCCATCGTCGTGGAAGATCTTCCGCGCCGGGCCGGTCTCGACCGGTTCTTCGCGCTTGGGCCGCGGACGGTCGGGGAAGCGGCCGCCGGGGCGATCCTTGCGCGGCGGGCGATCCTCTTCCTTCATCTCGCGCGGGCCGCGGTCGGGCCGGTCGGTGAAGCGGAAACGCTCGGTGCGGTCGGCCATGGCCTTGCGCTGCGCCGGCGGTTCCTTGCCGGGGGCGGCGGCGCGGAGCGCCGGATTGGCCGCACCGCGCGCCAGCCGGATCGCCGCCGGCTCGGGCAGTTCGCTGTCGAAATCAACGCCGGCCTCGTCGGCGAGGCGCTTGCCGAGCTGGTCGCGGAGGATGCGGGCCTTGACCACTTCGACCGCGCCGATCGGCAGGTCGTTGAGCTGGAACGGACCGAAGCTGACGCGGATCAGCCGGTTGACGGTGAGGCCGAGGGCGCCGAGGACATTCTTGACCTCGCGGTTCTTGCCCTCGCGCAACGCCAGGAGCAGCCAGACATTGCTGCCCTGCTCGCGTTCGAGCGTCGCCTCGATGGGCCCGTACTGGATGCCGTCGATCTCGATGCCATCCTTGAGGACGTCGAGCTGCGGCTGGGTGATGGTGCCGAAAGCGCGGACGCGATACTTGCGCAGCCAGCCGGTTGCCGGCAGCTCCAGCACGCGCTTCAGCCCACCATCGTTGGTGAGCAGCAGCAGGCCCTCGGTGTTGATGTCGAGCCGGCCGATGGAGACGACGCGCGGCAGGCCCTGCTCCTCGAGCCGGTCGAACACCGTCTCGCGGCCCTCGGGATCCTTCTCGGTGACCACCAGCCCTGCCGGCTTGTGATAGAGCCAGACGCGGGTGCCCTGGCGGGCAGCGAGCGGCTGGCCGTCGACGCGGACCTGATCCTTTTCGGTGACGTTGAAGGCCGGGGTGCGGATCACCTTGCCGTTGACGGCAACGCGGCCGTCCTTGATCCACAACTCAGCGTCGCGGCGCGAGCAGAGGCCGGCGCGGGCGATGACTTTGGCGAGCCGGTCGCCGGCGAAGGTCTGGGGGGCGGTGTCGGACATTTTGAACTCCTGCGGGACCGGGCCGGGGGGCGGGGGTCAGCGCATCATCGAGTGGGTCGGTCGGGCATGACCTAGAGCGGGATGCGTTTTGATGCAATCAAAACACCCGCTCCATCTCTTTGTTGTCGCATCGTCTTTGCGGAAAACCGGAAGGCCACTTTTCCGCACGATGCTCCAGGCCAGAAGCCGGAACACCGGCTTCTGGAATCCTGCCCGTCAGCCGTTCTTCAGAAGGGCCTTGCGGATTTCCGGCGGGCAGGCCGGGTCGTTGACGGAGACGAGTTCGCCATTGGCGGCGAGGCAGACGAGATCGACCTGGCCGGCGGCGACTGTGAAGTACTCTGCCGACGGGGTGAAGATCGAACGCTTGCCGCTCAGCCGCGCCGCCTTCATGCGGGCGGTGAGCTTCTGCACTTCCGCGTCGGTGAGCGGCCGGCCATCGACCGTGTGGATGTCGACGACGCGGGCCTGCCGCAGGCGATTGAGATCGTCCTGGGTCAGGCCGGTGGTGTCGACCTTCACCTTGTCGGAGTCCACGGGCAGCATGGCGACGGTGGTGTCTTCGGTCGGCGATGGCAGGCTGGTGGTGCTCTTGGGCATCACCAGCGGCCCGCGCGGATTGGTCGGGTCGGGCTTCACGTCCTGCGGAACGAGGCCAAGACCCTGGGCGGTCGAGGTCATCACTTCGCGCTCGAAAGTGCCCACATCGGTGAACGCGTTGGTGCCTTCGGTGGTGGTGCAGGCGGAAAGCCCCGCGGAGACCAGCAGGATTGCGGCCAGAGCTGTGGACCGCCGCCCGATCAAGTCAAACGCCATGAAACTTCCCTTCCGCCCCGACCGGCTGGGCTTATAGCCCACACGGCCGCCTAAGGCCAGATTCTGGCAGCAATTGGTTCACGCCGGGTTTGTCGCGCCCCGCCTGCCGATTCCGAGGAAATCGAGGAGCAAAAGACACACACCGAGGGTGATTGCCCCGTCGGCGAGGTTGAAGATGAACAGCGAGACGCCGCCGAAATGCAGCCAGAAGAAATCGGCCACGGCGCCGTAGAGCCAACGATCGAGGGCGTTCGAAAGGGCGCCACCAATGCAGATGGCAAGCCCGCAGCGCACCAGCAGCGAAGGCGAGCGCAACCACCAAACGACCAGCGCACCAAGCGCGGCGGCGATGACGATGGCAATGCCCCACAGCGGCAGCCAGCTCAGCAGGCCGTAGGAGACACCGGGGTTGTAGACGAGACCCAGATCGAGGAATGGCAGCACCGGCGTGAACTGGCCCTCAGGCCAGTGCAGCACCTCGATCTGCACATATTTGTGCAGCCGGTCGGCGGCGAAGGCGGCGAGACCGAGCAGGAGGGAGACGATGAGGCCGGTGCGGGTCACCACATCACCCGCAGTCGGCACGAATTCCCTTCTCCCCTTGAGGGAGAAGGTGCCCGAAGGGCGGATGAGGGGTGAGCCTCAACCACCGCGGATGCGGAGAAAAACCCCTCATCCGTCTCGGCCCAAACGGGCCGATCCACCTTCTCCCTCAAGGGGAGAAGGCGACGCGGCGCCATCACAGCATCCATCATAGCCCCGCCGCTTTCCGCTCGCGCATGGCCTGGGCGTCGCGGGCGCTGAGATCGGGGTAGTCCGGATCACTCCCGACATCAGTCGTGACCTTCCACGAGCGGGCGCAACGGGTGCCTTCGGCTTTGGCGAAGACGACGCCGACACCGGCAACGTCATCGAGCCGGAAGGCATCGGCGGGCGCTTCGCCGGTGGTCACCGCGATCGAGGAAGTGATGGCGATCTCGGCGAGATCGGTGCCGGCAAGCGCGGCGAGCAGTTCGGGGTTGGCGACGTATACGCTTGGGCCAGCCTCGAGCGAGGAGCCGATCACTTTGTCGCGGCGAGCGATTTCGAGGGCGCCGTTGACGACGCGGCGGACCTCCCGGATCTTCTCCCACTTGTCGGCCAAGGGCTTGTCGGCCCATTCGGGCGGAACAACCGGGAACAGCCTGAGGTGCACGGACTCGGCTTTGTCGGAATGTCGTTCCAGCCAGCACTCCTCCATGGTGAACACCAGGATCGGGGCGAGCCAGGCAGTCAGGCAATCGAAGACGCGATCGATCACGGTCAGCGCCGCCTTGCGGCGCACCGAGCTCAGCGGATCGCAGTACAGCGCGTCCTTGCGGATATCGAAGTAGAACGCCGAGAGTTCGACATTCATGAAATTGGAGAGCGCCGCGACGACGCGCTTGTAGTCGTATTGGGCATAGGCCTCGCGGACCAGCGTGTCGAGTTCGTGGAGGCGGTTGAGGATCAGCCGCTCGAGCTCGGGCATGTCGGCCAGCGCGACGGCTTCCTCGGGCTTGTAGTGCGCGAGATTGCCGAGCAGCCAGCGCATGGTGTTGCGGAGCTTGCGGTAACTGTCGACCGTGGTGTTGATGATCTCCTTGCCGATGCGCAGATCGTCGGCGTAGTCGGACGCTGCGACCCAGAGGCGCAGGATGTCGGCGCCGTATTGCTTGATGATGTCCTGCGGGGCGACGGTATTGCCCAGCGATTTCGACATCTTCTTGCCCTCGCCGTCGAGGGTGAAGCCGTGCGTCAGCACGCTCGCATAGGGCGCGAAGCCGTTGGTGGCGCAACTCTCGAGCAGCGAGGAATGGAACCAGCCGCGATGCTGGTCGGAACCCTCGAGATACATGTTGGCCGGCCAGTTGAGGTCCTGCCATTTCTGCTTGTTGCGCAGCACCCAGCTGTGCGTCGTGCCGCTCTCGAACCAGACGTCGAGGATATCGTCGATCTTGGTCCAGGCGTCGGGATCGGGCACGGCGTCGCCGAGAAAACGCTCTTTCGCGCCGGGCTTGAACCAGGCGTCGGCGCCCTCTTCCTCAAAAGCCTGGGCGATGCGATGATTGACGACCTCGTCCTTGAGGATGTCGTTGGTCTCGACGTTGTAGAACACCGCGATCGGCACGCCCCAGGCGCGCTGGCGGGAGAGCACCCAATCGGGCCGCTCGGCGATCATCGAGCGCAGGCGGTTCTGGCCGGCGGGCGGGTAGAACGCCGTCGCATCGATGGCGGCGAGGGCACGGGTACGCAGGGTATCGGCGGCTTTGCCGTCGATGTCGCGATCCATATAGACGAACCATTGCGGCGTGTTGCGGAAGATGATGGGCTTCTTGCTGCGCCACGAATGCGGGTACTGGTGCTTGACGCGGCCACGCGCGACCATCGCGCCGCGTTCGGCGAGCGCGGCGATGACGCGGTTGTTGGCGTCGCCCTTCTTGCCGGCATCGTCGAGGATGCGCGCGCCCGTAAAGCCCGGCGCGGCGTCGGTGTAGAAGCCGGCGTCGTCGACGACGTAGGGGATGGCGGTGTCGATGCCGAGCGCCTGGAGCTTGCGGCCGGAGTCCATCCAGATGCCGAAATCGTCGAGGCCGTGGCCGGGTGCGGTGTGAACGAACCCGGTGCCGGTGTCGTCCGTCACGTGCTCGCCTTCGAGCAGCGGCACCTCGAACTCATAGCCGCCGCCGAGCCCGCGCAGCGGGTGGTTGCAAGAGACGATCTTGCTCAGGTCGACATCGCTCAGGCGGGTGAATTCCTCGACCTTGGCCTTGGCAAAAGTGTCGGCGGCGAGCTTGTCGGCCAGCACGTATTTCTCGCCCACCGAGGCCCAGTTGCCCTCGGGCGCCCTGGTGACCTCGTAGAGGCCATAGGCGATCCGGCCGGAATAGCTGATGGCGCGGTTGGCGGGGATGGTCCAGGGCGTCGTCGTCCAGATGACGACGAAGGCGTTGAGGTCCTCGAAATCGGCGCTCCAGAACGGCGCGTTGCCCGAGCGGATCGGGAATTTCACCCAGATCGTGTCGCTCTCATAGTCGGCATATTCGATCTCGGCCTCGGCGAGCGCCGTGCGTTCGACCACCGACCACATCACCGGTTTGGAACCGCGATACAACTGCCCGGACGCCGCGATCTTCATCAGCTCGCGGGCGATCTGCGCCTCGGCGTCGAAGCTCATGGTGAGATAGGGGTTCTTCCAGTCGCCGATGACGCCCAGGCGCTTGAACTCCTCGCGCTGCACGTCGACCCAGTGCTGCGCAAAGGTCCGGCACTCGGCGCGGAATTCGTTGATCTCGACGTCGTTCTTGTCCTTGCCCTTGGCGCGATACTGTTCCTCGATCTTCCACTCGATGGGCAGGCCGTGACAGTCCCAGCCCGGCACGTAGGCCGAGTTGTAGCCGAGCATGTTCATCGAGCGCGAAACGAGGTCCTTGAGCGTTTTGTTGAGGGCGTGGCCGATATGGATGTTGCCGTTGGCATAGGGCGGGCCGTCATGCAGCGTGAACAGGGGGCGCCCTTTCGCGGCGGCCCTCTGCGTGCCGTAGAGATCCATCGCCTCCCAGCGGGCGAGCCATTGCGGCTCGCGCTCGGGCAGGCCGGCCCGCATGGGGAAACTGGTCTCGGGCAGGAACAGGGTCGCGGAATAGTCCGTCTCGGCCGCGGCCTTCTGGGTGTCGTTCATAGGATTTTGGGCTCGGATGCAGGAATTGCGGGCCTTTTAGCGAGAAAGGCGGGGGGGTGCCAGTGTTTTGGCTGGCGCCGTCCGGGCGATGCTACCCGAAGAACCCCAGCGTCTTGTCCAGCTCCGAGATCGGGCCGCATTCGCCCAGCGCCATACGGGCTTTGCGGGTGTCGCGGCCGATGGCGGCGATGAGCTCGTCGAGGCCCTTGTAGACCTCCTGCCCCCGGATATGGCCGACCAGCGCCACTTCGAGGTGCCGCCCGTAGATGTCGGCATCGAAATCGAACAGATAGGTCTCGAACGGCGGCAGCTCGTTGTTGAACATCGGCTTGCCGAAGCTGGCGACGCCATCGAACAGCCGTTCGCCGAGGCGGGCCCGCACCGCGTAGACCCACTGCGCCAGGCCGAAGGTGGACGCGGTCGAAATGTTGGCGGTCGGAAAGCCGAGCAACCGGCCGCGCTGGTCGCCCTTGATCACCTCGCCGCCGAAGAACCAGTGGTAGCCGAGCAGGCCCGTCGCGGTCTTGACGTCGCCGGCGGTCAGCGCGGCGCGGATGCGCGAGGACGACACCGCCTCTTCGCCTTCGGGCAGAAGATCGAGGATATCGACCGAGAAACCGTGCAGATTGCCGGCGGCGCGGAGGAAATCCGGCGTGCCGCCGCGGTTGTGTCCGAAATGGAAATCGGCCCCGACCACCACGCCCGAAACACGCAGCGCCTTGACCAGGAAGCGCGAGACGAAGTCCTCGGCCTCGACCATGCTGAGATCGCGCGAAAACGGCATCAAGACGATGCCGTCGAGCCCGAGTGCGGCGCAGAGCCGTGCCTTGGTATCGGGCGGGGTCAGCCGGAACATGAACGGGGACGGCGCGAAGACGTCGCGCGGATGCGGTTCGAAGGTCAGCATCACGGCGGGGACGCCGCGCGCCCGCGCCTGCGACATCATCCGCTCGAGCACCGCCTGATGGCCGCGATGGATGCCATCGAACGAGCCGATGGCGACCATCGCGCCGCGCAAGGGATGCGGGACGTTGTCGAGCCCGTCGAGGCGATAAAAGCTGGTCACGCGCGGTCCCGGCGTTGGAACTGCCGGCTATATGGCAACAACGCCATCACCACGCAAGGCGTGGCATGAAGCCGACCAGCCGCGCCCCGCTGGGCGCCACCAGGGCACGCGCTGCCGCCGGGTCGGGCGACCCGAAGGCATCGAGTTCGTCGGCATGGATCGAGCCGGTGACGAACAGAAAGTCGAGCCCGGCATTGGCGGCGCCGATGGCGTCGGTGCGCACGCTGTCGCCGACGGCGAGAATCCTGGTGCGCTCGAGCGCCCGGCCGGCGGCAGCCTCGGCCAGCGTCAGCGCTTCGTCATAGATCGGGCGATAGGGCTTTCCCGCCATGCGGATGCGCCCGCCATGGGCCTCGTAGAGATCGGCGAGCGCGCCACCGCAATAGATGATCCGTCCGCCATGCTCGACGACGCGATCGGGATTGGCGCAGATGAGCGGCAGGTTGCGCTTGAGCCAGAGAGCGATGCGGCCTTCGTACATATCGGGGGTGTCGTCGTCGGTATCGAGGTCGGTGACGACGACGGCCTCCGCCTCCTCGGCCGAACCGCGGATGACGCCGAGCCCCTCATAGAGCGAGTCGTCTATGCTCTGAGGGCCGATGTGATGGATCACTCTGCCGCGATAGGGGGCGATCATGGCGCGCGTCACATCGCCCGACGAGACCACCTTGTCATAGGCGTCGCGCGGCACCCCCATGTGGTCCAGCATCTCGATGATCGGCGCCGCGGCGCGGGGAGCGTTGGTGATCAGCACGACCCGCCTGCCGCCCTGCCGGAAACGGCGCAGCGCGTCGACCGCCTCGGGGTGCGCGGCGACGCCATTGTGAACGACGCCCCAGACGTCCGAGAGAATGGCGTCATAGGCGGGGGCGAGGGCAGAAAGACGATCGGTCATGCGGGTTTCATTTCAGAGCTCGTTGCTTGTGGCTATCCCCCCGCCGGCATCTTTCGCAAGGGGTAGGTGGCCCGCGCGCGCGGATGCGGAGGACTAAGCCTCGGCCCGCGCCGCGGCCGGTCGGTCGAGCTGCAGGTCAGGGCGCACGGGGCCGGGCCGGGCAATGTGCGGGCCTTGCGCCAGGGTCAAACCATCTTCGAACAGCGCCAGCAATTGCTGCTCGTCGATGATGCCGGTGGCGATCAGTTCGATGCCGAAGCGGCGGCCGTAGGCGGCGACGTCGGCCGCATGAAAATCGGTGAACCCCTCGGGCTGGCGGAGAAAGCGCGTCGCATCGATCCGCACCGATTTGAAGCCGAGACCCTGCAGCTCGGCATAGTCAAAGCGCAGCGAATTGGCGGCCGAGAGCGAGAGGCCGACGCCCATCTTGCCGATGGCCGCGAGCGACGCGCGCTCCTTGGGCGACAGCGCCTTGAACTCGACCTGCTCGACCGCGAACAGCAGCGAGCCGAGGATGGCACGGTTGGCGTCGAGCGCGGCGAGGATCAGTTCCACGGCCTTGGCACTGCCCAGGGTGGCGTGGGAGATCGGGACGTGGAGCGTGATCGGCGTGCCGGCGGTGCGCGAGCGGCGGGTGATGACCACCGCCTCGTCGACCGCATCGGCCTCGAGCTTGGCAATCACCTCCTCGCCGCCGTGACGCGGCATGAAGTCGGCCCGGTCGGCGAATTCGCCTTCCTCCATCACCAGGCGCGGCACCAGATCGTAGCCATGGGTCTTGCGCTGCGGCAGGGTGACGATCGGCTCGATGTGAAAGACCAGGCGGCCATCCTCGATGGCCTGGCGCAGCAGTTCGAGCGGGATCACCGGCTCGGGCATGAGATCGGGATCCGGCTCGGGCTCGGGTTTCGGCTCGTCCGAGGTGAGCCGCCGCTGCTCTTCGAGATCGGCGACCGTTTCGGTGACTTGCCGCACCACTTCACCGAGCACCGCGAGGTCCGACTCCACCGAATCGAGCCGTGGCCCGGCCTTGATTTCGGTCAGCGCATTGATCCGCTGGCTCAGCACCGAGCCCGCCTGCGCGTCGGTCGAGAGCAGCCGCGACAGGTCCTCGACGGCCTTCTCGAGCCGCGCTTCGGCGCGGCGGCGCAATTGCCGCTCGACCAGCAGCACGGCGAGGCAGCCGAAGGCGACGGCGGTGACGGCGGCTTCGATCGGGGTGAAGGTCAATCCGAAATAGGCGGTGCCGGCAACGCCCAGGGCAGCGAGAGCAATGAACAGATAGACCAGGCCCTGCACGGCTTGCCCCGCTCCAGATTCGACGTTCATGCCCCGCCGCCAGCATAGGGCGGCACGCGGAGGCGTCAAAACGGATTATTTACCCTGAGCGTCAACAATCGCGGCGACCAGAAGGCCGATCAACGAGACCCGACTCCATGCCGGATACCAGCGTCACCGAGACAGTCCCACCCGTGCGGCTGCTGCTGATCGAGCCGAGCGGCGAGCTGGCGCAGCGGCTGGCGGCGCCGCTCGCGGCGGAGTCGGCCGCGAGCCCCGTCGTGGTGGCTTTGACCGCCGGACGGCAGGCGCTCGATCTGCTCAAGACCTCGGCATTCGACGTCGTGGCGGCCGATCTCGAGGCGCTGGCCGACCTCGCCGACCGCATGGACGATCGCATCGGCAAGCTGGTGCGGGCGGCGTCCGGAGCGCTGGTCCTCATCCTTTCGGGCGACGCGTCGATTTCGGTGGCGCTCGGCGCCATGCTGGTCGGGCGGATCGGCGAGCTGGCGCGACGCCACGGCAAGACCCGGATGTTTAGCCGACGCGGCGCGCCGGCCGAACCGGCACCGGCCCCTGTCGACGACCGCCCACCGGCGCCGAGCATCCCGGCGATGCGCGACCTTGTGCTGCCGATGTGGCGCCAGGAGCAGCGCATCATCGAGAACGCGATCCAGAGTTTTGCCGGCAACGTCTCGCTCGCCGCGGCAGCGCTGGAACTCAGCCCCTCGACGATCTACCGCAAGCGGCAGGCCTGGGCAGACATCGACGGCAAGCGCGGCGCGGCCTAAGACGTCGCGCGCGTCAACGCCAAGTGAAGACCTTGGTCACCGAGTAGTTGAACACCACGCTCATCAGCACGCCGAGCAGGCCGGCGAGATAGAACGAACGGTCGAAGGTGTAGATCCAGCTGGCGACGGAGACGTTGGCCAGCGCCCCGATCGAACACACCGCGTAGAAGGTCAACAGGCCGGTGAAATAGCGCCAGCCGCGCAGCTTCTTGTTGGCGTAGGTCAGCTCATTGTTGAGGATGAAATTGAAGGTCATGGCGACGATCGTCGCGGTGACCTGCGCATAAAAGAAGTTGAAGCCGAATTTCTCGTGCGAGAGCCAGAGCGTCGACATGTGGACGATGACGCCGGTGGCGCCGACGAGGCCGAAGAGCAGGAAACTCGTCGGCAACAGCCCGCCGGTCATCTTGCTCAGCACCAGACCGAGGAACTGGACGACGACGATCGAGCTCATCTTGCTCTCGCCGGCGTTGCGCGGCCGGAAAGTGTAGGGCACCTCGCCGATCCGCAATTCCTTGCCGCGGCGGGCGCGGGCCCGGCCGGCGGAGACGATGATGTCGAGCAGGATCTTGAAACCCTCGTTCGACAGCGACGGGGCGATCTCGTCGAACACGTCGCGCCGCATCAGGAAAAAGCCGCTCATCGGGTCGCTGAGCGATTTGCCGGTGACCAGCCCCGACAGGCGGGTGGCGAGCCGGCTGCCGGCCTCGCGGGTCTTCGACAGGCCCTCACCGGCGCTGCCCGATCCCGCATAGCGTGTGCCGACGACGATGTGGTCGCCGGCCAGAGCCTTGTCGAGCATGATGGGCAGGATGGCTTCGTCGTGCTGGTGGTCGGCGTCGATCACGGCAAAATAGGGCGCGGCGCTCGCCGAAATCCCCTCGACCACGGCCGAACTCAGGCCGCGACGGCCGATGCGGTGGATACAGCGCACATTGGCGTGGCGGCGGGCCAGTTCCTTGACCACCGCGGCGGTGCCGTCGGGCGAATTGTCGTCGACGACGATGAACTCGAACGGAATGTCGCCCAGCGCCGTCGTCACCTTGTCGAACAGGGACACCACATTGGCGCGTTCGTTGAAGGTCGGCACGATCACCGCCAGCTGCGGGGAGTTCCAGATCTGCTGCGGGGCCAGCGTTTTGGGATCGAGCTCGATGGTCAAAGGGCAGTCCGGGGAAGCGGTGAATGGCGCCCAATATCGCGCCCGCACCACAATCCGCAAGTGGGCCGATCGTTCCGGTCCGCCGCGGGCGCGATCACGCGCCGCTCACCTTGACTTGAAAATGCCCCCCCACTATATCCCCGGCGACCGTTGGCACTCTCCTCTTTGGAGTGCTAACAGCGCCAATAATCAGTTCATAGGAGCAATCATGAGCTTCCGTCCCCTGCACGACCGCGTGGTCGTCCGGCGTGTCGACAGCGAGGAAAAGACCGCTGGCGGCATCATCATTCCCGATACCGCGACAGAAAAGCCGTCCGAAGGCATCGTCGAGGCCGTCGGCCCCGGCGCCCGCGACGACAGCGGCAAGATCATCCCCCCGACGTGAAGGCAGGCGACCGCATCCTGTTCGGCAAATGGAGCGGCACCGAGGTCAAGCTCGACGGCAAAGACCTGCTGATCATGAAGGAATCCGACATCATGGGCGTTATCGGCTGAGCCGAATCCGCCGCTGATTTCACAGCTTTAAGGAGCGCCTCACATGGCTGCCAAAGACGTAAAATTCTCAACCGAAGCCCGCGACAAGATGCTTCGCGGCGTCAATATCCTCGCCAACGCAGTGAAGGTCACGCTCGGTCCGAAGGGCCGTAACGTCGTGATCGACAAGTCGTTCGGCGCACCGCGCATCACCAAGGACGGCGTCACCGTCGCCAAGGAAATCGAACTCGACGACAAGTTCGAGAACATGGGCGCGCAGATGGTGCGTGCCGTTGCCAGCAAGACCAACGACATCGCCGGCGACGGCACGACGACCGCCACGGTCCTCGCCCAGTCGATCGTCAATGAAGGCGTCAAGCTCGTTGCCGCCGGCATGAACCCGATGGATTTGAAGCGCGGCATCGACCTCGCCGTGACCGAAGTCGTCGCCAACCTCGCCAAGAAGGCCACCAAGATCACCTCGTCGGCGGAAGTCGCGCAGGTCGGCACCATTTCGGCGAACGGCGAGAAGTCGATCGGCGACATGATTGCCAATGCGATGCAGAAGGTCGGCAATGAGGGCGTGATCACGGTCGAGGAAGCCAAGACCGCCGAGACCGAACTCGACGTCGTCGAAGGCATGCAATTCGACCGCGGCTACCTCAGCCCGTACTTCGTCACCAACGCCGAAAAGATGCTCGCCGTGCTCGAGGATCCGCTGATCCTCTTGCACGAGAAGAAGCTGTCGAACCTGCAGGCGCTGCTGCCGATCCTCGAGGCGGTGGTGCAGAGCCAGCGTCCGCTGCTGATCATCTCGGAAGACGTCGAAGGCGAGGCCCTGGCCACGCTCGTCGTCAACCGCCTGCGCGGCGGCCTCAAGGTCGCGGCCGTCAAGGCGCCGGGCTTCGGTGATCGCCGCAAGGCCATGCTCGAGGACATCGCCGTCCTCACCGGCGGCCAGGTGATCTCGGAAGACCTCGGCATCAAGCTCGAGAACGTCACCATCGACATGCTCGGCACCGCCAAGAAGGTGGAAATCTCCAAGGAGAACACTACGATCGTCGACGGCGCCGGCCAGAAGGCCGACATCGAAGGCCGCGTCAGCCAGATCAAGTCGCAGATCGAAGAGACCACCTCGGACTACGACAAGGAGAAGCTGCAGGAACGTCTGGCCAAGCTCGCCGGCGGTGTTGCGGTGATCAAGGTCGGCGGTTCGACCGAGATCGAGGTCAAGGAGCGCAAGGATCGCGTCGACGACGCGCTGAACGCCACCCGCGCCGCGGTCGAGGAAGGCATCGTCGCCGGTGGCGGCGTGGCACTGCTCCGCGCCTCGGCCAACCTCCTGGTCAAGGGCGAGAACGCCGACCAGCAGGCCGGCATCGGCATCGTCCGCCGCGCGCTGCAGGAACCGATCCGCCAGATCGTCCAGAATTCGGGCGGCGAAGGCTCGGTCGTGGTCGGCAAGATCCTCGAGAATGCCTCCGAGACGTTCGGCTACGACGCCCAGACCGGCGAATATGGCGACATGATCAAGATGGGCATCGTCGACCCGGTCAAGGTCGTGCGCACGGCCCTGCAGGACGCGGCTTCGGTCGCGGGCCTCCTGGTCACCACCGAAGCCATGATCGCCGAGCTCCCCAAGGACGCGGCCCCGGCGATGCCGGGCGGCGGCGGCGGGATGGGCGGCATGGGCGGGATGGACTTCTGATCCAGCCAACAGCTTAGTCCCGACTTCCCAGTCACGGACTTGGATCAGGGCGCGGTGGGCAACCACCGCGCCCTTTTTGTTGCCGCGACCCAGGCGCTCCCTAACGGAAGAACAGCAATTTCCCCGCGAGGATGATCGAGATCACCACCACCAGCGGGCGGATCAGCTTTGCGCCGAAGCGGATGCCGGTGAGCGCGCCGAAATAGCCGCCGACGACCTGGCCGACGGCCATCGCGCCGGCCGCGGCCCAGATGACGTCTCCGGACGGGATGAACAGGGTGAGCGCGCCGAGGTTGGAGGCGAGGTTGAGAACTTTGGTGTTGCCCGCGGCGCGGGTGACGCCGAGGCCGAACAGGGCAACGAACCCCATGGTGAGGAACGAGCCGGTGCCGGGGCCGAAGATGCCGTCGTAAAAGCCGATGATCGCCCCCATCACCGGGACGAAGAGGTTGAAGCGCAGGCGGGCATGGCGGTCGTCGTCGCTGAGGCGCGGCGCGAAGAGGAAGTAGAGCGCGATGCCGATGAGCGCGACGGGCACGGCGACGGCCAGGAGCGAGGTATCGACCTGCTTGACGACATAGGCGCCGGCGAACGCCGCGGCGTAGGTCGCGGCAATGGCGACGGCGAGCGCCGGCAGCGAGACGAAACCCTTGCGCCAGTAGGTGATGGCGGCGATGCCGGTGCCGATCACCGACTGCACCTTGTTGGTGCCGAGCGCGGCGATGGGCGGCACGCCCGCGGCGAGCAGCGCCGGCAGCGCGATCAGTCCGCCACCGCCGGCGATGGCATCGACGAAGCCGGCCAGCATCCCGGCGCCGCCGAGCGCGACGAGCACTATTGGATCGAGCATCAGCGCCGATCCTCGAGGCGGCGGACCATATAGTCCTCGCGCGGCACCTCGGTCACGCGGCGCTCGTTGAGCGGCACGTCGATCATCGAGGCCATGAAGGCCGACATCGCCAACTGCAGCCCGGCGACCAGCGTCGTCACCGCGAGGATCATGGCGCGCATGGTGGACGCCAGGGGCAGCGGGCCGAAGCCGCGCTCGGCCCATTGCACGAAGCCCCAGCCCAGCGCGCCGAGGCCGATCAGCATCAGCAGGCCCGCGACCAGCAGCACGCGTTCGAGCGTCAGGGCCTCGAGGACAGTGTCGAAATTCTCGGAGCGCGGGATGAAGCCGTAGCGCGAGGCGAAGCGGCGGCCGATCATGGCAAAGCTCACCGCCTGCAGCCCGACCAGGATGCACATGGCGGCGGCGAGGAAGCTGTGAAGATCGAGCACGATGGTCGGGGAAATCTTCACCGGCCCACCGATCAAGAGCGCACCGACGAACAGGCCGAGGGCGAGCAGCAAGAGGCCGGGATACAGGAACAGCCAGCGCGGCGAGAACAGCAGCAGGAAGCGCAGGTGCCGCCAGCCGTCGCGGAAGGAGCGCAGGTGCGGCGGGCGGCTGCGTCCGTCCCTGCCGAGCGTCGTCGGCACCTCGACGACGCTGAGGCCGCTCAGCGTCGCCTTGACCAACATTTCTGAGGCGAACTCCATTCCAGATGTCCGCAGATTGAGGCCGAGGATCGCGGCGCGGTCGAAGCCGCGGAGGCCGCAGTGGAAGTCCGAAGCCCGGGTGCGAAAGAACAGCTTGCCGAGAAAGCTCAGCACCGGGTTGCCGAGGTATTTGTGATGCCAGGGCATGGCGCCGGGCGCGATGCCGCCGGTGAAGCGGTTGCCCATCACCAGCTGGTTGCCGGCGCGCAGCGCGGCGACGAAGGCGTCGAGTTTCGCGAAATCGTAGCTGTCGTCGGCATCGCCCATGACGACGAAGCGGCCCTGCGCGGCTTCGATGCCGGCGGCGAGCGCCGCGCCATACCCGCGGGTGGCAACCGCGACGATTCGGGCGCCGGCGCTCTCGGCGATCTGCCGGCTGCCGTCGGTCGAGCCGTTGTCGGCGATCAGCACCTCGCCGGAAATCCCGGTGCGCTCGAGGAAGCCCCGCGCCTTGCCGATGCAGGTGGCGAGCGTCTCGGCCTCGTTGAGGCACGGCATCAGGATGGTGAGTTCGGTCTCGGCCAAGCGAATCGCCCGGGTGGGGTGGATGGGAGGGTTATAGAGGATTCAGGGGTGGGGGGTGACCTGCGCGAGCGGAGAGACCCGACACGCCATGGCGTTCGGGGTTTGGCTTGCCGTGGCCAAGAGGGGGCCACGGACGGAGAGCGCCGGGCGCCTCCGAATTGTTTTTGCTAGGCGAGACGCCCAGCGCTTCTCCGCGGCGGGGGTGTCGGAACCGTTCGGTCAAAGCGGCAAGAGCCGGTAAGCCGAAGAAACCCAAGCGATGCGACCACCGCCCCCGTCACGTCCA
>JACRAF010000009.1 GCA_016213505.1 Devosia nanyangense
GGGTGTCGGAACCGTTCGGTCAAAGCGGCAAGAGCCGGTAAGCCGAAGAAACCCAAGCGATGCGACCACCGCCCCCGTCACGTCCACCGGCACTTCGTCGGTACCCCGCGTTAGAGGGTGAACGCGAGGGGGAGAATAATATGGTTGGAAAGGGCGGGGATAAGTCGGGGTGTCGAGGGGATAAGGGACTGGTGTTGCACGCGTTTTTGAGCGGATCAAGAGTCACCTTCGGCGCGTGGGGAACCCCGCCCACCGGCTGCGCCGGTCCCTGCCATTCGAGCGTAGCTCTCATGGCCTTCTCCCCTCAAATCGCGCCACTGGCGCGATTTGCCCTGCGGGACGGCTCGAAGCCCTACAGCACCTTGGTCACATCGAGGAATCCGCCGCGCTCGGCGTTGGCGGCCTGGATTGCCGCGTCGGAGCCGAGCACCACCACCTTGCCGGCCTTCGCCACCTCGGCCAGCACCTTGCCGAAGGCGGCGAAGTCCTTGGCTGTGGCGCCGAGCACTTCGTCGCGCCGCTGCTGACGATTGGCGTCGGTGTTGCCGGTGAGTTCCCACATCAGCGAGGTGAAGCCCTTGGCGTCGGGCAGCCGGTAGGTGTCGATGGTGCCGATGGCGCCGATGATCGAACGCACCAGATCCTGGTCGCCGACGCCCTGGGCGAGGAACGAAGCGGCCTGGTCGTAGGCCTCGATGGTCTGCAGCAGGTTCGG
Source organism: Devosia nanyangense (assembly GCA_016213505.1). GTDB lineage: Bacteria > Pseudomonadota > Alphaproteobacteria > Rhizobiales > Devosiaceae > Devosia_A > Devosia_A nanyangense. The sequence continues at coordinate 716 of JACRAF010000009.1, forward strand.
GTCGCGATAGGAGGTGAAGACGAAGCCGCCCGAGAACGGATCAAAGCTCGCCGAGCCGCCATAGGCGCCGCCCTGGACGCGCACCTTGTCCCACAGATACGTGGTGTTGAGGTGCCTGAGCGCCACCGCCGTGGCGCCGGTATGGGCATAGCCGAGGTCGTAGAGATTGGCGCCCTTGGCGACGTAGTTGACGGCGCCGGGAAAGGTCAGCCCCTCGGACCTCGCCGGCGTCACCGGCCATTGTGCCACGGCACCGGCTGCGACCGGCAGATTGGCGAGGAACGCCTCGAGTTCGGGTTTGAAGCGCGCCCGGATCGCGGCGTCGGCAGTGACGTTCACCACCATCGAATTGCGGTCGACGAGCACATCGCGCAGACCCGTGAGCGCCGCCTCGATGCCGGCCCAGTCGGTATCGAGCCGCTTGATCAGATCGCGCAGGAAGAACAGGTACGCCACCCCGCCGGAGTGCTCGTTGGCCCACGAGGCCGGATTGAGCGAGGCACCCAGCCGCGAGGCGACGAGGCCGTTGCCGCGGCCCGACAGCGAGGATTCGAACCCGGCCTTCTCCTCGAGCAGCATCTGCTTGATGCGCTCGCGGTTGTCGAGCCGCGCCGTGGTGAGCACGTCGGTGATGATCGACAGCAGTTCGCCGGTCTTGTCGGGCACCGCCTTGCCGCGGATGAACAGCCATGCCGCCACCCCCTTGCCGTCGCGCATCATCGACACCGAGCGCGAGGCGCCGACGCCACCGGTCGAGCGGCCGATACGCTGCGTCAGCGAGACGAAGTCTTCCTTGGCCGTGCCGGTCTGGAACAGCGCTCGCGAAAAGATCGAGAGATAGGGGACGAGATCGGCCGGCACGCGCCTGAGGTCGAAGCCGAGATCGAGATAGAGCACGCCATTGGTCGCCAGCTCATGGGTATAGAGCCTTGCCCCATTGAGCGTATCGCGCTCGATCGGGATGGGCTTGTTGGTGCGGTCGAGGTCCTTGAGCCCGAGGCTCGGGATCTTCGCCAGCGCCTCGGGCGAGTCACTCGCCTCCTGCAGCGCCTTGAGCTTTGCGGTGATCTCGACCACCTCGGCCCGCTGCCCGTCGTCCATCGCCGCGGCGACGGCGTCGAGGCGCGAGCGCTCGTCGGCGACTTCCTCGGCGGCGAGATTGGTGTCGGCCTTGAGCAGCACCGTGGTGCGATGCGGATTGTCGAGCAGCGTCTGGCCGATCAGCGTCTCGAACACCCGGGCGCCGGCGCTCAGATGCCCCTTCAGCGCCGTGAGCGGCGCCTCGTAGCTCAGCGCCTCGAACGGATCGCCGCCATGCAGCCACTTGCCCATGGTGCGGAACATCAGCGCCATGCCGCGCGGGAACGAGCCGGTGTTGTTCTCGCGCAGGGCGAACTCAAAGCCGTTCATCGAGGCCTCGACGGTCAGCGGATCGATCCCGTCCTTGACCAGCTTGGCGAGCGTTTCGAGGATCAGCGCCTCGACCTTGCCGCCATCGGCCTCGTCGATCCCCTTCATGCCGACGGTGAACATCGGCTGGCGGAAATCCTCGGCAAGGCCCGAGCCGGTGAGCCCTTCGCCGAGCCCGGAATCGGTTAGTGCCTTGCGCAGCGGCGAAGCCGCATTGCCCACGAGGATGTGCTCGAGCACGCTCAGCGCCAGCACGGTCTCGGGGCTGTCGATCTCGTCGAGCATCCAGTTGACGGTGACCATGCCGGTCTTCTTGCCGGGCTCGGCCTCGGTCGCCGCATAGGTCGACTCGATATGCCTGGGGGCGGTCCAGCGCGGCTGCAGCTTGACCGCCGCGTCGACCGGCGCCGCCTCGAACTGGCTCAACACGCCGTCGAGAATCTCGAAGCGATGGTCGACCGGGTCGTCCCCATAGAACACAATTCTGGCGTTCGAGGGATGGTAGTAGCGCTTATGGAAGTTCTTGAAATAGGCATAGGTGAGATCGGGGATCGCCTTGGGGTCGCCGCCCGAGTTCACGCCATAGGCGTTGTCGGGGTAGAGCGACTGCTGGCTGAGCTTGCCGAGCACGGACGACGGCGAAGAGTAGACGCCCTTCATCTCGTTGAAGACGACGCCCTTGAAGCTCAGCGGCATCTGCGTGCCGTCGGCCTCGTAGTGCCAGCCTTCCTGCCGGAAGGTGTCCTCCGAGATCAGCGGGAAGAACACGGCATCGAGGTAGACATCGACGAGGTTGTAGAAATCCTGAAGGTTCTGGCTCGCCACCGGATAGGCGGTCTTGTCCGGGAACGTCATGGCGTTGAGGAAGGTGTTCATCGAGCTCTTGATCAGCTCGACGAAGGGCTTCCGGACCGGATAGTTGCGGCTGCCGCACAGCACCGAATGCTCGAGGATATGGGCGACGCCGGTCGAATCCTCCGGCGGCGTCTTGAAGGCGACGCCGAACACCTTGTTTTCGTCGTCGTTGACGAAACTCAGCACCTCCGCCCCGGTCTTTTTGTGCCGGTAGAGCTTCACGTTGGAAGCGATTTCGGGGATGGTCTCGTCGCGGACGAGGTCGAAGGCGGCGTGCACGGACATAGGGGCTCACTGAAGTCGGAGGGTGAGCTAATCTAGGTGCAGGCCGAGGGGTTTGGAAGGGCGGTTACAGCGGTGTAAGCGGAATGGAAGCGCGGGTGGCAGCAGTCGGACTCCCCTTCTCCCCCTGGGGGAGAAGGAAGTCCCGACTGAGACCTCAGATCCCGCCCCGCACCTGCGGCCGAACTTTCTCGATATAGAAGTCCTTGAGCTTTTCGACCAGCGCATCGGGCAGCGGGTCCATCCGGCTGACCTCGACATTGTCCTTGAGCTGGGTGGGCTTGGTGACCCCGGCGATGACCGTCGAGACCGCCTTCTGGTCGAGAATCCAGCGCAGCGCCAGATGCGCCAGGGTCGTCCCCTTGGGCGCCATCTGCTTGAGCTGGTCGGCGAGCTTGACGCCAGTTTCGAACGGCAGGCCCGAGAACGTCTCGCCGACGAAGAAGTGCTGGCCGTCGCGGTTGTAGCTGCGGTGGTCCTCGGTGGCGAATTTGGTGTCCTTGGTGAACTTGCCCGACAGCAGTCCGCTGGCCAGCGGCAGCCGGACGATGATGCCGACATTGGCCTTCTGCGCCGCGGGCAGGAGCGTTTCGACCGCGTCCTGGCGGAAGAGATTGAAGATCGTCTGCAGCGACGCGCAATTGGCCGAGCGCATCGCCAGCATCCCCTCCTCGACCGTCTGCACGCTGGCGCCCCAGTGGCGAATGACGCCCTCGGACTGCATGTCGTCCATCCAGGTGAAGATCTCGCCGTCGCGCAGCACCTCGATGGGGATGCAATGGAGCTGCGCCAGATCGAGCACCTCGACGCCCAGCCGCTTGATCGAGCCGGTGAGGCTCTCCTTGACCCGCCGCCGGTCGTACTTGGCCATCCCCTCGAACTGACTGCCGCGGCCGAGCTTGGTGGCGACCAGAACGGACTTCTTGTCGGCAAAGCCGCCGATCCGCCGCTCGCTCTCGCCCCCGCCATAGACGTCGGCGGTGTCCCAGAAATTGACGTCGAATGAGCGCGCGGTCTTGAGGATGTCGCGCGCCGTCTCATCGCCCATGGCCCCGAAATCGCCGCCGAGCTGCCAGCAGCCGAGGCCGATTTCGCTGACCTGATAGCCGGTCTTGCCGAGTGTTCGTGTGTTCATCGTTTGTCTCCAGACATCGGGCAGCGTCGTGCTCAGTGCCGTTCCTTGGTCGCCAGAAACTCGACCTTCGGATTGTCCCGCTGCGCTCGTCCCAGCCACCAGGCCGATTGCGCCAGGTACACCGGATCGCCGTCCTTGTCCTCGGCGAACTCGAGCTTCTGCGCCGTGATGAAACTGTCGAGCGCCTTCCTGTCGTCGGAACGGACCCAGCGCGCCATCTCGAAATTGATGCTCTCGAAACTGATGGGCACGTTGTATTCCTTGAGGATGCGCGCCTGCAGCACCTCGAGCTGCAGCTGGCCGACGACGCCGACGATATAGTCGGCGCCGATCATCCGGCGGAACACCTGCGCCACGCCCTCCTCGGCGAGATCGCTGAGCGCCTTGGCCAATTGCTTGGTCTTGATCGGATCGGCAAGCCGCACCCGGCGGATGATTTCCGGCGCAAAATTGGGGATGCCGGTGACCTTGATCGTCGGCCCCTCGGTCAGCGTGTCGCCGACGCTGAGCGTGCCGTGATTGGGGATGCCGACGATGTCGCCGGCCACCGCCTCGTCGGCGAGCTCGCGATTGTGCCCGAAAAAGAACATCGGGTTGGCCACCGCCAGCTCCTTGCCGGTGCGCACGTTCCTGAGCTTCATGCCGCGCTTGAAGGTGCCCGACGCCAGCCGGAGGAACGCCACGCGATCGCGATGGTTGGCGTCCATGTTGGCCTGCACCTTGAAGACGAAGCCGGTGACCTTCGGGTCGCCCGGATCGATCGCCTGCGGCTCGGCCGGCTGCGGCCTGGGCTCGGGCGCCCAGGCGCCGAGGGCCCGCAGCAATTCGGGCACCGACACCGTCTTCAGCGCCGAGCCGAAGATCACCGGGGTCAGGTGCCCGGCGCGATAAGTCTCAAGGTCGAACTCGGGGTAGCCGATGCGCGCCAGCTCCAGCGACTCCAGCGAGGCCTTGACCACCGGGTCGGCGATGAGCGCCGTGTCGTTGAGCAGCTCGTCAGGGTTCGCGAATTGCTTCAGCACTTCTCCCTGCGGCGAGAGGATGCGCTTGCCGACGAGGTCGACGATGCCCTTGAAGTCGACCCCCTGCCCCAGCGGCCAGACCACCGGGGTCACGTCGAGCGCCAGCGTGTCGGCGATCTCGTCGAGGATGGCGATGGGGTCCTTGCCCTCGCGGTCCACCTTGTTGGCGAAGGTAATGATCGGGATGTCGCGCAGCCGGCACACCTCGAACAGCTTCAGCGTCTGGCTCTCGATGCCCTTGGCGACGTCGATCACCATCACCGCGGCGTCGACCGCCGTCAGCGTCCGGTAGGTGTCCTCCGAGAAGTCGGAGTGGCCGGGGGTATCGAGCAGGTTGAAGGTCAGCCCGTCGTGCTCGAACGTCATCACCGAGGACGAAATCGAGATGCCGCGCTGCTGCTCGATCTCCATCCAGTCCGAGCGGGTGGCGCGTTGGTTGGCGCGGCCGCGCACGGCGCCGGCCTGCTGGATGGCGCCCGAGGCGGCGAGCAGCTTTTCGGTGAGCGTGGTCTTGCCCGCGTCGGGATGCGAGATGATCGCAAAGGTGCGCCGCGACTGGTAGGGCAGCAGCTTGCTCGCGGCAGTGGTTTGGGTCAGGGCGTTCATGCCGCTGCTCCTACCGCAAAAAAGAAAGGGCCGCCAGATTGGCGGCCCTTGCCCGATTTCGCGATTTGGTCAGGCCTCTGGGCACTCAAGCCCCAAGACCTTGCGACTACGACAGAGGCTGCTCCGTCAGGAAGCGCAACGATCCAAGACCCTTCGAAACCGACGATTTCTGATGTGACATTGGATCACCTCCTCTCGCTGTTGATGATGGGAACGATGCTGGCGGAATTCGCCGACGCTGGCAAGTGCAAATTCCGGCTTGCTCTTCGCGAGCTGTACCGCAACAGATCGGGTTGTGGGGACCCGCTGCAGCCGCTCCCCATTGTCCGGAATTCAGCCTAGTTGCAGACTCCCGCCTTGGCGCAAGCGAAGCTGGGATTGCCGGCGCTGGGAAGGCCGTTTTCCCACAGGTAGTCGAGCGTTTTGTCCAAGGCCCAGCTGGCAACTCCTCCTCCGACCCACTTCCAGAATACGTTGCGAGAGGCCGATTTCGGCACACGCTTCGCGTTCATAACCTCCTGCAAGGCTCGCTCTACTGTGCCCTCCGGGTAAGCTCGCTGTTCCGCATGAGATACGGTCGTCGTGCTTGCCAGGCCCATCGAAGCGACCGCGGTCAGTACGAGTATCATCCGACGAAGTGACATGTGTTCCCCCCTTTTTTGTCGGGGGTACTCTCTCTCATCGTGCCCTGATCATCAACGGCATCGTGTTAGGGGGAACTGCTGCCATCCAAAATGACGCGTCGCTGCCACCCACCCTCGCTACAGGTACCGTGCTGATGCTGATGGGGCAGCTCTAGCGGACGATCACGCCGCGATCCGCTCGCTGACGCCCTCGGGCGTCAGCTCCACCACCGCGTCGCCGGCGGTGATCACGGTCTTGCGGTGGGTGATGGCGATGATGGTCATCTCGCCCGCCAACGCCCGCACCTCGCCCATGATCGCCGCTTCGGTGCGCTCGTCGAGGGCCGAGCTCGCCTCGTCGAGAAACAGGATCTGCGGATCGGCATAGAGCGCCCGGGCGATGGCGACGCGCTGCCGCTCGCCGCCCGAGAGCTTCAACCCGCGTTCGCCGATCCGGGTCTCGAACCTCTCCGGCAGCCCGTCGATGAATTTGGCGATGGACGCCCGTTCCACCGCGCGGCGGAGCTTTGCCTCATCGAGCGGGCGGCCGAGGACGATATTGGCGGTCAGCGTGTCGTTGAGCAGCATGATTTCCTGCGGCACGACGCCGATCACCGAATAATAGTCGGCGCGCGCGATGGCATCGAGCGGTACCCCGTCGACGAGCACCCGGCCCGTTTTCGGCTCCAGCGATTTGAGCGCGAGCTTGAACAGCGTGGTCTTGCCCGAGCCGGTCTCGCCGGTGAGGAAATTGAGCCGGCCGCGATGCGCGGCAAAGCTCACGTCGGCGATCACCGGCTCGTCGCGATAGGCAAAGCCGACATGATCGAACGCGACGGTCCCGCCGCTCAGCCGGAAATCGGCATCCGGCCGGACGTCCGGCTCCTCCTCGGCCCCCCACATCTTGGCGAAGGGGATGAAGCGCGAATAGGAGCGCAACAGGTCGTCGATCGACGAGCCGATGGTCTGGAACGGCCGGTTGAGCTGAAGCAGCAGGGCATCGAACAGCACCACGTCGCCGATGCTGAGCTCGCCGGTGCGGTAGCGCGGCAAGAGCACAAAATAGGTGATGCCGATCTGCGCCGCCAGCATCGCGCCGAAGATCAGCGAATAGAAGATGCGCCGGGTGGCGAAGCTTCCCCAGCTGTCGCGCACCTCGCGCGCCTGCTCGGCGAAGCGCCCGGCGATCCACTGGTCGCCGCCGAAATAGCGCAGCGTCTCCATGGCATTGATCGAGTTGCCGACGAATTTCGAATTGGCCTGATCGGCCTTGATGGCGGCGTCGAGGAACGGCCGCGTCCAGCGGTTGGCAAAGAAGGTGAAGGCGATGAACGCCACGCCATAGACGAAGACGATGACGACGATTTCGAGATTGATCGAGGCGCCGAGCACGAGCAGCGTCAGAACGATCTGGATGATGCCGGGGATGAGGACGATCAGCCCGAGCTGCACCAGGGTGTAGACGGCGTTCTGGCCGCGCGACTTTGCCTGCTGGATCTCGGCCGGGTTGTACTCGATGAAGAATCCGACGGTCTTGTGCAGCAGCCGCTGGAAGAACGCCGTTCCGGCGATGAAGTTGAGGTTCTCGGCGCTCATCATCGCCATGTAGCTGACCATGCCGTTGAGCGCCTGGCTGAGCCCGAACAGGATGCCGTAGCCGACGAAGGCCCAGACGATGGTTTCCCCAAAGCTGTCGGTGCGGAGCCCATCGATCAGCCGGGAAAACACGTAAGGCGCGGCAATGCCGACGACCGATGACAGCATGACGATGACCGCCACCCCCGCCAGCAGCCAGCGCGCCTCGACCCAATAGCGGCGGTAGATGTAGCCGAGCGGCCCGAGCATTTCGGCCCAGCTCGCCTCCTGCGGCGCCTCATCGGCCGACGCGCCGCGCGGCCGGAAGGCATTCTTGCCGGCACGCGGCCGGGCGCCGGAGGCTGAGGAGGGCGTGGTCATGGAGAGCGGAACGTAGGGAGCCGGAAGGGATGTGGCAAGGCGGCGCAGTGGGGATGAATGCGCACGACGTTGCCCGAAGGCCGGATGAGGGTTGCTTCGACAATCGCGGATCGGGAGAAAACCCCTCATCCGTCTCGGCCCGAACGGGCCGATCCACCTTCTCCCTCAAGGGGAGAAGGTGTTCCCGACTGCAAATGCGCGGCCTACTCCGCCATCGCGTGCGCCCGTTCGAGCGCCAACTCCTCGGCCGACTTCTTGGGCGCATTGGAAGCGGGTCTGGCCTTGTTTCCCCTGAGCAGCAGGATCACCGGCACCGTGGCGAGGCTCACCCACATCATCAACTGGAAGTCGTCGAGGTAGCTCAGCATCGCCGCCTGCTGGCTGACGAGGCCGTTGATCTGGGCGACGATCTGCGGCGCGCCGGTAAGGAGGCTCGGCACGAGGTTCATCACCGCGCCCGACGTCGCCGTCAGCCGCGCGCCCAGTTCGGCGTGGTTGACCTGGATCATGCTGGCGAGCACCGCCGTCACCAGCGAGATGCCGACCCCCTGCCCCATGTTGCGCACGAGGCTGAAGATCGAAGTGGCGTCGGTGCGGTACTTGTTCTCGATGGTGGCGAAGGCCAGCGTCGTCAGCGGCACGAACACGAACCCCATGCCGAAGCCCTGGATCGCGCCGCTCCACACGATGAGGGTCGAATCCATGCCGAGGGTGAAGCCGGTCATCATATAGAGCGAGTAGGCCATGAGCCCGGTGCCGAACAGCACCAGGATGCGCGAGTCGAACTTGCCCACCAGCCGGCCGACCACGACCATCGAGAGCATGGTGGCAACGCCGCGCGGCGCCATGACGACGCCGGTGTAGATCACCGGATAACCCATCAGGTTCTGCAGCAGCGGCGGCAGCAGCGCCAGGCCCGAGAACAGCGTGATGCCGATGAGGAAGATGAACAACAGCCCCATCACGAAGTTGAGGTCCTTGAACATCTTGAGGTCGACGAACGGGTGTTCGGCCGTCATGCAGTGAACGACGAACACCCAGAGCCCGGCGATGATCAGCCCGAGATAGACCCAGGTTTCCATCGCCTCGAACCAGCCGACCTCGGCGCCGCGGTCGAGCATCAGCTGCAGCGCGCCGACGGCAACCGCCAGCATGCCGAAGCCGAAGAAATCGAAGGGCCTGATCTTGATGTCGATCTTTGGCATCTGGGTGAACAGCATGAAGACTGCGAGGATGCCGACCGGCAGATTGACCAAAAACACCCAGCGCCAGTTGAAACTCTCGGTCAGCCAGCCGCCCAGCGTCGGCCCGATGATCGGCCCGATCATGATGCCGGCGCCGTAGACCGCCATCGCCTGCCCCATGCGCTCGCGCGGATTGATGTTGAGCATGATGGTCTGCGCCAGGGGCGCGATGAAGGCGCCGCAGATGCCCTGAACGATCCGGAACAGCACCATTTCGCCCAGGCTCGTGGCGATGCCGCACAGGAGCGATGCCGCGGTGAAGCCGATCACCGAGACGATGAACAGCTGCTTCTGCCCGATGCGATCGGAGAACCAGCCGGTGAGCGGCGTCGCGATCGCCGAAGCGACGATGTAGGAGGTGAGAATCCAGGTGATCTCGTTCTGCGCCGCGTTGAGCGAAGCCGCCATGTGCGGCAACGCCACATTGGCGATGGTGGTGTCGAGCACCTGCATCACCGTCGCCAGCATCAGGGCGAACGTGAGCAGGCCCTTGTGCTTGACCACGAGCGCAGGCGCAGAAAGTGTTTGCGGGGCTTTGGCCATTATCGGCCTCCGGGCGAAAGCGGGAGAGGGGCGGCGCGGCCGGGGCGGCGCCGCTTCGTGCTAGCGGTTGAGCAGTTTGTCGAGCGTCGACCGGCCGGTGTCGACGTTCACCGCCGCGCTCATGCCGGTGCGCAGCAACAGCGCCTTGCTCGCATCGGCAAGATCGATGCGGACCGGGATGCGCTGCACCACCTTGACCCAGGTGCCGGTGGCATTCTGCGCCGGGATCAACGAGAACTCCGAACCGGTCGCAGCGCCGATGCTGGCGACGGTGCCCTCGAGCTTGACGCCCGGGAACGCATCGACGCTGACCTCGGCCGGCATACCGGTCTTGATGTCGGTGAGCTGGGTTTCCTTGAAATTGGCTTCGACCCAGCTGCCGCTGGTCTCGACGAGGCTCGCGATCATCGTTCCGGTGGCGACGAACTGGCCGACATTGAGGCTCGCTACCTGGCTGACGACGCCGTCGGCCGGGGCTAGAACGGTGGTCTTGCCGAGATTGCGCTCGGCCACGTCGACCGCCGCCTGGGCCGCCCGCACCGCCGGATGATCGTCGGTCGCAATCGCCGGATCGCCGCCGAGCGCGGCGGTCGCGCCGGCCACCTGCTGCTGCGCCGCGACGACGGCATTCTGCGCCTGCTCGAGCGCCAGCCTGACATCGTCGAGCGTCGCGTCGGAGGCGTTGCCCTGCTGCACCAGCGCGGTCTTGCGGTCGAACGCCGCCTGGCGGATGTCGAGGGTCGACTGCGCCGCGCGCAGTGTCGCCTGGGCCGTGCCGTAGCCGACCTTGAGCTGCTCGACCCCGACCCGCGCCGAGGCGAGCGCCGCATTAGCCTGGTCGAGCGCGATCCGGTATGGCTCGGCGTCGATGGTGAACAGCACCTGCCCGGCCTTGACCGCTTCGTTCTCGGTGACGCTGACGCTCGCGATGCGGCCGGCGATGTCGGCCGAGAGCGCCACCTTGGCCTGCTGCACGAAGGCGTTGTCGGTGTCCTCGTAGCGGCCGCCGGTCAGCCAGAAATAGCCGCCGCCGACGGCCAGCACCAGTGGCACGGCGATCATCAGCACCAGGCGGTTGCTGCGCTTTTTGGGTGGCGCGGCGGGCGCCGCAGCCTCTGCGGGAGCCGCCGCCTGCGGCGCGCCCTTTTCGGCGCGCGGCATGCTGACGACGGTGGCCTCGCCGGCCTTGGGTTCGGTGACACGGGCGTTCATCTAGACGGCTTCCTTCTGATCAGCGTTCATGCGGGAGAGGTTGTCGCGGATGCGCGTCAACCCTTCCGTGATCTGGTCGCGCTCGGCGGGGCTGAGCCCCTCGAGCACATGTTCGTAGAGGCCGCGCCCGACATTTCGGGCGGTGGCGATCAGTGCTTCGCCGCTGGCGGTCATCCGGGCGAGCTTGGCGCGGCTGTCGTTGGGATCGGTGTAGCGCTCGATCAAACCGCGCTTTTCCAGCCGGTCGAGAATGCCGCTCATCGTCATCGGATCGGTGTCGATAGAGCCCGCCAACCCGACCTGGGAGATCCCCGCATTGCGCGAAATCTCGGCCATCGCACGCCACTGCGGCAGCGTCAGGCCGTGAATCCGCGCCTCTTCCTCGAAGCGGCGGCGGAGCAGCCGCGCCACCTCGTGGACGAGGTAGCCGATCGAGCCTTCCTTCTTGAATTCCGATGCCATGGGTCTTTGCTATGTGTACGTATGATATGTGCACATATGATAAGCACACGTAGCACGTCAACTGCCAATGTTGCAGGGCTGCTGCGCACGAGCGCAACTCAGGATCGGGCAATGCAGGCACGCGCGAAGCGGCCCGGCTCGATCGTCATCCGGTTGGCAATGTGGAAATGGAGGGGATGGTGGGTGTGACAGGGATTGAACCTGTGACCCCCGCCGTGTGAAGGCGATGCTCTCCCGCTGAGCTACACACCCATCCGTCGTCAGGTTCGTGCCGCGGGCCGGCAGAACCTCAGTCTATTCAAGGAGATGGTGGGTGTAACAGGGATTGAACCTGTGACCCCTACCATGTCAAGGTAGTGCTCTCCCGCTGAGCTATACACCCATCTCCGACACGCCAGGCAGAGCGCCCGCCGCGGCGCGGATAGACCATAAAAGCCGCCCGAGGGTCAAGGGTCAAGACCGGCCGGATTTGGCCTACCCAAGACGCCCCTCCTCAATTGAAAGGCCCGGCAAGGAGGTGGACTCCCGCCGGGCCTAACCAACCGAAGCGGCGAAGCTTCAGTCGGCGGGATTGCGATACGCGGCCGGACGCGTCCGCGCAAGGGCGCGTCGACAAGTGGTTGGGCAGGAAAGCCCGGTCTCAGGCGGCCAGCAGCCGCTCGACCTCGTTGACGAGATCCTTCAAATGGAAGGGCTTGCTCAACACCGAGGCGTCGCGCGGCGCGTCCGAATCGGGGTTGAGCGCCACCGCGGCAAAACCGGTGATGAACATTACCTTGAGGTCCGGATCGAGCTCCGTGGCCCGGCGCGCCAGCTCGATGCCGTCCATCTCGGGCATTACGATGTCCGAGAGCAGCAGCGAAAACGGTTCCTCGCGCAGCCGCTCATAGGCCGACTTGCCGTTGTCGAAGGAGACGACGTCGTAGCCCGCGTTCTTCAGCGCCCGCGTCAGGAACTGGCGCATGTCGTTGTCGTCTTCCGCCAGCAGAATCCGTTTCATCACCGCCTCGTTGCCCGCAGCCGGTCCGGCTGTCCCAATTGGCAGCGATGTTTAATCGAGTTTTCGCGATTGGCAACGCCCGCACTCGTGAATTGCGCGCTTCTGGACAAAGCACCGGGGCAGATGCAGGATACCGGCAACACGGCGCTTTGGGGATTCAATGCGTTCCGACTACTGGGATAGACCGGCCTTCGAGACCATCCGGCCTCGCCGGCTGACCGCGCCGATCGTGTTCAACTCCGCCCATTCCGGCCGCGACTACCCCCACCGTTTCCTCGACATGACCCGGCTCGATCACCTGTCGATCCGGCAGTCCGAGGATGCTTATGTCGACGAACTGTTCGCCCGCGCCCCGCATCTGGGCACGCCGCTGCTCCACGCGCATTTCCCGCGCGCTTACCTCGACGTCAACCGCGAGCCCTGGGAACTCGACCCCCAGATGTTCGTGGAACCCCTGTCGGACCGCTTCAATACCACCAGCCCGCGCGTCGCGGCGGGGCTGGGGACGCTCGCCCGGGTGGTCGCCGAGAACAAGCCGATCTATCGCGAGCGGCTGACGCTCGAGGACGCGCGCATGCGCATCGAGGGCATCTACCTGCCCTATCATTCGACCCTGCAGCGTCTATTGAGCGATGCCCACGGGGCCTTTGGCTCGGCCGTGTTGATCGACTGCCACTCGATGCCGCGCATCGCCCGCTCCGGCGACCGGCTGGCGCCCGACATCGTGCTCGGCGACCGCTACGGCACCACCTGCGCGGCGCCGATCGTCGATCTGGTCGAGATGGTGTTCGCCGGCGCGGACCTGCGCGTCGCCCGCAACCGCCCCTATGCCGGCGGCTTCATCGCCCGCACTTACGGCCGGCCGCAGCACGGCATCCACGCGCTGCAGATCGAGATCGGCCGGCATCTCTACATGAACGAAGTGACCCTCGAGAAATCCGAGGGCTTTGGCGCCATCCGCCAGTTGGCCGACCGGCTGACGCTGGCGCTGATCGGGCTCGACCTGGGCAATCTCGCCGGGCCGCTTCACCTTCCGGCGAAGGCCGCCGAGTAGCCCCCTGCAACCGCCCCAGCAAAGAAAAGGGCCGCGCGAGAGGCGGCCCCAGTCAAGGGAGGAAACGATGGCGGCCCGAATCTGCCTAAAGAGAAGGCTGAAGGCACAAACCGCCCATCCATCATGCACTTTCGGGGTGAACTGATTTGCCCTGCCATACAAGCGCACAGGCGGGCGTTCACAGGAAAGCGCTGTCAAATGTTGCAGAAATGAATCACTTTTGTGACGGCCCGCCGCGGGTCCCGCCCGCCAAAATTGCTGCTATGGCTTTGGGCTGGAACGACAATCCTTTTCGGGGACTAAATCCATGACTGATTCCCGCCTTGGCGGCCTCGACCCCGAGCTGGTGCGCCTGACGCTGCTCGAGGCGGCAACCGCTGCCGCCGAACGCACGCTCGCGGGCTTCCGCACACCGCTCGCGGTCGAGAACAAGTGGCAGACCGGGTTCGATCCAGTCACCGCCGCCGACAAGGACGCCGAGATCGCCATCCGCGCCGTGATCGCCGCGCGCTTTCCCGGCCACGGCATCATCGGCGAGGAATGGGACGCCAAGACCAGCGACGGCGCCTTCGACTGGATCGTCGATCCGATCGACGGCACCCGTGCCTTCATCTCCGGCGTGCCGGTGTGGGGTACGCTGATCGGGCTGATGCACAAGGGCCGCGCCGTCGCCGGGCTGATGGCGCAACCTTTCACCGGCGAGAGCTGGCTCGGCCTGCCTGGAACAGCGATCTATTCGCGCGGCGGCACGAGCCATCCGATCCATACCTCGGGCGTCACCGACCTTCGGCAGGCCAAGGTCACCGCCACCTCGCCCGACATCTTCGAGCAGTCGGGCACGGTCGAGCATATCACCCGGCTCCGGCGCGCCACGCTGCAGACGCGTTGGGGCCTCGACTGCTACGGCTACTGCCTCTTGGCCGCCGGACACATCGACATCGTCGCCGAGTCGGCGCTCAAGAACGTCGACATCTCGCCGCTGATCCCGATCATCGAAAACGCCGGCGGCGTGGTCACCACCTGGGACGGTGGCCCGGCCGAGGCCGGCGGCAACTGCATCGCCGCGGCGACCCCGGAGCTGCATGAAGCGGCGATGAAGGTGCTGCGAGGCGAGACCGCGTGACAACCGGGGGCAGCGCACTCGGCACGATGTCGAAGCGACCGGACTCGGGGCGGAGTTCGATTCAAAAGTACGTGTTCGTCGTCGCCTGCGGGCGTTCGGGCTCGACGCTTCTGATGGGACTCCTGAACGCCATTCCACACTTCTGCATCCGCGGCGAGAACGACAGCGCGCTGCATCACCTGTTTGTCATCTATGACAGCCTGATGGCCCGCCGCGCCGCCGGCACGGTTGGGGAGCTGCCCGTTCACCCCTGGTTCGGGCTGACGAACCTCGAACCTGACGGGCTTCGCGAGGGTATCCGGCGCTTTTTCACCGACGAGATTCTCAGGCCGGACGAGACAGCTCGTGTCACGGGCTTCAAGGAAATCCGCTACCTCAAGACCGACGTGCCCGATCTCGAGCGCTACCTGGCGTTCATCGAGGAAACCTTCGCGCCCTGCCAGATCATCGTCAATCACCGCGAACTGGCCGAAATGGCCACAAGCGGCTTCTGGCCGGATACCCCGGACAGCGACCGCGTCCTGGCGGAAACCGAAGCCCGCTTGAGCGCCATTCCATCCGGCCCCGGCGTGCTGCATTTTTCCTACGACCGGCTGATGACCGACCGGGAGGCGCAGCTTGGCGAACTGTTCGCCTTCCTGGGCGAGCCCTACGATCGCGCCGCGATCGAGGCCGTGCTGCGCACGCCGCACTCGTATCAGATCAAGCGCTCTGATCTGTGATGAACGCGTCGAACGCGGCGAACACCTGAGCGCGGATGGAATCGTTTTCCATGAACAGCTCGTGCCGCGCCGCGGCGATCACCGCGTGGCGGCCGGTGCGGAGGCGGAGCCCGAGCTGCTCGGTCGCGGCGGTCGAAACCACCTCGTCGCGGGCCGCCGCCAGCATCAGTACCGGCACCTTGAGCGACAGCGGGAAATCGTCGCGTGCCGCCGTCGCCATCGCATGCATCGCCGCGGCGCCCCACTTGAACGTCGGCTTGCCGATGATCAGGTCGGGCCGCTCGCGCCAGGTATCGACGGTGCGCATGTAGCGGACGAAATCCGAAGTCAAAGGGTTGCCGCCAAAGGCTTTTTCGCTCGGAAGCTCGTCGGCGGCGCGGCCGACCGGTACCTTTCCGAGCCCGATGAGCGAGACCACGTCGCCGAGCGCCGCCATACCGGCAAAGCTCAGCGGCTGGCGGTCGATCCCGACCATCGGCGCCGACAGGAAGATGCGGTCGAACATCATGCGGTCGCGGGTGCCGGCGATGAGCGACACCAGCCCGCCCATCGAATGGCCGACGAGGTAATAGGGCGCCGGGCAATCGGGCAGCAGGATGTTGGCGTGGAAGGCCCTGAGGTCCAGCCAGTAATCGTCGAAATGCCGGACATAGCCGAGCGTGCGGTTGGGGATCAGCCGGTCGGAGCCGCCCTGCCCGCGCCAGTCGAAGGTCGCGACGGCAAAGCCGCGCTTCTGGAAATCGGCGATGGTCTCGAAATATTTCTCGATGAACTCGGTGCGCCCCTGGACGAGACAGACCGTGCCCTTCGCCGCGCCCGCCGTCTTGGGGAAGGTCACATAGCGCAGCCGCACCTTGTCGGGCGTGGTGAAATACCCCGCGCGCGCGCCCTCGGGCACCGGGTTGGTCGGGAGCACGGCGAGTTTCGGGCCCTCGGGATCGACGATGGCGTTCATGCCCTTCTGATAGTCGGCCTTACCGGCAAAGTCATCGCCTGCGGAGCCCCAAAAGCGGAAAACCAGCGCCTCTTGCGAGACACTGGCTTTCCTCAGAAACGGTCGCCGTGCGGGGGGCGGGTGACGGCGACGCATTCGGGGTGTGCCGTTGCAGCAGACAGCGAGCACGGTTCTGGGTTTATCGCGGGTCGCCTGAAGCCGCCGTGAGGATCACGTTCAGATTGGGTTCATCGGGCCGCTCATGCCGGACGTCGACACCCCCTATAGCGTGATGCCGCCGTCGACAACGAAGTTGGCGCCCGTCGCGTAGGCGGATTCGTCGCTCGCCAGGTAGATTGCGATGTGGGCGATTTCGTCGGGCTCAGCCATGCGGCCGATGGGCTGGCGGGCGATGAACGTCTTCCACGCCGCGTCATGGTCGCCGGTGCGCTTGGCCCGCTCGTGCAGCGACGGGCTGTCGACCGAGCCGGGGCAGAGGGCGTTGGCGCGGATGCCGGCCGCCATGTAGTCAAAGGCGATCGATTTTGTGAGCCCGATCACCGCCGCCTTGCTGGAGCTGTAGGCGACCCGGTTGGGGACGCCCTTGAGCGAGGAGGCGATCGAGGCGACGTTGATGATGCTGGCGCCGCCATTGGCGATGAAGTGCGGCAGGAACGCCTGGGTCAGAACGAACATCGGGGTGACGTTGATATCGAAGGAGCGCTGCCAGTCGGCAACCGAGGTGTTCTCGAGCTTGCCCTCGTGCACCCAGCCGGCGCCGTTGTAGAGCACGTTGACATCCCGGTGCGCCGCGGCGGCGGCCTCGAGCGCCGCGTGGTCGGTAACATCCAGCACCTGCGTTTGGTGGCCGGCATCGGGATGGAGCCGCTTGAGTGTCGCATCGAGCGTCGCGATGGCCGCCGCGTCGCGGTCGGTGGCAATCACCCTGGCCCCCTCGCGTGCGAAGGCCAGCGCGCAAGCGCCGCCGATCCCGGCCGCCGCCGCCGTCATGAACGCTACCTTGCCGTCGAGCCGTCCCATTCCCGTGCCTCCATTGCCGCCCTCTCTGGGGCCTCGCGGCAGAGGATTAGACGACAACGGATGGTATCGCTACCGTGGCCGCGGCCACATGAGGGGAATCTTTAGATGGATACGATGTCGCGTTTCGACGGCCAGATCGCCGTCATCACCGGCGCCGCCCAGGGCATCGGCGAAGCGACGGCGCGGCTGTTCGCGGCACGCGGCATCGCTGGCCTGGTGTTGACCGACCGGCAGGCGGACAAGGGCGAAGCCGTCGCGGCCGCGCTGCGCGAATTCGTGCCGACGACGTTCGTCGCCGCCGACCTTGCCGATCCGGAGCAGCTGCTGCGCATCGTTCCGGCCGCCGACGCCGCCTTCGGCCGCATCGACATCCTCGTCAATGTCGCCGGTCTCACCGATCGCGGCACCATCTGGGACACCAGCCTCGAGCTCTGGGACCGCATGTTCGCCATCAATGTGCGGGCGCCGTTTGCGCTGATGCAGGGGGCGCTCAGGGTGATGGAACGCGAGAAGATTCAAGGCGCCATCGTGAACATCATCTCGGTCAACGCCCATGGCGGCACGAGCTTCCTCACACCCTACAGCGCCAGCAAAGGGGCGCTGGTGACGCTGACCAAGAACGTCGCCCATTCGGTGTCGCGCAACCGCATCAAGGTGAACGGCCTCAACATCGGCTGGGTCGACACCCCCGGCGAGCACGAGACGCTGAAGCGCTTCCACGGCGCCGGCGAAAACTGGCTCGCCGAAGCCGAGAGCACCCGCCCCTTCGGGCGCCTGATGAAGCCCGACGAGGTGGCGCGCGCCATCGCCTTTCTGGCCAGCGCCGAGTCCGGGCTGATGACCGGCGCGATCATCGATTTCGACCAGCTGGTGATCGGCGCCAACGAGTCGGTGGGGCCGCGCAGAAGCGGCGGTTGAATTGTCCGCACCGGGGGTCTTGAACCGCTCAAAACCCCACCTACCTCTAGGCTGTTCGCCGGCAAGAGCCGGGGACCGGGACACCCGGGAATGAGCGCTCGCCGCAACAGGGAACGCTGATGGGACACACGCCAGATTCACGTTGCTCACCCTGGAGAATGTGCCATGCAGACCTACGATTTTTCCCCCTTCTATCGCTCGACCGTCGGCTTCGACCGGCTGTTCAACCGGCTCGACGGCCTCGTCGGCCAGGAAGCCAAGACCTACCCTCCCTACAACATCGAGAAGGTCGGCGATGACGCCTACCGCATCTCGATCGCCGTTGCCGGCTTTGCCGACAGCGATCTGGTGCTCGAGAGCAAGGAGAACAGCCTCCTCGTCAAAGGCGCCAAACCCTCGGCCACCGAGGAGAAGCGCGAGTTCCTCCATCGCGGCATCGCCGAGCGCGCCTTCGAACTGCGCTTCCAGCTTGCCGAGTACGTCGAAGTATCGGGCGCTTCGCTCGAGAACGGCCTGCTCCATGTCGAGCTGAAGCGTCAGCTCCCCGAGAGCAAGAAGCCCCGCACCATCGCCATCAACGGCACGGCGCCCAAGGCGATCGAAAGCACCGTCAACTAATTCCGGTCACGAACGGCCTGTTCTCGCACAGCGGTTGGCCGATCGGGCATCCAGCGGTTGGCCGATCGCCGATCGGACAGAACGCAAATATCTGGCGCCCCCCTGACCGGAACAGGCGAACGGAAAAGAGGCGTGGGTCCATGTGACCCGCGCCTTTTTGCTGCGCCCTCGTGGGACGATGTCTCAGGCTTCGGGCGAAGAGTGCAGGTTGCCGCCATACGCGTCGAGCACGCGCAGCGCGATCAGCGTGTTCCAGCGGCTCGGCTGGCCGGCTTTTTCCATGACGAAATGCACCTGGCCGGGATGCGCCGCCGGCAACGTCCAGCGCCCGTCCGGCCGGCGCTTCGACAGGACGACCGCAAGGGCGTCCGCCATGCGCTCGTCCCACGGCGCATCGACCGCGCGGAAATAGTCGAGCGCGCGCAGGACGTTGTACTTCCAGCGCGGCGGAAACGAGAGCTGCAGCATGTCCTTGCGGATGATCTCGCCGGTGTGGTCGGACTTGAACAGCCGGTGCATGAGCATGAATTCGCGCCCGGTCGCCGCGGCCGCCTCCAGTTCGGCCAGCCGATAGCGATAGCCGTTGGCGGCATATTCGCTGATGCCCTCCAGCACCGAGAGCGTCGAGTGCAGCGAGCTGTGATGCGCGCCGGAGCGGTTCTTCATGCAGTTGAAGCCGCCGTCCGCCATGCGCTGGTCGAGGATGAAATCGACGATCGAACGGAGCGAGGCCTCCGGCTCGCCGAAATAGCTGGCGTAGTTGAGGTACATGCCGTTGACGCACACGTCGCTCAGCCGCACCGTGAGGCCCGGGCCGATGCCGCCATCGGGACATTTCTCCTCGAGCGCGATCTTGTGGATGCTGTCGCGCACCTGGGGCTGATCGGGCGCCATCTCGAGCGTACGGAGGTCGAGCAGGGTGTAGTGCGAGCTGATCCATTTGGGCTGGTAGAAGCGCTGCCCCCACGAGCCGTCGGGGTTGCGGCAGGCGAGGAAGCGCGCGCCCCAGCCCTCGGTGGCGATACGGGCCCGGAGGCGGTGGTCGGCCTCGCCCAGCAGGTCGCGGCGAACCTGGTACTGGATCGAAACATCGCCACGGAGCAGCCAGTCGAGAACCGCCTTGTCGGTCATCGGTCAGGCTCCGCCGCGGCGCTGCGCCAGGGCGATGCCGTATCCCAGGACTCGCCTCCAGTTCATCTCCGCCTCCCTCGTCGACCAACCCGTTCATGCCCGCATTTGGCCCGACCCCGCTTGACCGGCATCAAGGCCGGCGGGTGGAACTGCCCAACGATTGTGCACGTGCCGCATTGCGGCAAAAAAGTCGCACCGGCCGCTTGCCCGTGGTCCAGACTTGTGACAATGTAAACCCAATAGGACAGCGTTGCTGTCCAAAAAAGTGAACGCCCGGTCTCCCCGGATTTGTTCACACGCCGATCCGGCTGGCCCGCTTGTCGAAAGCGGAAACGGGAGGCGGGGCGACAAGCCCGAACGAGCGGCCATTTGGATGCAGAGCCGCTCCCCACTGAAGAGGATTGCGCTGCTCGTTTCGAGCCGTACAGTGTACGACCCGGAATAGAGGCGCGTCGAAAGGAATGCACGCCCGGCTCGCCGGAACACCACGGCCCCAAACGAGGATTTGAGACATGGCTCAGCACCCAGACGGAATGGTTCCCCATCCTGCCGCGGACGCCGCCTTTCGCAAAGCCCATCGTCCGGTGTCGGCGGGCCTCTACGACGCGACGCGCGAGCACGATGCGTGCGGCGTCGGCTTCATCGTCAACCTCAAGAACCAGCCCAGCCACAGGATCGTCGAGAACGGCCTTGCCATCCTCGAGAACCTCGAGCATCGCGGCGCCGTCGGCGCCGATCCGCTGATGGGCGACGGCGCCGGCATCATGGTGCAGATTCCGCACGGCTTCTTCGTGCGCGAGATGGCCAAGCAGGGCGTCGCCCTGCCCGCCCCCGGCGCCTATGCCGTGGCGTTCCTGTTCATGCCCCAGCAGCACGACCTCCGCATCAAGATGGAGAAGGTCGTCGAGAAGGTCATCGAAGACGAAGGTCAGACCGTGCTCGGCTGGCGCGACGTGCCGTCGGACAACGCCTCGCTCAGCAAGGCTCCCGAGATCGTCGCCACCGAGCCCTTGCACCGGCAGGTGATCATCGGCCGCGGCCCCAGGGTTGCCGACGAGGACGCCTTCGAGCGCAAGCTCTACATCATCCGCAAGGTCTGCTCGGCCAAGATCTACTCGGCCTATGAGGGCGAGCCGACCGACTTCTACATCGTCTCGATGAGCTGCCGGACGCTGGTCTATAAGGGCATGTTCCTCGCCGCCCAGCTGCGCGCCTATTACAAGGACCTGAGCGACCCCGAATTCAGCTCGGCCCTGGCGCTCGTCCACCAGCGCTTTTCGACCAACACCTTCCCGAGCTGGCGGCTGGCCCACCCCTACCGCTTCGTTTGCCACAACGGCGAGATCAACACCGGGCGCGGCAACGTCAACTGGATGGCGGCGCGCCAGGCCTCGGTATCGTCGGACCTGTTCGGAGCGGACATCCAGAAGCTCTGGCCGATCTCCTACCCCGGCCAGTCCGACACCGCCTGCTTCGACAACGCGCTCGAGTTCCTCCTGCGCGGCGGCTATTCGCTGCCGCACGCCGCGATGATGCTGATCCCCGAGGCCTGGGCCGGCAACCCGCTGATGGACGAGGACCGGCGCGCCTTTTACGAATACCACGCGGCGCTGATGGAGCCCTGGGACGGGCCCGCGGCCATGGCCTTTTCGGACGGCGTCCATATCGGCGCGACGCTCGACCGCAATGGCCTCCGTCCGGCGCGCTACATCGTCACCGACGACGACGAGGTCATCATGGCCTCCGAGATGGGTGTCTTGCCCATTCCGCCCGAAAAGATCGTCCGCAAGTGGCGGCTGCAGCCCGGCAAGATGCTGCTGATCGATCTCAAGAAGGGTGCCATCGTCTCCGACGAGGAGATCAAGGCCGAACTCGCCACCGCGCAGCCCTACCGGCAGTGGCTCGCCCGTACCCAGATCGTGCTCGAGGAACTGCCCGAGGTCGCCCCGCAGGCGCCCCAGAACGACGTTCCGCTGCTCGACCGCCAGCAGGCCTTCGGCTACACGCAGGAAGACCTGAAGCTGCTGCTCACCCCGATGGCGACCACCGGCCAGGAAGCCGTGGGCTCGATGGGCACCGACACGCCGATCTCGGCGATGTCGGATAAGTCGAAGCTCCTCTACACCTATTTCAAGCAGAACTTCGCCCAGGTCACCAACCCGCCGATCGACTCGATCCGCGAGGAGCTGGTGATGAGTCTCGTCTCGTTCATCGGGCCGCGGCCGAACCTGCTCGATCTCGAGGGACACGGCACGCGCAAGCGCCTCGAAGTGCGCCAACCCATCCTCACCAACGCCGATCTCGAAAAGATCCGCGCCATCGGG
Source organism: Devosia nanyangense (assembly GCA_016213505.1). Classification (GTDB taxonomy): domain Bacteria; phylum Pseudomonadota; class Alphaproteobacteria; order Rhizobiales; family Devosiaceae; genus Devosia_A; species Devosia_A nanyangense. Next base: position 22,931 of record JACRAF010000009.1, read on the forward strand.
GCGATGGAGGACAACCCGTTCCGCAGTAAGACGCTCGACATCACCTATGACGTCGCCGCGGGCGCGGACGGCATGCAGGCGGCGCTCGATCGCATGTTCGCCGATGCCGAAATGGCGGTGCATGCGGGCGACAACATCATCATCCTCTCCGACCGCATGGTCGGGCCGCACCGCATCGCCATCCCTTCGCTCCTGGCGACGGCGGGCGTCCACCATCACCTCATCCGCAAGGGCCTCCGCACCTCGGTGGGCCTCGTGGTCGAGACCGGCGACGCGCGCGAAATCCATCATTTTTGTGCGCTGGCCGGCTACGGCGCCGAGGCGATCAACCCGTACCTGGCGTTCGAGACGCTGGCGGCCATGCGGACCCAGACCAACGACATACCCGAGGAAGTGGACGAGCACGAGATCGTCTACCGCTACATCAAGGCAATCGGTAAGGGCATCCTCAAGGTCACCGCCAAGATGGGGATTTCGACCTACCAGTCCTATTGCGGCGCGCAGATCTTCGACGCCGTGGGCCTGAGCACGGACTTCGTTTCGACCTACTTCACCGGCACCGCGACGACCATCGAGGGCGCCGGGTTGAAGGAGATCGCCGAGGAAACGGTGCGGCGCCACAACGACGCCTTCGGCGACAGCCCGGTGCTCGAGGACTCGCTCGATATCGGCGGCGACTACGCCTTCCGCTTCCGCGGCGAGGCGCATGTCTGGCGCTCCGAGACGGTGAGCAACCTGCAGCACGCGGCGCGCGGCAATTCGCGCGACAAGTACCGCGAGTTCGCCAAGCTCGTGAACGAAGTCGAGGACCGCTACGTCACCATCCGCTCGCTGTTCAAGCTGAAGACGGCGGCCGAGGACGGCCGGACCGCGATTCCGCTCGAGGAAGTCGAGCCGGCGGCCGAGATCGTCAAGCGCTTCTCGACCGGCGCCATGAGCTACGGCTCGATCAGCCGCGAGGCACACACCACGCTCGCCATCGCCATGAACCGCATCGGCGGCAAGTCCAACACCGGCGAGGGCGGCGAGGAAGTGGATCGCTTCACGCCGCTGCCCAACGGCGATTCCATGCGCTCGGCCATCAAGCAGGTGGCCTCGGGCCGCTTCGGCGTGACCGCGGAATACCTCGTCAACTCCGACATGATGCAGATCAAGATGGCGCAGGGGGCCAAGCCCGGCGAGGGCGGCCAGCTCCCCGGCCACAAGGTCGATGCGATCATCGCCAAGGTCCGCCACTCGACCCCGGGCGTCGGCCTGATCTCGCCGCCGCCGCATCACGACATCTATTCGATCGAGGATCTGGCGCAGCTGATCTTCGATCTGAAGAACGTCAACCCGGACGGACAGGTGTCGGTCAAGCTCGTCTCCGAAGTCGGCGTCGGCACCGTCGCCGCCGGCGTTTCCAAGGCGCGCGCCGATCACGTGACCATCTCGGGCTATGAGGGCGGCACGGGCGCTTCGCCCCTGACTTCGCTGAAGCATGCCGGCTCGCCCTGGGAGATCGGCCTCAGCGAGACGCACC
>JACRAF010000013.1 GCA_016213505.1 Devosia nanyangense
CGGAACCGTTCGGTCAAAGCGGCAAGAGCCGGTAAGCCGAAGAAACCCAAGCGATGCGACCACCGCCCCCGTCACGTCCACCGGCACTTCGTCGGTACCCCGCGCTAGAGGGTGAACGCGAGGGGGAGAATAATACGGCTGAAAAGCGCGGGGATAAGTCGGGGTGTCGGGGCGACAAGGGATTGATGCTCCATACGTTTTTGGTGCGATCAAGAGTCACTTCGGTGGACGTGGCCGCCCCCTCCACCACCTCCGGCGGTCCCCCTCCCCCGCGTCTGCGACGCAGGGGAGGAACCCGACTGCGATGCCGGTGCCGGCAGAGGTTGCAGTCGGGTTCCGACTGAGCGATCCGCTCCAAGGATACGCGCAGTCGACTCCCACCGCTTGTCGCCGCAAGGGGGAGGAGAATCTCGGCTGAGAGCCCGAATTGGACCAACCCAACGCCGCCATTGCCGTGGCCATCCCGGCTCAAATCGATCCAGTGGATCGATTTGACCGCTCCGCCGTGGCCTCGAAGCCCCGCAAGGGGAAGGGCATCCCGACTGAGAGCCCGAAATGCCGGTCCGCTCCCCTGCCCCATTTCAGTCCCATTCGGCGGTGACGATCACGGGATGGTGAGGGGGTAGTTCCGGCCTTGGCGAGGGGCTGGTGTGACCGGGAGTCCAGCAATGGCTCACACGCTGCTTGCCAGGCTCAAGGACAATCTGCTGTTGCGCGCTTCGGTGGCGACGGTGGCGGCGTTTGTGGTGCTGGGGGTCGCCAGCGGAGCGCTGCCGGTGATGTGCCTGGCGGGCGCGGCGGCGTGCAATGCCGACGCCGACAGCGCGCCGGGCGTACCGGCGACGCTCACTGCGACGGACCCCATACCGGCGGCGGCCGAACCCGCGGCAGAGGTGGCGGCCATCGCCGCACCGGTGGGACCGACGCTGACGCGCAACGATGTGGTGGCGGCGACGTTCGCGCTGCTCGAGGTGCCGCTCACGGCACCGGCAACCGCGCCGACGACGCGCAAGGTGCGTACCACCGCGATCCATCTCGGCGCCACAAAACCCGCACCGCTGACGCCGGCAGCACCGGCGACGGATGCGGCGCCGGTCGAGCTGGTGGCGGACGTCTCGAACGAGGTGCCGGACGCCGAACCGCTCGCCCTGACGGAACCATCGTCCGCGCCCGAGACCGCCGCCCAGGTGGCGACCGAGCTCTCGATCGAGCCGACCGCACCGGCGCATTCGCAGAGCGCCGTGGTGCGCGGCAAGGGCGCCAATGTGCGCTCGAGCCCGACCAAGGGGACGGGCAACGTGCTGTTCGCGCTCAGCGGCGGGGCGACGGTGACGATCGTTCAGAGCCAGCGGGGCTGGCTGAAGATCACCGACGATCGCGGCCGCAGCGGCTGGGTGTATGGCGAGTATCTCGACCGGGGGTGACCAACCCTCATCCGTCTCGCGCTGCGCGCGATCCACCTTCTGTCTCAAGAGGAGAAGGAAGGAGGGCCAGCCGGGATGATCCTCGGCGAAGCCGGGCGCAGTTTGTCCTTGATCCTCTGGCGACCAGAGCAACTACTTGGGCTCCGCGCGAAACGAATCACAGGCTCAAAATGAGCGCCGGGCACGACCACGCCGACAGCTTCGACGGCATGAACGACAACTACAAGCGGCGGCTGATCGCAGTGACGGCGATCAACATCACGATGTTTTTGGTCGAGATGGGCGCCGGGCAGCTCTCGGGATCGCAGGCGCTCAAGGCCGACGCGCTCGATTTCTTCGCCGACGGCGTCACCTATGCGCTGAGCTTCTGGGCCATCGGCAAGCCGATGCGCATCCGCACCGGGGCGGCGGTGCTGAAGGGCGCGAGCCTGTTGGCGATGGGCCTGTGGATTGCCGGAACGACCCTCTACCAATTCTTCGTCCACGGCATTCCGGTGCCCGAGGTGATGGGCAGCGTCGGCTTTCTGGCGCTCGCGGCGAACCTCTTCTCGGTCTACCTGCTGATGGCCTACAAGGACGGCGACGCCAATATCCGCTCGGTGTGGCTGTGCTCGCGCAACGACGCCATCGGCAATGTGGCAGTGATGATCGCGGCCGGGCTGGTGGCGTTGCTCAATTCGGGCGCGCCCGACCTGATCGTCGCCGGCGTGATGGCGGCGTTGTTCCTGAGCTCGTCGTATCAGATCCTGCGGCAGTCGTGGGCCGAATGGCAGAGTGGCGGGCACGACCACGAGCACGGAGAGCATTGATGTGGAGGCTGCTGGCGCTGCTGGTGCTGCTGGTGCTGCTGGTGCTGCTGGCAACGCGCGCCCTCGGCGCGGACTGGAGCCATTACGACAACGCGCGCTTCGGCTACGGCATCGACGTGCCGCCGGGGTTCGCCGGGCGCGGCGAGGCGGAGAACGGCGACGGACAGGTGTTCACGACGCCGGTGGCGACGCTCACGGTGTTCGGTGGGTACATCATGGCGGCGGACTTCGAAGCCGAGGTGAAGCAGCGCCGGGACTGGGCGGCGGCGGAGGGCTGGGCCCTCACCTACCAGGTGACGACGCCGGACAGAGCGAGCTTTTCGGGCAGGCACGGCGCCCGCATTCTCTATGCGCGGATGATCGCGCTCTGCGGCGGGACGGCGTTCGGCATGTTCGAACTCGAATATTCGGTGGCCGATATCCAGCCGTTCGATCCGGTGGTCACGCGGCTGGTGCAGTCGCTGCGGGCAAGTGGCGATTGTCCGTGAGCTATTTCAGCGGACCGCGGAAGATAAAGAAGGCGCCGATGGCGATGAGGCCGAAGCCGACCGCGTGGTTCCAGGTCAGCTTTTCGCCGAGCACGAACACGGCGAAGCCGACGAACACGGCCAGCGATATCACCTCCTGGATGGTCTTGAGTTCGGCCGCCGAATAGGTGCCGTAGCCGATGCGGTTGGCGGGCACCGCCAACCAGTATTCGACCAGCGCAATGGTCCAGCTCGCCATCACCGCCGCCCACATCGGGGCGCCGGGAAATTTGAGGTGGCCGTACCAGGCGGTGGTCATGAACAGATTCGAGCCGATCAACAGCAGGACCGGCAACACGGCGGGCGACAGCAACGGCATGGGGCGACTCGGACCGCGGGACGATACCGTTGCTTAGCGTCTGCGGCTGTGGCACTGCTAGTGCGCTGGTTCCTCAAACCACAGGGCGCGAGGATCAAAAGGGAACACGGTGAGGCGTACCCATCAGGGACCGAAACCGTGGCTGCCCCCGCAACTGTAAGCGGCGAGCGAGCTTCGAGCATGCCACTGGCGGCCCATTCAGGGCGGCCGGGAAGGCCGAAGAGCGCAGCGACCCGCGAGCCAGGAGACCTGCCAGCACGATGGGGAGCATTTCCGGAAAAGTGGTCCCACTTTTCCGGTTCGAAATGCGACCCGCACATTTGAGCGAGAAGCTCATCTTCACCGTGCACACGGAGGGTGTCCGCACATGAATACCACGGCAGAACTCTCGGCCGTTTCCGGCCTTACGCTTTCGCAGCGGCTCGTCGCCGGGCTGCTGGCCCTGATTCTCGGCTTCGTGCTGATCGGCACCATCGGCTTTGCCAGCGACATGGCCGTCCACAACGGCGCGCACGACACGCGACACGCGCTCGGCTTCCCCTGCCACTGATCGCATGGCCCGGGCGCTGGGGCTCGCTTTGCGGGCCCGCAGCGATCGGGCGTCCGACCCACAGACAAGGGGACATCGATGAAGCTGTTTCAGCGATTGTTTTTCGCTGCCGTTCTCAGCGGGCTGACGGCCGGCGCCGTGATGGCGGGGCTGCAGCAATGGCGCGTCGCGCCGCTGATCCTGCAAGCGGAAGTTTTCGAGCAGGCGGAAGCGGCAGCGCCCAAGCACGAAGCGGCGGCTCCCACCGAGGCTCACGATGAGGATGGCTGGGCGCCGCAGGACGGGGCGGAGCGCATTGGCTACACCGTCGCCGCCGACCTGCTGACGGCGGTCGGCTTCGCCTTCGTGCTCGCCGCGGCATCGGTGCTGAGCGGCATCGAGGTGACGGCGCGCAACGGCGTGGTCTGGGGGCTCGCGGGCTATCTGGCGTTCCAGCTGGCGCCGGCCTTCGGGCTGCCGCCCGAGCTGCCCGGGATGCCAGCGGCGGAGCTGGTGAGCCGCCAGGTCTGGTGGTGGGGCTCAGCGCTGGCCACGGCGACGGCGATCTTCGGCATCGCCAAATTCCGCAACGGACCGGCGCTGGCGATCGGGGCGGTGCTGTTGGTTTTGCCGCACGTCATCGGCGCGCCGCCGCAGCCGGAGGAGGCCTCGAGCGTGCCGGCGCATCTGGCGACATCGTTCGCCGCCTCGACGCTGGCGGTTGGAGCGGCGTTCTGGCTGGCGCTGGGGCCGCTCTATGGCTGGCTGAGCGAACGATTGGCGCGGACGCCCGCAACCACGAAGGCGATGGCATGAGCAAGATCCCCGTCACCGTGATCACCGGCTTTCTCGGGGCCGACAAGACGACGCTGATCCGGCACCTGCTCGGCCACGCCAAGGGCAAGCGGATCGCGCTCGTCATCAACGAGTTCGGCGATCTGGGGGTGGACAAGCAAGTGCTGGCCGCCTGCGGCGAGGAGACCTGCCGCGAGGAGGATATGATCGAGCTCAGCAATGGCTGCATCTGCTGCACCGTGGCCGAGGACTTCATCCCGACGATGGAAACGCTGTTGGGGCGGGCCGAGCGTCCCGACCACATCGTCATCGAGACCTCGGGACTGGCGCTGCCGCAGCCCTTGATCCGCGCCTTCAACTGGCCCGAGATCAAGGCGCAGGTGACAGTCGACGCGGTGGTGACGGTGGTCGACGCGGCGGCGCTCAGCGAAGGCCGGTTCGCCGCCGACGAAGCGGCGGTCGCCCGGCAGCGGGCCGCCGACCAGATGCTCGACCACGCGACGCCGCTGGGCGAATTGTTCAAGGACCAGCTGGTCGCGGCCGACCTGATCATCGTCAACAAGACCGACCTGGTGGGTGAGGACGCCCTGGTGGCCGTCGAGACGCGGCTCGGCGCGGAAATGCGGCCGGGCACCGGCATGATCCGCGCCAGGAACGGCCATGTCGACATCGCGGCGCTGCTCGGCCTCGGGCTCGCCAGCGAGGACCACCTCGCGGGCCGGGACAGCGCGCACGAACTCGAGCATGGCGGCGAAGGCCACGAGCACGACGAGTTCGATTCGTTCTCGCTGAGGCTGCCCGATGGAATCAGCCGCGACGACCTGCTGGCGACGATCGAGCGGACGATCCGGGCGCACGATGTGCTGCGGCTCAAGGGTTTTGCGGCGCTGCCGGGGAGCGAGGCGCGTCTTGCCGTCCAGGCGGTGGGGCCACGGCTCAATGTGTGGTTCGATCGGCCGTGGAAGGCCGGCGAAGTGCGCGAGACGGCGCTGGTGGTGATCGGGGAAAGCCCGCTCGACCGCGCCGCGATTACGGCGAGCCTGACCGGCTCGATTGCGGCGGCGGCATAACCTCAGGGATCAGCGAGGCCGCGAGGAACAGCAGTCCGGCCAGGGCAAACGGAGCGCCCAGCATGACGTTTACCCAGAAGGAATTGCCGAGGAGCGCGAACGGCAGCAGGGCAATGACGAGATAGACGAGACCGCCGGCGACCGGCCATCGCCAGGCCAACACGAGCACGGCGATCAGTGCGAAGCTCGGAAGCAGGTGCATGACCAGCCCGACGCCGAACTCGGCGAGTGAGAGGCCAGAGCCGAAGACATCGAGGGCAAACAGCGAAATGAAGCAGATGCCGAGGATGGCGACGAGACGGGCAGCGATGATCAAGGCTCGGGACATGGATGACACCTGCCGCAACGCCGCGCGCCGGGTTTTGATCGGCGTCAAGCGGCGGGGGGCCGGGCGCTGATGCACCTGCTCGCCGCACAGGCCGGGGCATTGCAGCAGGAGGGCGAGGCGATCGACATCGGCCAATCGCCGGCGCCGATCGTGTTCGCGAGCGCGGCCGACAGCGAACTGGCGCTGATCGCGGGGGCGGTGGACCGGGCTGGATCACGCGAGGTGCGGCTCGCGAATTTGCTCAGGCTTTCGCACAATCTGTCAGTCGATCTGTGGATCGAAAAGACCGTGTCGCAGGCGCGGCTGGTGGTGATCCGGCTGCTAGGTGGGCCGGCCTATTGGCCGTACGGGGTCGACCAGCTGTCGGCGCTGGCGGCGGATGGGCGGTTCAAGCTGGCGCTGCTGCCGGGGGATGCGACGCCCGACCCGGCGCTGGAGGCGCGTTCTACGGTGACGCCGGAGGAGTGGGCGCGGCTGCATGCGCTGTTCACGGCCGGTGGGCCGGAGAACGCGGATGGGGTGCTGCGATCTTTCGCCAGACTGTCGTCCCCTCACCCGGCGCTTCGCGCCACCCTCTCCCCGGAGGGGCGAGGGGACCCGACTGAAGTCTCGGTTTCGTTGTCCCCTCGCCCCTCCGGGGAGAGGGTGCCGAGCGCCAGCGAGGCGGGTGAGGGGCCGAGCCCTTTCCCCCGCTTCGGCTACTGGACTCCAAGCACCGGCATCGTCGACGAGCTGCCGGTGAGCGAGCGGCCGGCGGTGCCGCTGCTGTTCTATCGCGCGGCGCTCGAAGGGGCGGGGACAGCGACGCTGGAGGCGCTCTGCACCGAGATCGGGCAGCAGGGGCTGGCGCCGGTGCCGCTGATGATCTCGACGCTCAAGGAGGGCGCCTGCATCCGCTTCGTCAAGGCGGCATTCGCGGCGCATACCCCGCAGGCGATCCTCAACCTCACCGGCTTCGCGCTCGGACTCGACGGGCTGGAGGACAAGCTCAACCCGTTCGCCGGGACCGACGCGCCGGTGATCCAACTGGTGCAGGGCGGTCGGCCCGAGGCGCAATGGGCGGCGGACAGCCAGGGGCTGACGGCCAAGGACCTCGCCATGCAGGTGGTGCTGCCCGAACTCGACGGGCGGATCGGCGGCATCATTGTCGGGCACAAGGCCGAGAGCGTCTGGCACGCGGCGACCGAGTGCCCGCTGTCGGCCTACGCGCCGGATGCCGACGGGATCCGGCGCGCGGTGGCATTGGCGAAGAACTGGGTGCGGCTCAGGGCCACGCCGCGAAGCGAGCGGAGGGTTGGGATCGTGCTCGCCAACTATCCGATCCGCGACGGCCGGCTGGCGAACGGGGTGGGGTACGACGCGCCGGAGTCGACGGTGGAGATACTGCGCTTGCTGGCGTCCGCTGGATATGGCGCGGCGGTTCCTTGGCCTTCTCCCCTTGTGGGAGAAGGTGCCCAAGGGGCGAATGAGGGGGAGGCCCCGGCGTCAGCGCAAGCGACCCACCCCTCATCCGTCGCTGCGCGCCACCTTCTCCCGCAAGGGGTGAAGGCCACAACGGCGGGCTCAGCGAACTGGTTGATCGAGTTGCTTCAAGCAGGGCCAACGAATGCATGCCCGGAGCGGGGGCAAGGGGTCCCCTTCCCGCTCGCGCGGTATCGCGAGGTGTTCGCGACGCTGCCGGAGAAGGTGCGGCGCGAGGTGACGGCGCGGTGGGGCGAGCCGGAGGCTGATCCGTTCGTGCGTGGAGCGGCGTTCCACCTGCCGGCGTTGGTGTTCGGCAATGTGGTGGTGCTGCTGCAGCCGGCGCGGGGGTATGACCGCGGCGAGACGGCGGCCTATCACGACCCGGATCTGGTGCCGCCGCATGCGTATCTCGCGGCCTATCTCTGGCTGAAGCACGAATTTGGGGCGCATGCGCTGATCCACAACGGCAAGCATGGCAGCCTCGAATGGCTGCCGGGCAAGGCCAACGCGCTCGATGGCGCCTCGTATCCGGCGGCGCTGTGGGGCGAGCTGCCGCAGCTCTATCCGTTCATCGTCAACGACCCCGGCGAGGGCACGCAAGCCAAGCGGCGGACCGGGGCGGTGATCATCGACCATCTGGTGCCGCCGCTGACACGGGCCGAGACCTATGGACCGCTCAAGGACCTCGAGGCGCTGCTCGACGAATACTATGCGGCGTCGGGGATGGACCGGCGGCGGCTCAAGGATTTGCGCAAGCGCATCCTCGATTTCACGCGCGACGCGCGGCTCGACCGCGACATCGGGCTGCCGGAGGACGAGACGGCGGCGCTCAGGACGATCGACACGTTCCTCTGCGATTTGAAGGAGGCGCAGATCAGGGACGGGCTGCACGTGTTCGGGCAATCGCCGACAGGGCGGCTGGAGCGGGATCTCATCGTCGCCCTGGCCCGCGTCCCCCGCGGCGACACCCCCGGCGACGCCTCCCTCATCCGCTCCCTGGCTGACGACCTGAAACTCGCCTTCGACCCGCTGACCGCCGACCTCGGCGAACCGTGGACTGGGCCGCCCCCTCCACCGCCTGCGGCGGTCCCCTTCCCCCGTTTCACGGGAGAGGATCAAGGCGAGATCGCGCCCCAGCGTGATCCTCCCCCTCGCGGCGGGGGAGCGGGACCAGCGACGCCGGCGGACGGGGCGGCCCCACGCACAGTCGGCGACGTGGTCGAGTACCTGGAAGCGCTAGCCTCGGAACTGGTGGAAGGGAGGGTGCCTGATCCGAACTGGCAGGCGACACGTGCTGTGCTGCGAACAGTAGAAACCACGATCCGCCCCCGGCTCGCCGCCTCCGGCCCCGCCGAGATCGCCTCCCTTCTCCTGGGCCTCGATGGAAAATTCATCGCGGCGGGACCGAGCGGGGCGCCGTCGCGGGGGCGGCTCGACGTGCTGCCGACGGGGCGCAATTTCTACTCGGTGGACAACCGCGCCATACCGACGCCGACGGCGTGGGAGCTGGGGAAGAAATCGGCGGAGACGCTGCTGCTCCGGCACTTCCAGGACCACGGCACGCACCTGCGCGCGCTGGCGCTCTCGGTCTGGGGCACGTCGACGATGCGGACGGGCGGCGACGACATCGCGCAGGCGCTCGCCTTCATCGGGGCGCGGCCGGTGTGGGACCCCTCCTCGCTCCGGCTTTCGGGCTACGAGATCATCCCGCTGGCAAAACTCGGGCGGCCGCGGGTAGACGTGACGCTGCGCATCTCGGGGCTCTTCCGCGACGCCTTCCCGCAGCAGATCGCGCTGTTCGACCGCGCCGTGCGGGCAATCGGGGCGCTGGATGAGCCGGAGGACCAGAACCCGGTTTCAGCCCGGATGCGGAGCGACGCCCTGGGGCTGATGAAGGACGGCGCGAGTGAGGCCGATGCGGCGATGTCGGCGGGTCACCGGATCTTCGGGTCCAAGCCGGGGGCGTATGGCGCCGGGCTGCAGGCGCTAATCGACTCGGGCAACTGGACGAGCACGGCTGATCTGGGCGAAGCGTTCCTCAACTGGGGGCAGTATGCCTATGGCGCCCACGCGGCGGGAACGCCTGAGCGCAGCCGGTTCGCGGCGCGACTCGGCGACATCGAGGCGGTGGTGCACAACCAGGACAACCGCGAGCACGATTTGCTCGACTCCGACGATTACTATCAGTTCGAGGGCGGGCTGGTGGCGACTGCGGAAGCGGTGTCGGGGCGAAGGCCGGTGGCCTATCACAACGACCATTCGCGGCCGGAGCGGCCCAAGACGCGGACGCTGGAAGAGGAAATCTCGCACGTCATGCGCTCCCGCGTGGTCAATCCCAAATGGATCGACGGGGTAAAACGGCACGGCTACAAGGGCGCCTTCGAGATCATCGCCACGGTCGACTACATGTTCGCCTTTGCGGCGACGACGGGGGCGGTGAAGACGCACCATTTCGACCTCGCCTTCGAGGCCTTCGTCGAGGACGGGGCGACGCGAGAGTTCATTCGCGAGAACAACCGGTTCGGTTATGACGAGCTGATCGCGAAATTCAACGAGGCGCGGGAGCGAGGCTATTGGATGCCGCGGAGCAACCGCGCCGGAGAATTCTTGAAGCAGAGGATGGACCACAATGCCTGACGCAGTGAACCTCAAGCAAAAGCTCACACTGTTCTCCGAGCATTGGAGCCCCAAGATCGTTTCTGCCTACAATGGCAATGACGTGATGGTGGTGAAATTCCAGGGCGCGTTCCCCTGGCACAAGCACGAGAGCACTGACGATTTCTTCCTGGTGATTGAGGGGCATATCCGACTGGAGACCGAGCAAGGAAATGTCGAGCTTGGACCGGGCGAACTCTACGTGGTCCCGCGCGGCGTCCTGCACCGGCCGGTGGCGGAGCAAGAGGCACAGGTGCTGCTGATCGAACCAAAGGGCGAGCCGAACTCCGGCGACCCGGCCACCGCTGCAACCAAGGTCTGGATCTGATGACCGAACGCGCGCCCAAGAAGACCGAGCTGATGAGCGAGGCGGAGCGCGATGCGTATCACGCCGAGAAGATGAAGAAGAAGAAGGAGGCGCGCACCAGGATGCTCGCCACCAAGACCGAGGAGCGCGGGCTGCTGATCGTCCACACCGGCAAGGGCAAGGGCAAGTCCACGGCGGCGTTTGGAATGGTGTTCCGGGCGATCGGACACGGCATGAAGGTGGGCATCGTGCAGTTCGTCAAGGGCGCCTGGGGCACCGGCGAGCGCGACGTGCTGGAGAAATTCCCCGAGCTGGTGACCATCAAGGCGATGGGTGAGGGATTTACCTGGGACACACAGGACCGGCAGCGCGATCTCGCGGCGGCGCGTGGCGCCTGGGAGATGGCCAAACAGATGATCGCCGACCCGAGCTACAGGATGGTTCTTCTCGACGAACTCAACATCGTGTTGCGCTACGACTACCTGCCGCTCGAGGAGGTGATCGAGGTGCTGAAGGGCAAGCCGCGCGACCTCCACGTCATCGTCACCGGGCGCAACGCCAAGGATGAGCTGATCGAGATCGCCGACCTGGTGACCGAGATGACCGAGATCAAGCACCCGTTCCGCTCGGGGGTGAAGGCGCAGAAGGGCATCGAGTTTTAGAGGAGCTCTTTTGCGCTCTGGACCGAGCGAGCCTAAAGAGGCTCGTTCGGCCAACCGCTGGGGCGCTCTGGACCGAGCGAGCCTAAAAAGGCTCGTTCGGCCAACCGCTGAGGTACCTCCCGGCCGATTACAGGTCCCGGTGTTGACACCCGATATGTTATTTAGTTACATCCGCGCGAACTGAAGCGTCGGAGTATTTTTCCGTGAGTTTTGCACAACTTGGCGCCGCGACGCGGGTGGCGATGGCGCTGGCCGTGGCCGCGCTGATCTGGCTGGTGCTGTGGGGCCTGTTGTGAGCGACGCGATCCGCCTCACCGACCTGACGCTGGGCTATGACGGGCATCCGGCGGTGCATCACCTCGACGGGGCGTTCGCGGCCGGCTCGCTGACGGCGATCGTAGGGCCGAACGGATCGGGCAAATCCACCCTGCTCAAGGGCATCATGGGGACGCTGACGCCGCTCACCGGCCGCATCTGGCGTGGCGCCGCCGATATCGCCTACCTGCCGCAGAGCGCCGAGATCGACAAGAGTTTTCCGGCGACGGTGTCGGACCTCATCGGGCTGGGCCTGTGGAAGCGGCGCGGGCTGTTCGGTGGCTTCAGCGCCGGCGACCGCGGGCAGATCGAGGCGGCGCTGGCCGCCGTCGGGCTCGAGGGGTTCGCCAGGCGGGCGATCGATACGCTCTCGGGCGGGCAGATGCAGCGCGCGCTGTTCGCCCGCGTGGTGCTGCAGGACGCGCCGCTCGTGATGCTCGATGAACCGTTCGCCGCCATCGACGAGCAGACCGTGGGCGACCTGATCAAGCTGATCGCGCACTGGCAGAGCGAGGGCCGCACGGTGATCGCGGTGCTGCACGAGATCGAGCTGGTGCGCCGGCATTTTCCGCAGACGCTGCTCCTGGCGCGCGAGCCGATCGCCTGGGGCAGCACGCCGGTGGCGCTGAAGCCGGAGAATTTGCAGCGCGCCCGCGGCATGCCCGAAGCGTGGGACGAGCATGCGCCCTGGCACGACAATGGCAGCGCGCACTCTCATGCCCACGCGCACGGGGAGCACGTCCATTGATCTGGGATGTTCTTATCGCGCCGTTCGCCGAGTACGCCTTCATGCGCAAGGCGCTGGCCGGCGCGGTCATCCTCGCGGTCAGCGCCGCGCCCGTCGGGGTGTTCCTGATGCTGAGGCGGATGAGTCTCACCGGCGATGCGATGTCGCACGCCATCCTGCCGGGCGCGGCGGCGGGCTTTCTGGTGTCCGGCCTCGCCATCGTGCCGATGATGCTGGGCGGGCTGGTGGCGGGGCTGGTGGTGGCGCTGCTCGCCGGGCTCGTGTCGCGGCTGACGACGCAGCGCGAGGATTCGAGCCTGGCGGCGTTCTACCTGGTGTCGCTGGCGCTCGGGGTGATGCTGGTCAGCCTCAAGGGCAGCAGCGTCGACCTCATGAACGTATTGTTCGGCACGGTGCTGGCGCTCAACGACGACGCGCTGGTGATGATCGGCACGGTGGCGACGGTCAGTCTGGTCGGGCTGGCGCTGATCTGGCGGCCGCTGGTCGCCGAGTGCCTCGATCCGACGTTCCTCAGGAGCGTCAGCCGGGCGGGACAGCCGGTGCACCTGATCTTTCTCGCGCTGGTGGTGCTCAACCTGGTCGGCGGCTTCCAGGCGCTGGGCACGCTGATGGCCGTCGGACTGATGATGCTGCCGGCGGCGGCGGCGCGCTTCTGGGTGCAGCGGCTCGAATCGATCTCGGGCCTCGCGATCGTGTTCGGCGTCGTCTCGGCCTATGCGGGGCTGCTGATCTCGTACCATCTCAGCATCGCGTCGGGGCCGGCGATCATCCTCGTCGCGGGGGCGTTCTATCTGCTGTCGCTGGTTTTGGGGCGACGCGGGCTGGTGTTCGGACGGATGGCGCCGACCCGGCATCGCATCGCGTGATGAGGAGAACCATGTTCCATCGAAGCCCGATCATCCTCGCCGCGATGCTCACCCTCGCCTCGCCCGGCCTCGGCGCCGAGATCGAGGCGGTGGCCAGCTTCTCGATCCTTGGCGACATGGTGAGGCATGTCGGCGGCGACCGGGTCGAGGTGGTCACCATCGTTGGACCGAATGCCGATACGCATGTCTATGAACCCAAGCCGGGTGACGCCATCGCGGTCGCCTCGGCCGATATCTTCGTCGTCAACGGGCTTGGCTTCGAAGGCTGGATCGACCGGTTCGTCGAGGCGACCGGCTACACGGGGCCGCTGGTCGTCGCCAGCGACGGGGTCACGACCCACACCATGATCGATGACGGCCGGACCGTGACCGACCCGCACGCCTGGCAAAGCCTCGCCAACGGACTGCGCTATGTCGACAACATTGCCAAGAGCCTGTGCCAGGCCGACGCGGCGGGGTGCGACTCATACAAGGCGAACGCAGCGGCCTACGAGGCCGAGATCGCGGCGCTCGACGCCCAGGTGAAGGCCAGGATCGCCGCCGTGCCCGAGGGCAAGCGCAAGGTCATCACCACGCACGACGCCTTCGGCTATTTCGGCGCGGCGTACGGGGTGGAGTTCCTCGCGCCGGAGGGCGTCAGCACCGAGAGCGAGGCCTCGGCGATGGACGTCGGCAAGCTGATCGACCAGATCCGGAGCGAGGGCGTCACGGCGCTGTTCGTCGAGAACATGAGCGACCCGCGGCTGCTCGAACAGATCGCCGCGGAGACCGGCGTCGAGGTGGGGGGCGAGCTCTACTCGGACGCCCTGTCGGAGCCCGGTGGAGGCGCTCCGGACTACCTGTCGATGTTCCGCCACAACATCGAATTGTTGATCCCGGCGATGCAAGGCAAATAGGATCGGCTATGACGCAGTCGCACAAAGGCCATGACCATGTGTGGGCCGACGACCTGACCCGCAACCAGGAGTTGGTGCTGGGTACGCTGGCGCATGCGCATGGGCCGCTCTCGGCCTACGACATCCTCGACCGGCTGCGGGATGACGGGTTGCGGGCGCCGCTGCAGATTTATCGGGCGCTCGACAAGCTGACCGAGCGCGGGCTGGCGCACCGGCTCGAATCGCTCAACGCGTTCGTCTGCTGCGCCGACGCGCATTGTCACCAGAGCGGCTGCATCGCATTCGCCATCTGCGAGCGCTGCGGCAAGGTCGAGGAATTCGCCGAGCCGGCAATCGAATCCGAACTCAAGGGCTGGAGCAAAGCTTCGGGGTTCGTGCCGTCGCGGATGACGGTCGAACTGCGTGGCCTCTGCGCCGGGTGCGCTAGCCAGCCCGCCTGACCTCGGTGGTCCTGGCCGGCGCGAGCACCAGCTGGGTCAGCGCCGCAATCGGCATAGGGCCGGCCAGCAGGTTCCCCTGGAACTCCCGGCAGCCGAGGCGCAACAGGCGCACGGCGTCTTGTTTGCGCTCGATGCCCGGGACGGTGACGGCGAAATCCACCGCTCGCGCCGCGGCGATGGTGGCCTCGACGAGGGTGTGCCGCGCCGCCGTGGCATCGAGGCCGGAGACCGCGCTCGGCGCCAGCCGCAGGCGATCGGCCATACCCGGCGTAAGGTAGCCGACGCTTTGCGGACCGAGCGCGAAATTGCCCAGCGCGATGCCGACGCCGGACTGGCGCAGGCCGGCAATGGGAGGGCCGATGATTTCGGCCGCCGGCAGCAGGGTCGTGTCGAGACTGAGCTGCAGCCGCCGCGCCGGAAAGCCAGTGGCGCCGAGCGTGCCGGCGATCTTTTCGGCGAACACCGAGCTCAGCAGCTGCGCCGGGCTGACGGCGATGGTGAGCACGAGGCCGAGCAGCGGGGCGATCTCGCCCACCGCATGGCGGATGGCGATGAGGCCGGCCCGGTCGAGCAGCGCGGCACAAAGGGCCGGCGGCAGCGTCTCCTGCAGCACCAGGGTCTTGTCGGGCTTTTTCCAGCGCAGCAGCGCCTCGACGCCGATCATGGTTTCGGCCCGCAGATCGAAAATCGGCTGGTACTCGACCTCGAAATCGGAAGCGGTAATCCCGTCGATCGGGCTGTTGAGAATCGGATCCTCCGCACTGGCCGGTCCGGCGACGCTGACGGTTGCGGACGCCTCGTCCGCCTTGGCCGCCGTGCCGCCGAGGGCGACCGCGACCTCGAGTGTCGCCCGTCGCAGCATCGCCCGCCGCAGCAGGCCGAGACCGATGACGAGCATGAGGCCGATGACGAAGAAGACGACCGACGCGATCAGCAGGGCGTGGGCGAAGGCGATGTCGCCCGGCCGGTCGGGCGTCCAGGCGACGGTGCCGGTCACCTTGCCGTCGGCGTCGGTCAGATCGATGGAGGAGGAATCGGGATCGACGATCGCCGTCAGAACGGCGAGCGGGGTCTGGAAGCGCGCTGCGAAATCCTGCAGCAGCGACGGCGTGACGTGCCGCGCGATCCACAGGATGCGGCGGTTCTGCTTGGATACGGACAGGCCGGTCGAATTGGACTGATGGATGCTGATCGCGGCAAGGCCAACCGTGCCGCCCTGGTCGGCGCCGAAACGGCTCTCCACGGTCGCGTCGCCCGTGGCCGCGATGCCGCGATCGAGATCGCGCAGCATGGCGCGCGCCGCCGGGAAATGGATGCCGATATTGCCCGTGATCGCGCCGAGATTGTTCTCACCGAACAGGATCGTGCCAGCCTGGTCGGTGACCAGCACGGTGTCGTAGCTGAGGCCTCTGCGCGCGGCCGCTCCCCAGGTGGTGTCCATCCACGCCGGGTCGGATTTGACCACGGTATTGAGGTAGGCCTCGGTCCAGGTGCCCTCGCCGGCGACGGTGTCGCCGAGGCCGTTGAGGAAGGTGTCGAGCGCGGCGTGCATCGACTGGATGCCGCGGCTGTCCTCGAGCCGGTTGATCTCGCTGGCCATCATCGACAGCACGAAGATCACCAGGCTGGCGCTGGCGACATAGAGCAGGAAGGCCGGCAGGCCGATGACCAGGGCGAAGGTGCGCAGCGGCTTTTTGCCGAACGGCAACGGCGGGGCAACCGGCGTCGCCGGCTCCTCGGACTGCTGGACGGCCAGCTGTCGCGGACCCTTCGCCAATACCTACTCCCCTCGATCGAGCAGGTAAAACATAGGGGACCGAACTTAATATCCGACTAAGCATGTTTCAAAAAGCCGCGAGGGCCCAGTCAGGCGATCTCCGCGGCGCGCCTGGCCAGGCGCGCCTTGATGCTGGCGACATCGGCGCGCGGCGTCGCGGCGAACAGCGTTTTGGTGTAGCTGTGCTGCGGATCGGCGAACACCGCCTCGCGGCTGCCCTGTTCGACGACCTCCCCCAGATACATCACCATGACGTCGTCGGCGATGTAGCGAACGACCGAAAGGTCGTGGCTGATGAACACATAGGTGAGCTGGAACTCGTCCTGCAGATCGGCAAGGAGGTTGAGGATCTGCGCCTGCACCGAGAGATCGAGGGCGGAGACCGGCTCGTCGAGCACGAGCAGCGAGGGGTTGAGCATCAGCGCCCGGGCGATGGCGATGCGCTGGCGCTGGCCGCCCGAGAACATGTGCGGGTAGCGGTTGAAGTGCTCGGGAGCGAGCCCGACCTTCTTGAGCATCTGCTGCGCACGATCCTGCCGTTCGGAGGCCGGCATGTCGGTGTTGATGACGAGGGGCTCGGCGAGCACGTCGCCGATCTTCTGGCGCGGGTTGAGCGAGCCATAGGGATTCTGGAACACCATCTGCACCTTGCGGCGCATCTGCTTGGACACCCCGGTCTTGATGATGTCGACGCGCTCACCCTCGATCAGCAGTTCGCCGGAGGTCGGGGGGTCGATGAGGGTGAGGATGCGCGCCAGGGTCGATTTGCCCGAGCCGGACTCGCCGACGATGGCGAGGGTCTTGCCCTTCTCGACTTTGAGCGTTGCGTCCTTGACCGCGTGGATGACCTGGCCACCGGCAAACAGGGTGCGGCCCACATGGTAGTCGCGGACGATATGGTGGGTCTCGAGAACGGGCACGCTCATATGGCGGGCTCCGCGCTGAAATCGCCGATCGTGGGCAAACGGTCGCCGGTGGCGTTGTCGGGCAGCGCCGAGAGCAGCGCGCGGGTGTAGGGCGAGGTCGGCGCCTCGAAGAGCGTCAGCACATCGGACTCCTCCATCTTGT
This sequence comes from Devosia nanyangense, assembly GCA_016213505.1. GTDB lineage: Bacteria > Pseudomonadota > Alphaproteobacteria > Rhizobiales > Devosiaceae > Devosia_A > Devosia_A nanyangense. Next base: position 17,000 of record JACRAF010000013.1, read on the forward strand.
GCCCGCGATACTGGACGATCACCCGGTCGGCGGTTTCGGCGACGACACCGATATTGTGGGTGATCATGATCAGCGCCATGCCGTGCTGGGCCTGGAGCCCGACCAGGAGATCGAGGATCTGCTTCTGGATGGTGACGTCGAGCGCCGTGGTCGGCTCGTCGGCGATCAGCAGTTTCGGCTTGCAGGCGATCGCCATGGCGATCATCACGCGCTGGCATTGGCCGCCCGACATCTGGTGCGGGAAAGCGTGCAACCGCTGCTCGGCGTCGGAGATGCCGACCTGGTGCAGGAGCTCGATGGCGCGGGCGCGCCGCTGCTTGCGGTCCATGCCGAGGTGGAAGCGCAGCACCTCCTCGATCTGAAAGCCGATGGTGAAGCAGGGATTGAGCGACGCCACCGGCTCCTGGAAGATCATGGCGATGTCGCGGCCGATGATATGGCGCTTCTCGTGCGGCGGCATGTGCAGCAGATCCTTGCCGTCGAACTCGAGCTTGTCGGCAGTGACCGTGGCGCTGGGCGGCAGGAGGCCCATCACCGCCAGCATCTCGACCGATTTGCCCGAGCCGGATTCGCCCACGATGGCGAGGACTTCGCGGGCATCGACGCTGAGATCGATCCCCTCCACGGCCTTGAACAGGCCGATCGAGGTATCGAAGGAGACGGTGAGATTGCGGATGTCGAGGAGCGGCATGCCGTCAGCTCCGCTTCAGTTTCGGATCGAGCGCATCGCGCAGGCCGTCGCCGATGAGGTTGATGGCGAGCACGGTGACGAGGATGCAGAGGCCGGGGAAGGTCACCACCCAGGGCGCGCGCAGGATGAATTCGCGGGCGTTGGCCAGCATGGTGCCCCATTCGGGCGTCGGCGGCTGTGCGCCGAGGCCGAGAAAACCCAGCGCGGCAGCCTCCAGAATGGCGTTCGAGAAGCTGAGCGTGCCCTGAACGATCAGCGGCGCGAGACAATTGGGCAGGATGGTCAGCAGCATCAAGCGGAAATGGCCGGCGCCGGCGAGCTTGGCGGAGGTGACGTATTCACGGTTCTTTTCGGCCATCACCGCGGCGCGGACGAGGCGGGCGAAATGCGGCTGCAACACCAGCGCGATGGCCAGCATGGCGTTGACCAGTCCCGGCCCGAGAATGGTCACCAGCACCAGCGCCAGGAGCAGCGAGGGAAACGCGAGGATCAGGTCCATCACGCGCATGATGACGACGTCGACCCAGCCGCGGAAATACCCGGCGAGGAGCCCCAGCGTGATGCCGCCGACGAGCGAAAGCGTGACGACCACGGCGCCGATGAGCAGCGAGAAACGGGCGCCGTGCATGAGCCTCGACAGCATGTCGCGGCCGACCGGGTCGGTGCCGAGCAGGAATTCGGGGCGGCCGCCCGGCGACCATGCCGGCGGCAAGAGGAAGGCGTCCTTGTATTGCTCGATCGGCGAGTGCGTGGTGAGCAGCGGTGCAAACGCCGCGATCAGAACCAGCAGCACGAAGACGACGAGGCCGATGACGGCGCCGCGGCTCTGCGAAAAATAGTGCCAGAATTCCACGAGGCCGGCGAAGCGGGAGGTCCGGCTGGCGCTGATCGGGGCGATCTCGGTGGTTTGGGTCATCTCACTGCGCCCTGATGCGCGGGTTGATGACGGCATAGAGCAGATCGACGAGCAGGTTCACCGCCATGACGATCAGCGCGATGAGCAAGAGGCCCGACTGCACCACAACATAGTCGCGCTTGAAGATCGAATCGACCATCCATTTGCCGATCCCCGGCCAGGCGAAGATGGTCTCGGTCAGGATGGCGCCGGCGAGCAGCACGCCGACCTGCAACCCGATGGTGGTGACCACCGGGATCAGCGCGTTGCGCAGGGCATGCAGGCCGACGACGCGGCGGGCCTTGAGGCCCTTGGCGCGGGCGGTGCGGACATAGTCCTCGCCCATCACCTCGAGCATGGCCGAGCGGGTCTGGCGCGCCAGCACGGCGAGCGGGATGGTGCCGAGCACGATGGTGGGCAGGACGAGGTGCGAGAACGCCGACTGGAAGGCGCCCTTCTGGCCCGAGAGCAGGCTGTCGATCAGCATCAGACCGGTCACCGGCTTGAAGAAGAACTGCACGTCGATGCGGCCCGAAACGGGAGTCCAGTGCAGCATGCCCGAAAACAGGATGATCAGCAGCAGGCCCCACCAGAAGATCGGCATCGAATAACCGACGAGCGCGGTGCCCATCAGCATCTGGTCGGGCCAGGTGCCGCGCTTGACCGCGGCGAAGATGCCGACCGGGATGCCGACGACCACGGCGAACAGCATGGCGAACAGGGACAGCTCGATGGTCGCTGGAAACAGCGTCAGGAACTCGCCGATCACCGGGCGATGGGTGGCAATCGAGATGCCGAAATCACCGTGCAGCACGTTCCAGACATAGCGGAAATATTGTTCCCAGATGGGCCGGTCGAAGCCGAACTGGACCTTGAGCACTTCGTAGCGCTCGGCGCTCACACCATGCTCGCCGGCGAGAGCCAGGATCGGGTCGCCGGGCAGCAGCCTGACGAAGCCGAAGGCGCAGATGGTGATGCCGACCAGGGTCGGGACGATCAGCACCAGCTTGTTGAGGATGTATCGAAACATGGGCCCCGGAATCAAATGGGACGGCGCGAGGGTGTCCTCGCGCCGTCCCGAAGTGAATTATTCGGTCTTGTCGACGCCGTCGAAGCGATGGATGCCCAGCGGGTCCATCTGATAGCCGACGACCTTCTTGCTGGTCACCGCGTAGACTTGCGAGTGAGCGAGCAGGAAGGCCGGCGCTTCCGCGGCGAAGACGACCTGGGCGTCTTCGTAGAGCTTGGTCCGTTCGGCCATGTCCGAGGTGGTCTTGGCCTTCTGGATATCGTTCTCGAAGCTCTCGTTGCACCAGCTCGAGTAGTTCGACACACCGATCGCCGAGCAGGAGAACAGGGTGGCGAAGAAGTTGTCCGGATCACCATTGTCGCCGGTCCAGCCGATCTGGAAGGCACCCGGGCGGTCCTTCTTCTTGCCGTCCTCGCGATACTTGGTCCACTCTTCGGTGGTGATCGTCGCGGTGACGCCGACCTTGGACCAGTCCGCCTGGATCAGTTCGGCGGCGCGGGCGAAGTTCGGGTTGTAGGGACGCACGCGATCGGACGCCCACAGCTCGATCGAGGTCACGCCGTTGTCGGCGAGGATCTTCTTGGCGGCTTCCGGATCATAGGCGTCGAAATTCACGGCGCTGTTCCACGACCACATGGTGGGCGGGATCAGGTTCTGCGCGGGCTCGGCGCCGGCTTCCTGGAACAACGCCTTGATCAGGGCGTCGCGATCGATGGCCATGTTGAGGGCATGGCGGACTTCGGCCTTGTCGAACGGCGCCTGGGTGGTGTTGTAGCTCATATAGCCGATGTTGAGACCGGCCTGCTGCAGCACGACGAGATCGGCGTTCGCCTTGAGCGCCGGCACGTCGGCCGGGTTCGGATAGGGCATCACGTCGCATTCGCCGGCGATCACCTTCTGCATGCGCGTGGTGGCGTCGGGGGTGATCGAGAAGATCAGACTGTCGATCTTTTCCTTGCCCCGGTAGAAATCCGGGAAGGCGGCATAGCGGATGGTGGAGTCGAGCTGGTAGTCGAGGAACTGGAACGGGCCGGTGCCGATGGGCTTGCTGGCGAGATCGGCGAGATTGCCGGAGGCGGCCAGCTGGTCGGCGTACTCCTTGGACATGATCGAGGCGAAGTCCATGCCCAGATTGGCCAGCATCGGCGCGTTGGGCTCGGTCAGCGTCAGCTTGACGGTGAGGTCGTCGACCTTCTCCCAGGACTTGGTGTATTTCGGCATGTCCATGCCGACATAGTAGTCGTAGCTGAGGTTCGGCAGATAGGTGAACCACGGCGACTTGTCGTCCTGCTGGCGCATGAACGAGAAGATCACGTCGTCGGCGTTGAGGTCGCGCGTCGGCTTGAAGTAATCGGTGCTCTGGAACTTCACGCCCGCACGCAGGTGGAAGGTGTAGGTCAGGCCGTCGGCCGAAATGTCCCAGCTCTCGGCGAGGCCGGGCTCGACCTCGGTGCCGCCATGCTTGAACTCGACGAGGCGCGAGTAAATGGTGCGCGAGGATGCGTCGAAATCGTTGCCGCCGGTGGTGGTGCCGGGGTCGAAATTGGCCGGCGACGCTTCCGAGCAATATACCAGCGTCTTGGCGTAGGCACTGCCGCCCAGCATGGCGGCGAGCGCCGCTGCGGTCAGCAGGGTTTTCATCAAGTTCATGATGGATGTCTCCCGAAGATTATTGCGCTCCGGACGTTTTTCGTCCCGAGCCTGGGGCGCAACAAAGCGTTTTTCCGGCGGGCACGCAACGGGAATATTCATCTACAGCCTTGCAGTTGAACGCGGATTTCCGCGCGCGGGGGTGGTCGCGGGGGGCACTGGACAGGCTAAGCGATTGTGGTGTTTGACCAAATGGTCAATCTGCCGACGTAAGGAGGAGCGATGGCTGTCCGGGTGGCAATGACGACGCTGGTGGTCGACGATTACGACCGCGGCATCGCTTTCTACCGCGACGCGCTGGGCCTGGCGCTGATCGCCGACACCGATCTGGGCGGCGGCAAGCGCTGGGTCGTGCTGGGTGCTGCCGCCGGGGCCCGACTGCTCCTCGCCAAAGCCGACGGCGAGCGGCAACGGGCGGCGATCGGCAACCAGACCGGCGGCCGCGTCGGCTTTTTCCTCGAGACCGACGACTTTGCGCGCGATCACGCCGACTTCATCACAAGGGGGGTGACGTTCCGGGAGGCACCGCGTTACGAAGCCTATGGCACGGTCGCCGTGTTCGAAGACCCGTTCGGCAATGGCTGGGACCTGATCGAACCCAAAACCCTCGGAGACATGACATGACCAAGCGCCGCCTCGGCCGCTCGGAGCTGTACATCGAGCCCTTGGTGCTCGGCGGCAACGTCCTCGGCTGGACCGCCGACGAGCCGACCTCGTTCGCCGTGCTCGACGCCTACCTCGGCGCGGGGTTCACCGCGATCGACACCGCCGACAGCTACGGCAAGGGCAAGTCCGAGACCATCCTGGGCAATTGGATGAAGGCGCGCGGCAACCGCGACAGCGTGCTGGTGTTCACCAAGATCGGCTCCGACATGGGCCAGGGTCACCGCGACCTTTCGGCCAAATGGATCGAAGAGGAGGTGGAACATTCGCTGAGGCGGCTGCAGACCGACCGGATCGACCTCTACCAGAGCCACTGGCCGGACCCCGACACGCCGCAGGAGGAAACGCTCGGGGCGTTCGACAAGCTGGTCAGTGCCGGCAAGGTGCGGTTCATCGGCAGCTCCAACCAGGACGCAACGCTCCTCGGCGAGGCGCTGGAGATTTCGAAGCGCGAGGGTCTGGCGCGCTACGAGACGATCCAGAACGAATTCAACCTCTACGACCGCAGCGGCTTCGAGGGGCAGGTGCAGGACATCTGCGTCAAGGAGCAGGTCTCGGGTATCGGCTATTTCAGCCTTGCGCGCGGCTTCCTGTCCGGCAAGTACCGGACGGCCGAGGACGCGGGGATCAGCGCCCGCGGCGCCAACGTCGTCGCCAAGTACATCAACGACAAAGGCCGGCGCATCCTCGCGGCGCTCGATGCAGTGGCGGCCCGCAGCGGCGCCAAGCCCGCCGAGATCGCGCTGGCCTGGATCATCGCGCAGCCCGGCGTCGGCGCCCCGATCGCGTCGGCGACCTCGGTCGAGCAGGTCGCGAGCCTGATCCGGGGAGCGCGGCTGACGCTCAGCGCGGCGGACCTCAAGGAACTGACCGACGCCGGGCGCTAGCCGACGACCGTGCCGAACAGGGCGCCGACGCCGGCGGTGACGGCCATCGCGGCGGCGCCCCAGAAGGTGACGCGGGCGGCGCCCTTCCACAGCGAAGCGCCGCCGGTCTGCGCCCCGAGGGCGCCCAGCACGGCGAGGACGATCAGCGACACCACCGTCACCACTGGAGTGACGATCCAGCCGCTGGTGAAGACCGCGGCGAGCAGCGGCAGCGCCGCGCCGGCGGTGAAGGTGGCGGCCGAGGTCAGCGCCGCCTGGATCGGATTAGCGGTCGAGACCTCAGTGATGCCGAGCTCGTCGCGGGCGTGGGCGCCCAGCGCATCCTTTTCCATCAGCTGGCGGGCCACCGAATGGGCGGTCTGCGGATCGAGGCCGCGGCGCTCGTAGATGGTCGCGAGTTCCTCGAGCTCGTTGTCCCAGTTGACCTCCAGCTCGCTCTTTTCGCGCGCCAGATCGGCCTGCTCGGTATCGGTCTGCGAGCTCACCGACACATATTCTCCGGCGGCCATCGACATGGCCCCGGCGACGAGGCCGGCAAGGCCGGCGAGGATGATCGGCTGATGCGCGGCGCCGGAGCTGGCGACGCCGACCAGGATGGAGGCGGTGGAGACGATGCCGTCATTGGCGCCGAGCACGGCGGCGCGGAGCCAGCCGATGCGATGCACCAGATGGGTCTCCGAATGGATCGAATAGGCGTCAGTTGACAAGATAGCCTCCGTCGATGGGCAGCACGGCCCCGGTGATATACGCCGCCAGCGGCGAACACAAAAACAGCGCCGCCGGCGCGATGTCGGCCGGGGTGCCCCAGCGGCCGAGCGGCATGCGGGCCGAGAGCTCGGCATATCGGGCGGCATTGGCGCGCGGCACCTCGGTCATGGCGGTCTCGATCCAGCCAGGAGCGAGCGCGTTGACGCGGATGTTCTCCTTGGCGAAGGCGACGGCGAGCGATTTCACCAGCCCGACGAGGCCCGCCTTGCTGGCGGCATAGGCCGGGGCGTGCGGGGCGCCGAGGAACGAGAACATCGAGCCCATGGCAAGGATAGCGCCGCCCGCGAGTTTCGGGCGGAAGGCGAGGGCGAGGCGCATGGCGCCGGTGAGGTTGATGTCGAGCGCGGTGGTGAAGCCGTCGAGGGTGAACTCGGCGGCGCGCAGATTGACCCCGGCGCAATCGACGAGCGCGGCGACGGGTCCGAAGGTCGCGGCGAAGGCGTCGATGGCGGCGGTGTCGCGGACATCGAGTTTTAGGAACGATATTCCAGTGGCGGGGGCGGCGGCGACTTCGGCGTCGGTGGCGCCGGTCGCGTGGACGATGGCGCCGGCATCACGGAAAGCGGTGGCAATGGCGAGGCCGATGCCGGAGGTACCGCCGACGACGATGACGGGTTTGCCCGAGTAGAATTCGCTGGCCCAGGTCATGGGGACCTCCCCTCACCCGCCGGGCTTTCCTGCGCTCTGTCCGATCGATCCCCAGTGGGCTCGACAGGCCAACCGCTGAGGCGCTCGGCACCCTCTCCCCACTCGCGGTTGGCGTGCGCCAGAGCGCAACGCCAGTGGGGCGAGGGGACGCCGGAACCGGGAGTCCTCAGTGGGGTCCCTTCGCCCCTCTGGGGAGAAGGTGGCGCGCAGCGCCGGATGAGGGGACGCCTGCTCATCGGACGAACTGGTCCACGAACTCGGCGCCCAGCCCCACTGCGGTGTAGTGCCGGCGGCACATGTCGATCTTGGTGAAGACGTCCTCAAAGCCGATCTGCTTGTCGGCGGCGTCGAGATAGACCATGCAGCCCGAGATGTTGAAGAAGGTGATCATCTCCTCGCAATCGGCGGGGACGGTGAGGGTGTGGATCTCGCCGGGCGGCTCGAACACGTAGGAGCCGGTCTCGGCCACCCAGTCGTGCTCGAGATAGTGCCAGCGGCCCTTGATGACGTAACCATGGACGGGCGCTGGGTGGAGGTGCCGGCTAAGGATGCCGGCACGGCGCACGCGCAAGAGGTTGCACCACTGACCCTGCATGGTGTTGAGCAGCAGCGGGCGGAACCATACGCCCTCGGCCTGCGGCACCCAGACGCGCTCGTCTTCGGGGATGGCGACGATCTGCGCCTCGCGCGCCGCCAGTGGATGGGTCGAGCCGTTAAGGGTTTCATACATCGAGAACTCCTGGAGGACTTTTGTCGACGATGGCTGCCTGAGAGCGGCAGCATGTTGTTACAGGTTTGTGCGAGAAGGCGCACCAGTCGCTTTGGGATAGGGCCCCTGGACCAACGCCATGGCGCGCCAATTCAAATCGTACCGAGCCCTGCAACCGATATGTGAGCGGCAAGCCACACCAGACGGTCGTTCTTGAACCCAAGAAGCAACCTGTACTCATCGGTAAACACAATGTTCCACCACTGATCGACACGCCTCAACTCGAGAAGCCGATCCCATTGCGGATGGCTGTCGATACCCTCAACCTTTCCGGTTGTTTCGTAGGTTTTCGAGAATCCAGCAGCACCGACATCCGAGAGGATATTGTCCTCGCTGTCATCGAGCCTTAGAACTTCCGAAAGCTCACGCGAGGCGTCTATCATGCCACCCGGGCGGGGCCATACCGCCGCAGTCTGGAATGCTCTGAGGACATGATTGCCCTGGACCAGGTTGGGCCCGAACAACAGCGCAAGAATGCTCACCAAGACCGCCAGCGATAGCCAGCGTCTGACGCTCACCAGTGGAACTCTTCCACATTCTCGCGGGCGCCCAAGAGGAAGGCATCGGCGACGAGGCGGAGCGGGGCGTCGCTGACGTCGGACTTGCCCTTCTTGAGCAGTTTGGCGAAGTGCTCGTAGATGCGCTCGTATTCCTCGGACGGGTTTTCGATGATCACGGCGCCGTTGATGCGCAGCACCGTGCCGCCCTTTTCGAGCTTCAGCTCGTCGCCCTCGAGGGTCTCGATTCGGAGGGTCCAGACCTCGCCCGATTCCTCGAGCCAGTTGAAGCCGGCGCTGAGCTCGGGGCAATGCGGCTCGGCCGATTTGAACTGCAGCTCGGCGTCGATCGGGGTCTGCCGGTTGGCGGGGAATTTCAGCTTGGCGTGATCGACGAACACCGGGAACGGCAGGATCTTGGTGAAGATCGAGAGCGCATTGATGCCCGGATCGAAGACGCCGAAGCCGCCGGGCTCCCACACCCAATCCTGCCCAGGATGCCATTTGCGGACGCTCTCGCGCCAGTCGATGCGCACCGATTTGACGCCGTCGCGCTTCATGATCTTCTTGGCCGCGTCGACCGCCTCGTTGTAGCGGCTGTGCCAGGTCTGAAACAGGATGCGCTTTTTCTTCTTGGCATAGGCGACGAGGTCGTCGAGCTCGGAGATGGTCGGGGTCGGCGGCTTTTCCATCAGCACGTGCGTGCCGGCATCGAGCGCCTCGCGGACGAAGGCGTGGCGGATGCCCGGCGGGGTGCAGATGGCGACGAGCTCGATCCTGGGCAGCGCCTCGTAGAGTTCGGCGGGCGTCTTGAACACCGGCAGATCGCGATGGCCGATCATGCGGGTCGAGACGGTGGCGGCGACCTCGAACTCCTTCGATTTGTCGATCACCGGCAGATGCTGATCGATGGCGATCTTGCCGATGCCGATGACGGCGATTTTCTTTTTGGCCATGAACGCCTCCGGTGTTGCGGCGGGCACTTAAACGGAAGTGCATGGCGTTGGAAAGACGGTTCGTCGGGTTCTTGCGCAGTGGTCCGTCGGCACCTCGCCCCTGTGCACGGGCGAGGTGACGCGAGCCCAGCGGTTCTGCCCGACCCGCGGGTTATCTGATAAGAACGGCGCGGAAATCGTTGACGTTGGTTCCGGTGGGGCCGGTGACGACGAGATCGCCGATGGCCTTGAAGGCGGAGTAGGCGTCGTTGTTGGCGAGCGCGGCGCGCGGATCGATGCCGGCCTGGCGCATGCGGGCGGCGGAGGCGCCGTCGGCGACGGCACCGGCATTGTCCTCGGAGCCGTCGATGCCGTCGGTATCGGCGGCGAGCGCGGTGATCCCCGGAACGCCCTCGATGGCGAGGGCGAAGGCGAGGAGGAATTCGGCATTGCGGCCGCCCTTGCCGGCGCCGCTCACGGTGACCGTGGTCTCGCCGCCCGAGAGCAGCAGCGCCGGCTTGGCGAAGGGCCGGTCGCGCAGATGCACCTCGCGGGCGATGCCGGCCATGACTTTGGCGACATCGCGGGCCTCGCCCTCGATGGTGTCGGAGAGGATGTGGGCGGGGATGCCGCGCGCCGCCGCCTCGCGCGCCGCGGCATCGAGCGACAGCGCGGCCGAGGCGACGACTCGAACGGTGTTCCGGACAAAACGCGGATCGCCGGGCTGCGGCGACGGGTTGTCGGCGGAGGCGAGCAGCGCCGATGCGGCGGGCGGCAAAGCGATGCCGTGGAGGGCAACGAGGTGGCGCGCCTCGACGCGGGAACCGGCAATGGGGATGGTGGGGCCGGAAGCGACCAGCGCCGGATCGTCACCCGGCACGTCGGAGACGACGAGGGTCGCGACCTGTGCCGGCGCCGCCAGCGCCGCCAGCCGGCCGCCCTTGATGGCGCTGAGCTCATTGCGGATGAGGTTCATCACGGAGATCGGCGCACCCGAGGCAAGGAGGGCGCGATTGACCGCCTGCTCGTCCGCAAAGCTCATCCCCGGGCCGGGAGCGGGCAGCAGCGCCGAGCCGCCGCCCGAGATCAGAGCCACCACCAGATCTTCGGGGCCGAGGCCATGGACCTTCGCCATCATCCGGCGGGCAGCGAGGAAGCCGGCCTCGTCGGGCACCGGGTGGGCCGCCTCGACGATCTCGATGTGTTCGGTCGGTGCGCCGTAGCCGTACCGGGTGACCACCAGACCCTCGACCGGGGTGCCCCACGCCGCCTCGAAGGCGCGGGCCATCTGGGCCGAGGCCTTGCCGGCGCCGACGACGATGGTGCGGCCCTTCGGCCGGGGCGGCAGATTGGCGGCGATGGCGCGCGCCGGATCGTCCGCGGCGACCGCGGTGTGGAACAAATGCTCGAGCAAAGCGCGGTCCATCTTGGTCTCAGATGATGCTGGCCGCTCGCAATGCCGAACCGGGGACGCGGCATCCCCTTCTTCCGGCGATGCCGGTTGTGCCACAATGCCGTCATCCGCCGTCTCTAGCCAGAGCCCTCCCTCCCGTTTGTCCACTGCCATGACCGAGCGTTTCGCCATCTACTTCGCCCCGCAACGGGACTCGGCCCTGGCGACGCGCGCCGAGGCCTGGCTGGCGCAGCCGCAGCTGCAGGCGCTGACGGGTTCGGCCCGCAAATACGGGTTCCACGCCACGCTGAAGGCGCCGATGGCGCTCAAGGCCGGCACTGATCAGCACCAGCTCGCGGCGGCGCTGGCGGCGTTCGCGCGCAACCACGCGCCGGTGGCGATGGGCCGCCTCGAGGCTGGGCTGATCGACGGGTTCCTGGCGCTGACGCCGGTCGCGCAGCCGCAGGAGCTGATCGATTTCGCCGCCGAAGTGACGACCGCGTTCGACGATTTCCGGGCGCCGCCCGGAGCCGAGGAGCGGGCGCGGCGGCTCATGGCGCCGCTGACTGACCGGCAGATCGAGCTGCTCGACCGCTATGGCTACCCCTATGTGTTCGAGCAGTTCCAGCTGCATATGACGCTGACCGACCGGCTGCCCCCCGAGCGCCGCGACGAGCTGGTGAGTGCGGCGCGCGACTGGTTCGCGGCGGAGCTGGCGCTGCCGATCCGGCTTGACCGGCTGGTGCTTTTCCACGAACCAGAGCCAGGCGCGGCGTTCTGCCGGCTCGACGATTATGTGCTGGAGCGATGATGGAAACGGTGTTCCGCAACGCGAGGATTGTACTCGCCGACGAGGTGATCGAGGGCAGCATCCGCATCGCGGACGGCAGGATTGCCGCCGTCGATGCGGGACCGTCGGCCGTCGGCGAGGATTTCGACGGGGACTATTTGATCCCTGGGCTGGTCGAACTCCACACCGATCATCTCGAGGGTCATTACCGGCCGCGGCCGGGGGTGTTCTGGAACCCGTTGGCGGCGCTCCAGGCGCACGACGTGCAGATCGCCGGCTCCGGCATCACCACGGTGTTCGACGCGGTGCGGATCGGCTCGGACCCGGAAATGCCGGGGATGGGCGACCACGTCCAGGTGCTGGTCGATGCGATCGCCGCCGGCATGGCGGACGGGCGGCTCAGGGCCGACCACCTCATTCACCTCCGCTGCGAATTGCCGGCCCACGACGTGGTCGCCGATTTCGAGCGCTTCGCCGACCTGCCGCTGGTCAAACTCGCCTCGGTGATGGACCACACGCCGGGACAGCGGCAGTACCAGACGGTGGCCAAATACGTCCTCTACTACAAGGAACGGATGCACTTCTCGGACGCCGAGATGGAGGCGTTCATCGCCGACCGGCACGCCGAGCAGGCGCTCTATTCGGACAAGCACCGGAAGGCGATCCTCAGGCGCGGCCTCGCCGCCGGGATCGCATTCGCGAGCCATGACGACGCGACGGAGGCCCATGTCGCCGAATCGGTCGAGGACGGGGTGAGCATCGCCGAATTCCCCACGACGCTGCTCGCCGCCGAGCAATCGCACCGGGCGGGGCTGGCAGTGCTGATGGGAGCGCCCAACGTCGTGCGCGGCGGCTCCCATTCGGGCAACATCGCCGCCGCGGACCTGGCGCGCGAGGGCTGCCTCGACGTGCTGAGTTCGGACTATGTGCCGGGGGCGCTGATCCAGGCGGCGTTCATGCTGCCGGAACTGACCGGCAATGTCAGCCTGCCCGAGGCCATCCGCATGGTGTCGGCGACGCCGGCGCGGGCCGCCCATCTCACCGACCGCGGCGAGATCGTCGCCGGCCAGCGGGCCGACCTGGTGCGGGTGCGCATGCACGGCGACATGCCGGTGGTCAAAGGCGTCTGGCGGCAGGGCGTGCGGGTCAGCTGATGCAGCAGCCCGGCACGCTGGTGCTCGTGGTCGGCCCGTCCGGTGCGGGCAAAGACACGCTGATCGCCGCGGCGCGCGAGGCGCTGCGGGACGATCCGAGATACGCATTTCCCCGCAGGGTGGTGACGCGAGAGGCGGTGGCGGCGCTCGAGGACCATGATTCGGTGACGGCGGAACAATTCGCCCTGCGCGAGCGGCATGGCGCCTATGCGCTGGCTTGGGAGGCGCATGGGCTGCGCTACGGCCTGCCGGCGACCCTCGTGGACGATCTCGCGGCCGGGCGCATCGTGGTGGTCAACGCCTCGCGGGCGATGACCGCGGCGGCGGCCGAGAAGTTCCCCGGCACCCGGGTGCTGCTGATCGACGCGGCGCCCGAGGTGCGGGCCGGCCGGCTCGCCGGACGGGGACGGGAGACGGCGGCCGCCATCGCCGAGCGGCTCGGCCGCGAGGTGCCGGCGCCCCTCCCCGGCGCCATCCGGATCGACAATTCGGGCGCACTGGCGGACGGGATCGCCAGCTTTCTTGCGGCATTGCGCGCAATCACGGGCAATTGAACCTTTCCGCCGGAGCGGCGTTCTTGCCCCAATACGTCAACTGAATTGGGGCGAACCATGAGCAAGAACGGCCTGTACACTCTGATCGGCGTGCTGGCGCTCGTCGTTGTCGCGCTCATCGGCTATGTGATCTATGATCAGTCGCAGAAGCCGCAGCTCGAGATCAGGGTGGACAAGGGCGGCATCCAGGTGAACGGCAATGGCTGACGACGTTTCCGGCCGTCTCGTGCTCGATGCGCTGGTCAAGGAACTGGGCGACCAGGGCCAGGGCGGCGCCCCGGGCGACGGTGCCGAACGCCTCACGGCATACCCGATCAAAGGCACGATCGACGTGCTGGCTCTTGCCGAGGCGGTGGAAAATGCGCTAGGCGGCAACGCCTCGGACGACGAAGGCAAACTGCCGGCGGACCTCAACGCCGCCAATGACGGATGAGAAAGAGCTGGCCGTTGATGGGCAGCGGCAAAGCGTCAGGCACTAAGACTCCCAATTTCCCCAGTCGAATCTCCTCCAACCAAGGGCTTTCCCCATGAACCGTAATACCTGGATTATCATCATCGTGGCCGTGATCGTGATCATCGGCCTGATCTGGATCTTCAACCGCGGCACCCCGACCGTCACCCCCGTGACCCCGCCGGCCTCGTCGTCGTCGGAAGCGCCGGCCGTGTCGTCGTCTTCGGAAGCCACGCCGATGGCGCCGTCTTCTTCTGAAGCGACCCCGATGGCTCCATCCTCGTCGGAAGCGACCCCGATGGCGCCGTCGTCCTCTGAAGCCGCGCCGATGGCGCCGTCTTCGTCGGAAATGGCGATGTCGCTCGAATCGTCGTCGGTCGCCGGCTGATCCCAGCGCGAGACCCAGGTTCAACCCCCGCCAGCGATGGCGGGGGTTTTTCTTTGCCCGGCGCTATGTCTTTGTCGCGCTTCCGAACCGGAAAACCGCCGCGCACTTTTCCTGGAAGCGCTTCTAGCGCGCCGCGGCGCTCTCGGCGGGGGCCGTCTGCCGGGCCGCCTCGGCGACACGGCGGCGCTCGCGATAGGCGCCGAACTGCTGGTCGGCCAGCACGCCGACGAGGATGACCCCGCCCATCACCGCGAAGTTCAGCGACGAGGGGATGCCGAGCAGGTTCACCAGGTTCTGCAGTTCCTGCAGGAGCACGGTGCCCAGGATCACGCCGACGATCGAGCCCTCGCCGCCACGCAGCGAGAAGCCGCCGAGCACCGCCGCGGCGATGGCGTAGAGCTCGTAGAAATTGCCGTGCCCCGACGGCAGGATGGAGCGGGTGTACATGGCAAAAAAGATCGACGCGAGCGCCGTCAGCGTGGCGCAGATGATGTAGGCCGCAATGACGACCCGGGTGGTGCGGATGCCCGAATAGCGCGCCGCCTCCTCGTTCTTGCCGACGGCGAACAGGTAGCGGCCGAACACCGAGCGGTGCAGCACGATCCACATGATGGCGGCGAGCACCAGCATGATGAAGAAGGAATGCGGAATTGGAATCGAGCGCGCCGCGCCGTTGGTGGCGAGCGCAATGAGGTCGGTGCGACCGGTGGTCAGCCACTCGAGATCGGGGAAGTTGACGCCGAAGGGGAAGCCGGCCGTGCCGTCCTGCGTGTAGAAGCGGGCGACGCCGCGGTAGATCAAGAGGCCGCAAAGCGTGACCACGAAGGGCTGCAGGCGCATCCGGGTGATGAGCAGGCCGTGGACGAGGCCGATGACGAAGCCGAGGATGAGCACGATTGCCGCCGCCACCGGCCACGGCACGCCGCGGTTGGCGATCAGATCGACGAAGATCACGCCCAGAAGGGCAATGACCGAGCCCGACGACAGCTCGATGCCGCCGGTCATGATGACGAAGCCCTGGCCGATGGCGAAGATGCCGAAGAGGCCGACGAGATTGGCGGTGTTGGCGATGTTGATGGGCGACAGGAAGCGCGGGTTGATGATCGCCACCACGGCGCCCACGACGATGATCAGCACCAGCAGCCCGAGATCTTTTTTCAGCATGTCGTCGCCCCCCTCGCGCCGGACCCTAGTGCAGCGGCCTGCCGACCGCGAGCCTGAGGATGTTCTCCTCGCTGGACTGATCGCGGTCCAGAATACCGGTGATGTGCCCCTCGTGCATCACCGCCACGCGGTCGGAGACACCGATGACCTCTTCCATGTCCGATGAGATCATGAGCACCGCCACGCCCTGGTCGGCGAGCAGCCGCATCAGCTTGTAGATTTCCGACTTGGCGCCGATGTCGATGCCGCGCGTCGGCTCGTCGAAGATCATGACGCGCGGCGTCATGGCGAGCCACTTGGCCAGAACGACCTTCTGCTGGTTGCCGCCCGAGAGCGAGGCGGCGCGCCCTCCGAGGTCGGCGGCACGGATATCGAGCTCGCGCTTACTGACCTCGGCCTGCTTCGCTTCGGCGTCGCGCGACACGATCCTGTTGCGCGCATAGGCGGGCAGGTTGGGCAGGCTGATGTTCTCGGTGATGGTCAGGTCGAGCACGAGGCCCGTGCCCTTGCGATCCTCGGGGACGAGGAAGATGCCGGCCTTGACCGCATCGGCCGAGGTGGCGAGGCGGATCGGCTGGCCGTCGAGCCTGAGATGGCCGCCATGGGCGGAATCGATGCCGAAGGCGACGCGCGCCAGCTCGGTGCGGCCGGCGCCGACGAGGCCGGCCAGGCCGAGAATCTCGCCGGCATGCAGATCGAGGTCGATCTCGCGATGCGGATAGGTGCCGGTGCGCAGCTTGTGCGCCGACAGGGCGACGGCGCCGCGGGCGATGTTGGGTGGCGCGTAGGCGACCCTGAGATCGCGGCCGACCATGAGCTTGACCATGGCATCGTGGTTGATGGCGTCGCCCTCGAGCGTGCCGACCTTGCGGCCGTCGCGCAGCACGACGACGCGGTCGCACACGCCGACGATCTCGTTGAGGCGGTGCGAAATGAAGATGACCGAAATCCCCTCGGCCTTGAGGCCCCGGATGACCTGAAGCAGCTTTTCGGTCTCGGCGATGGGCAGGCTCGAAGTCGGCTCATCGAGGATGACGAGACGCGAATTGAAGCTCAGCGCCTTAGCGATCTCGACCATCTGCTGCTGGGCCAGCGACAGATGCGACACCAGGGTCGAGGGTGAGAAATTGGCGCCGAGCCGGTCGAGAAAGGGTTTGACGGTGCTGTGCAGCTTGTCGTTGTCGACGAGCTGCAGGAGCCCGCCGCGGCGCGGCTCGCGGCCGATGAAGATATTGGCCGCCACGTCGAGATTGTCGAAGAGGTTGAGCTCCTGGTGGACGAAGGCGATGCCGGCGCGCATCGAGCCGCCGACGGTGAGCGCATCGTAGGGCACGCCGTCGATGGCGATGGTGCCGCGATCGGGGGCGATGACGCCGCCGAGGATTTTCATCAGCGTGGATTTGCCGGCGCCGTTCTCGCCGACGAGGCCGATCACCTCGCCGGGGTGCACGTCCATGCTGAAATCGGCGAGGGCGACGACGCCGGGATAGGCTTTGCGCAGCCCGGCGAGCCTCAGGAAGGGCTCGGTCGGCGAGCCGGCAAGGGGGACGGCGGCGGAGGCGGTCACGGCGCGGAACTCACGATCCTGGCAGGACGAGCAGGCCCGCAACCTTATACCGGTTGCGGGCCCAATTGATCAGCCTTTCAGCTTGGCCTGAAGGTCGGCCTGGAAGGCATCGACGGTGTCCTTGGTGACTGTGAGGCCCGGGATGATGATGATGCCATCGGCCGGGATGCCCGACTTGTCGCCCTTGAGGTAGTCGGCGATCAGATGGGAGCCGCCATAGCCCCAGACGAAGGGCTGCTGCACGACGGTGCCGGCGAAGGAACCTTCCTTGACGGCGCCGAGCGTGATCGGGTCCTCGTCGAACCCGACGACGGTGATCTGGCCCAGCTTGCCCGCGTCGCGCAGCGCTTCGTAGATGCGCGGCGGGTTGTACGAGTAGAAGCCGACCATGCAGTTGATGTCGGGGTTGGCGACGAGCACGTCGTCGACATTGGCGCGGGCGCGGGTCTGGTCGATGTCGTCACCGCGGACGTCGATCAGTTCGAGGCCG
>JACRAF010000014.1 GCA_016213505.1 Devosia nanyangense
GAAGGAGTACCGAAACCGGGCCCACCCTTGGAGCCCGCCCTTGGGAGCCCACCCTTGGGAGCCCGCTCGTAAGAACCCGCCCTCGCGTCAGCGTACGGACCGTCACCGAGCGGTCGATGGCTATTCGCCCAGCCGGAACTCCCAGGCCGTCTCACCGATCCCGCCCGTCTCGCGCACCCGTTCACCCTCGCACCTCTTCGCGTAACCTTACGGCTAGTAACCTTACGCGAAGCGAGTACTGAAACCGGAGCCCACCCTTGGAGCCCGCCCTTGGGAGCCCGCCCGGGAGAACCCGCCCTCGAGCGCCAGCGTACGATGGCAACCTTACGCCAAGCGACTGTCGAGACAGAAACCCGCCCTCAAATGCCCGCCCATGCGCGCCGACGTACGGACCGTCACCGAGCGGTCGATGGCTATTCACCCGGCCGGAACTCCGCGGGTCGTCTCACTGATCCTGCCCCTCTCGCGCACCCGTTCACCCTCTCACCTCATGGCGTAACCTTACGCAAAGCGAGTAATGAGACCGGAGCCCACCTTTGGGAGCCCGCCCGTGAGATCCCGCCCTCGAGCGCCAGCGTACGATAGCAAGCTTACGCCAAGCGACTGTCCCTCAAGTGCCTGCCCATGCGCGCCGACGTACGGACCGTCACCGAGCGGCCGATGGCTATCCGACCAGCCGGAACTCCCCGGGTCGTCGCACCGATCCTGCGCGCCTCGCGCATCCGTTCACCCTCTCACCTCATGGCGTAACCTTACGGATAGTAACCTTACGCCAAGCGAGTAATGAGACCGGCCCCCTTGGGAGCCCACCTTTGGGAGCCCACCCTTGGGAGCCCCCCCGTGAGAACCCGCCCGTGAGAACCCGCCCTCGCACGCCAGCGTACGGACAATCACCGAGCAGCCGATGACTACTCGCTGAGTACCGGGATTTCCCGGATCATTTCGCCGGTCTTGCCGTCGAAGATGCGCACACTGGTCATCAGCCCCGCCTTGTAGGTGACGGTGACCTTGCCGTCAGCCGCGACCGCCGAGATCACCGCCGCGCCGGCCGGGATCTTCATGGCGGCGATGGTGTAGTCGGCTCCCGTCGCGCCGCCCCCGCCGCTCGACTGCATCGATTTATAGACAAGTGCTCCGCCGATGGCGATAAAGCCCACGATCAGCAACCCGATCGAAAACAGGAACGACTTTCGGGCCCGCCCGATGATGGCGCGTGCTTCGGGGTTGAGGTCGTTCGATTGAGGATCGCTCATGCAGGTATCCGAGGGTGAAGAGCAGGAATTCACGGTAACTGCCGACGCCGATATGGCCGGCAGCCGGCTCGATGCCGCACTCGCCAAGGCGCTCCCGGCCTTCTCGCGCAGTCGCATCAAGGACCTGATACTGTTGGGGACCGCCGCGATCAATGGGCAAACCGCCGCGGAACCGCGGACTAAGGTGAAGCTCGGCGACGTGCTGCTACTCACCGCGCCTCCTCCGGAGGACCCCGATCCCGGGCCGGAAGACATCCCGCTCGACGTTCTCTACGAGGACGACGAGCTGATCGTCATCAACAAGCCGGTGGGCATGGTGGTCCACCCGGCGCCCGGCAGTCCGCACGGCACACTGGTCAACGCCCTGCTGTTTCACTGCGCCGGCGGCCTGCCCGGCATCAACGGCGTCAAGCGACCCGGGATCGTCCACCGGCTCGACAAGGACACCTCCGGCGTCATGGTCGCCGCCAAGACCGACCGCGCCATGGCGCACCTGGCGGCGCAATTCGCCGATCACGGCCGTACCGGGCCCCTCCATCGCGCCTACCTCGCCTTCGCCTGGGGCCACACCCAGCAGGGCCGCGGCACGGTCGACGCGCCCCTTGGCCGCGACCAGAACAACCGGCTGAAGCAGTCCATCCGCAAGGACGGCCGCGAGGCGATCACCCACTACGCGGTCGAGGCCCGCTACGGCGCCGAGGGCTGGGACATCACAAAGCTGCGATGCGAGCTCGAAACCGGCCGGACTCATCAAATCCGCGTGCACATGGCCCATATCGGCCACCCGCTGGTGTCCGATCCGCTCTACGCCTCGGGCTACGCGACCAAGTCCCGCCGCCTGCCGGACGCGCTGAAAGCCATCGTCGACGGCCTCGGCCGGCAGGCGCTGCACGCCGCCGAACTGGGCTTCGAACACCCGGTGACGGGCGAGGAAATGGCCTTCGAAGCACAGTTGCCGCCCGATCTCGAACGCTTGTCCGGGGCGCTGGAGCCCTATGACAAGGCGTTCCACAAGGCCTGATGGCGCAGTCGGACCTCCCCCGCGCCTGCGGCGTAGGGGAGGACCAGACAGCAGCTTCGGAACCCATTTCCCCGCCGGAACCGTTCCATCCCTGGCGCATTCGTCATATGCGCCCCGCGCCGCTTGCGGGCCTTATCAAGGTCGGCTTTCGACCTATATATGCCTCTATCTCCGTTGGTGTGCCTTCTTGGACGCCGACGGCAAATCCCGCCGCGGATGCGCGGGGGAACCAAAGGGGGTGCTCATATGGCCCAATCCAATTTGCCGATCCTCTCCGCCGAGGGTGGCCTTTCCCGTTATCTCCAGGAAATCCGGAAGTTCCCGATGCTGGAGCCCGACGAGGAATTCATGCTCGCCAAGCGCTACAAGGAACACGAAGACCCCGGCGCGGCGCAACGACTCATCACCTCGCATCTCAGGCTCGTGGCCAAGATCGCCATGGGCTATCGCGGCTACGGCCTGCCCATTTCCGAGGTGATCTCGGAGGGCAATGTCGGCCTCATGCATGCGGTCAAGCGCTTCGAGCCCGACAAGGGCTTCCGCCTCGCGACCTATGCGATGTGGTGGATCCGCGCCGCCATCCAGGAATATGTGCTGCGCTCGTGGTCGCTGGTGAAGATCGGCACCACCGCGGCGCAGAAGCGGCTGTTCTTCAACCTGCGCAAGGTGAAGGGCCAGATCGCCGCGCTCGACGACGGCAACCTCCATCCCGATCAGGTCAAGCAGATCGCGACGACCCTGCACGTCACCGAGGCCGACGTCGTCTCGATGAACCAGCGGCTGACCGGCGATGCCTCGCTCAATGCGCCGATGCGCGCCGACGAGGGCTCGTCCGAGTGGCAGGACTGGCTCGTCGACGACACCCCGGACCAGGAGACGACGCTCGGCAATTCCGAAGAGTATAGCGAGCGCATGGGCCTGCTCACCGACGCCATGAGCGAGCTCAACGAGCGCGAGAAGGCGATCTTCCAGGCCCGCCGGCTCAAGGACAATCCGGCGACGCTCGAGGAACTGGCGCAGGAATACAACGTCAGCCGCGAGCGCATCCGCCAGATCGAGGTCCGCGCCTTCGAAAAGGTCCAGGAAGCCGTGACCCACGCCGCCCGCGCCAAGGCGCGCCAGCAGGAAGAAGCGTAGGCGCTTCGTCTACGCCGCGCCGGCCAGCAGCGACGCCACCAGCCGGAAGATGTTGCCTCGACCGAGGATGAGCAGCCACGGCGCCAGGGCACCGGGCTCGGGCTGGATCGTGAACGAGCCGTCCGTCGCTTCGTTCGAGGTGCCTGTCTTCTCCCCCGGCGCGAGCTTGATCCCGTCGAGGGGGTATTTGAGCCCCCTCGAACGGCGGAAGCGGATCGGCGCCAAGGGATGCACCGAGACACGCTCGCCGCGCTCGACCTCGAACGTGAACGAGCCGGTGAGCGCGGCCGCAACGTCCGCCTCGTCGACCAGGACGACGATGCGGTCCCGGCCGTAGCGGGCGACCGCATCGAGCGCCGCCAGCGTGTGGTCGAAGCGCTTGCCGGTCATGCCGAGCGCCACGGTCACCGGCGCCTCAGTCGAGTAGAGCGCCTTTTCAAAGTCCGTCGTGTCCTGCTCGGGAATGCGCAGCAGCCGTGTCCGCCCCAGCCAGCCATCGGCATTCTTGAGCGAATCGAAATCGCCGATGATCGCCTCGGGCAGAAGCCCTGCGGCGACGATTTCGTCCGCCCCGCCATCGGCCCCAACAAGGTGCCCGCCGCTCACATAGAGGTCGCGCAGCAGATCGTGATCGACCGCGCCGCCGCCGACGATCACCAGGAGGCCCTCGAAGGTGATGATTGTGGGCGGCACAGCGCGCTCTTGCACGGCGGGAAAACTCGGCTTAAGTCTCAGGTGTCTCGCTGGGGTGCTCCGGATACGGAGCTGAGAAACACCCATTGAACCTGAACCAGGTCATGCTGGCGGAGGAAGTTCGAGATGGCAAGGGAGCGTCCGCGCTTCCGTACCATTTACGCTACTCTTCAACGCATGGCCGCAACCGAAGAAGGTAACGGCATGCTCCGTTCTATCGCTCTCGCGCTTGCGGCTTTCCTCGCTCTGGCCCTCCCGGCCGGCGCGGAGGACAAGCCCCTCCTCACCATCTACACCTACGATTCCTTTGCCGCCGAATGGGGTCCCGGCCCCGGCCTCAAGGCCGGTTTCGAAAAGACCTGCGGCTGCACGATCGATTTCGTCGCCACCGATAGCTCGATCGGCGCGCTCCGTCGCGTCCAGCTCGAAGGGGCATCGACCACGGCCGACATCGTCCTCGGCCTCGATACCTCGGTCGCCGGCGAAGCCCGCGCCACCGGGCTCTTCGCCCCGCACGGCATCGCCTTCGATGCCCTGACCCTCCCCGCGCCATGGACCGACCGCGAATTCACCCCGGTCGATTTCGGCTATTTCGCCTTCGTCTACGACAAGCGCAAGGTGCCCAATCCGCCGACCTCGTTCGAGGCCCTGATCGCCGAACCACCGAGCTTCAGGATTGTGCTGGAGGACCCCCGTTCGGATACGCCGGGACTCGGCCTGGTGCTCTGGATCAAGGCGGCCTATGGCGACAAGGCCGCCGACATCTGGCAAGGCCTCAAGCCGCACATCACCACCATGGCGCGCGGTTGGTCGGACGCCTATGGCCTCTTCCTCAAGGGCGAGGCCGACATGGTCCTGTCCTACACCACCTCCCCCGCCTATCACGCCGTCGCCGAGAACGATCCCAACTACGGCTACGCCGACTTCACCGAAGGCTTCTATCCGCAGATCGAAATCGCCGGCATCCTCAAGTCCTCACCCAACCAGGACTTGGCCGGGCAGTTCCTCGCCTGGCTCGCCGGGCCCGAGGCGCAGGCGCTGATCCCCACCACCAACTGGATGTATCCGGTGACCGGGATCGGCGACGCCCTGTCCGCGGCGTTCCCGGCGCTGCCGGAGAACATCCTGTCGCTCGACGAGGCAACGATCGCGGCCAGCAAATCGGCCTGGATCGACGAAGCCCTTGCCGCGATCCGCTGACCTCTCGATCCCGCGCCGTCCGCTCCGCCTCATCGGCGGAGCGGCGGTGGCGCTCGCCATCGCGGCGCTGATCGCAACGCTGTTCTGGTCGATCCTCTCGGCCGCCGCTGGCCAGCCGCCGGGCACCTCGCGCGCCGACATCGGCTATCTGATCTACATCACCACCCTTCAGGCGGCGCTCTCGACCGTGCTCTCGCTCGTCGTCGGCATCGCGCTCGCCTGGGCCCTCAATCGCCTGCGCTTTTGGGGTCGCACGTTCCTCATCGGCCTGTTCGCTTCGGCCATTGTGACACCGGGGCTCGTCGTCGCCTTCGGCCTGCTCTCGGTCTGGGGTCGCGCCGGCTGGCTGAGCGGGCTCAGTCAGTCGCTGTTCCACGTCCCCCTCGACCTGCCGATCTTCGGGCTTGGCGGCGTCGTCGCCGCCCACCTCATCCTCGACGGAGCTTTCGCCGCCCGCATCCTGCTCGCCCGGCTCGACGCGATCCCGCAAGCGCGGCTCAAGACCGGCCAGAGCCTGGCGCTCGACCCGTGGACGCGGTTCGTGGTCATCGACTGGCCGGCGCTGCGCGGCACCCTGCCCGGTCTTGCCGCCATCATCTTCCTCCTTGCCTTCACCAGCTTTCCGATCGTGCTGCTCCTCGGCGGCGGCCCGTCCGTGCAGACGCTCGAAGTCGCCATCTACTCGGCGGTCAGGCTCGATTTCGACCTTGGGCTGGCGGTGAAACTGGCGCTAATCCAGATCGCCATCTGCTCCGCCATCATCCTCGCGACCTCGGCCCTCGCGCCGATCGTCTCGAGCCTCGATCATCCTGCGGTGCCACGCTGGCGCGACGCCGGCACAGCCCGCGTGCTGCAATGGGGAGTGCTGGCCATCGCGACCCTCGGCTTCGCGTCGCCGCTGCTCGCGGTCCTCATCGACGGCGTCAGTGGTCTCGGCGACGTCCTGTCCCAGCGCGCCTTCTGGAACGCTGTTGCGACCAGTCTGTGGATCGGCGCCGCCTCCGCCGTGCTCGCCTTGATGCTGGCGCTGATCGCCGCCGCAGGCCGGGCCTCCGCCACATCCCGGCTCGCCCGGACGGCCCTCGGCGCTTCGGCGTACGCCTATCTCGCGGTACCGGCCGTAGCGCTGTCGCTCGGCGCGTTCCTTCTCGTGCGCAACCTCGGGGTTGCGCCTGACACCGCCGGTCCGATCGTCGTCGTCATCGCCAACGCACTGCTGTCGCTCCCCTTCGCCATGGCAACGCTGGCCCCGCCCTTCGATGCTATCGCCCGGGGCCGCGGCAAGCTGATCCGCTCGCTGGACCTCAGTGGCGCTCGGCAATTCCTCGATATCGAGTGGCCACTGATCGCCCGCGACGCCGGGCTTGTTCTGGCGCTGGCCTTCTGCTTTTCGCTCGGCGACCTCGGTGTCATCGCGCTCTTCGGCACCCAGGATTTTGTCACCCTGCCGCTGCTCATGGTGCGCGCCGTCGGTGCCTACCGCACGCATGACGCGGCCACCATCGCCGCCCTGATGTTGGTGCTGACCGTCGCTGCCTTCGTGGCCCTGCCAAAACTGTTCGGGAGGCTTGCCGATGCTGGCCGTTGATGACGTGATCTTCGTTTATGCCGGCTGGCCCGACAGCTACCGCTTCAGCATGGAGGCGGCAGCCGGCGAGATCACTGCCGTCCGCGGCGCCAGCGGCGCCGGCAAATCGACCCTGCTCGATCTCGTCGCCGGGTTCCTCGTGCCGACCTCAGGCAGCATCCGGGTCGGCGGCGCCGACATCAGCGCGCTGCCGCCCGAGCGGCGCCCCGTTTCCATTCTGTTTCAGGCCGAGACACTGTTCGAGCACCTGAGCGCCGCCCGCAACGTCGCACTCGGTCTGCCGGGCGAGCGCGTCGGCTCACCCCGGATCGCGGCGGCGCTCGCCGAGGTCGGCCTGCCCGACATCGGGGCCCAGCGCGCCGCGACGCTCTCGGGCGGCCAGAAGCAGCGCGTCGCCCTCGCCCGCACTCTGCTCCGCGACAAGCCGGTGCTGCTCCTCGACGAGCCGTTCTCGGCACTCGACGACGAGACCCGCGCGGCGACCCGCGGTCTTGTCCAGTCGCTGACCCTCAAACACAAATGGGCCACCGTGCTGGTGACCCATCATGCCGACGACATCTCGGCGATCGCCGACCGCGTCTACCTGCTGGAGAACGGGGTTCTGCGCGCCGCCTAGAGCGCTTCCAGGAAAAGTGCGAAGCGGTTTTCCGGTTCGGAAGCGCGACAAACCGGGGACATAGAGCGCTCGTTCCGATTCCATCGGAACGTGAAGCGCTCTAGCCTTTGGCCCAGGCGGCGAACACGTCGCTGAACAGCTTTTGCGCCCCCGGATCCTTCTCGAGCGTGATGATCGCCCGTTTGCCCGAGGCATAGATCAGCGCCAGATCCATCCACTTGCGCGTCGTCAACAGGTTGACGTTGGCGGTAGAATCCTCCGGCGCAGCGCTGAGCGCGAAGAGGAAGGAGTTGCCGACCACGCGGGCCGAGGCGCCGACCAGCGGCGCGCCCTGCACCAGTTCCTCATTCTTGAGCAGCACGCCCGGCAGACCCGCGACCGAGCCGCCGATGAAGCTGTCGGAAACGGTGAAGTTGATCTCCATCAAATGGCTCGCCGGCAGGCTCGGATCCGAGTTCTTGCGGATCAGCACGTCGACCGAGAGATTGCGGGCCGGGATGTTGGCCTTGCCGATCAGCGTCGGCTGGCCGGTTTCGTCGGTCCCCTTCGACCAGTCCACGGTGCCCGAGAACGGCACCGCGCCGGTGGTTCCGGTGTCGGAGGCCTCGAGCAGCAGCGACTGGCTGCCGGCCACGGTTGCCGGATCGATCGCGGCGACCGCCTCCTCGGCGGTACTGGCGCCCTGCGTGGTATCCGAACCAAGACGCTCCTCGGTCTTGGCCTCGACGGCCGGTGATTGCAGCGCCAGCGGCGCGACCGATTGTTCCGTCGTTGCGGCTGCCGCCGCGTCGGCGCCGACAGCGGCCAGGCGCTCGTCGGCCTTGAGTTCGGTCGATGGACCGGAGGCGGTCGTCGCGGTCTCTGTATTGCCCGGCCCGGTCGAATCCGGGGTCGTGGTCGCAGCGGCGGCAGTCGTCACTACCGGCTGCCCCTTGCCGAACATCGCATCGAGATTAATGAAGCCTTCCTGCCAGGCCCAGAATCCCGCTCCACCGGCGCCCACGAGGAGCGCCGCAAAGATGATGACGAAGATGGTGACCGCGCCCATGCCGCCGCGCTCGGCGCGCGCCCGCGGCACGCCGCCATCGGGGAAGGCCTGGTTGCGGCGGCGCGGCGTCGCGAATTCCTTGGCCGGGCGCGCCTGCTTGACGTCCCGTTCGGCCCGCATCGGCGGCAGCTCGGCGGTGCGGCCGTTGAGGGCTCCGTTTTTCCTGGGTGGCGCCTGCATCGGCTCGTCGTCGAGTTCGACCTCGCTGTCGGCATATTGCGCCGCCGCGTCGCCACGCGCCTCGCGATCGAGTGTGGCGATAGCGCGATCGATCGCGCCCTGTGGATCGACGGGTTGCGCCTCGACCTCGACTTCGCGCACCGCGGTCATCGCCGCGACGTCGTCCGGAACGTCGAACGCCAGCGGCTCCATCTGCCGCGCTGCCACCGAATTGGAGCGAATGTCGCGCCGCGGCTCGATGGTCGGTGCTCGGCGAGCGCCGTCGCTCGCGACGCTGAATCCGGCTCCGGGCGGACGGCCCTTGGCGGCCTCGGCACGCGCCACGATCGAGGGCAGCGGACGGCCCTCGGGCTTCTTCGCCGCCGGCCGCTGTGGTTCGGCCCGCTCCGGCGGTTCCGACTTGGCGACCAGCACCGGCTGCGATTTGGGCGGTCGCGGCTTGATCTCGGGCGACCTGACTTCGGCGGCGGCGGGCGGCTTGGACCGATCGCGCTCGGCGGCGGCGATGATATCCTCGATCGAATTGCTCGGCGCCCTGGCCCGCACCGGCTGCGGCTCCGGCTTTGCCGGCATTTTCGGCGGTTCGGCCTTCACCGGCGGCTTCGCAGTTTCGGGCCGGGGGGCCGGCGGCTTGGCCTTCGCCTCGGCGGCAAATACCGGCGGCAGGCTGGGCGGCGCCTGCGTCTCCTGGCCCATGCCGGCGATATTGGCTTCGCTGGCCTCCTGCTCGACCTGGCGGATGCAATCTTCGAGTTGCAGGCGGTGGGTGGTGATGTCGCGAGCCGGGAGCGGCGGATTGATAGCGCGAAGCTGGCCGACCAGAGCCGCCCGAGCCTTCTCGTACACGGCACGCCGTGCAGCTCCGTTGTTTTCGGGCAAGGCCTCTACGGCCTTGCGCAAAAGCTCTTTGTAATCCGCCATTCGCTACATTCGCTCAATTTGCGTGCGTGTTGTAGCCAAAAAACATCAGTCTTGGAACGGGTCTTGCACGAGGATCGTATCCAACCGCTCGGGGCTGGTGGACAACATTGCCACCGGGGCCCCGATCAGCTCTTCGATGTACCTTACGTACTTGACCGCCTGAGCCGGCAATTCCGACCAACTCCGCGCCCCTGCTGTCGTTTCTGACCACCCCTCGAGAGATTCGTAGATCGGCTTAACCGCCGCCTGCGCCCTCATTGAGGCCGGAAGATAGTCAATTTTTTGTCCGTCGAGTTCGTAACCGACGCAAACTTTGATCTCTTTGAGCCCATCGAGGACATCGAGCTTGGTTAACGCGATACCGGTGATCCCGGAGGTGCGGACCGTTTGCCGCACCAGCACGGCGTCGAACCAGCCGCAGCGGCGCGGCCGGCCGGTGTTGACCCCGACCTCGCGCCCGACGGTGGACAAGTGCCGGCCGATCTCGTCGTCGAGCTCGCACGGGAACGGTCCTTCGCCCACGCGCGTCGTGTAGGCCTTGGTGATGCCCAGCACATAACCGATCGCCGTCGGCCCCAGCCCCGACCCCGCCGCCGCCTGACCGGCCACGGTGTTGGACGACGTGACGAACGGATAGGTGCCGTGGTCGTTGTCGAGCAAAGCCCCCTGCGCCCCCTCGAACAGGATGCGCGCTCCGCTGCGCCGCTTTTCGTCGAGCAGCCGCCAGACCTGGCCGACATAGGGCAGGATCTGGCCGGCCACTTCCATCAGCTCCGTCCGCACCGCTTCGGCGCTGAGTTCGCTCAAACCCATGCCACGCCGGAGCGCATTGTGATGGGCGAGCAGCCGCTCGATCTTGGGCATCAGCGTGTCCGGTTCCGCCAGATCGCAGACCCGGATGGCCCGGCGGCCCACCTTGTCTTCATAGGCCGGCCCGATGCCGCGCTTGGTCGTGCCGATCTTGAGGCCGGAATTGGAGTTCTCGCGGATGGCGTCGAGCTCGCGGTGAAGACTGAGGATCAGCGGCGCATTGTCGGCGATCATCAGGATTTCCGGGGTGACCATCACCCCCTGGGCGGCGAGTTTTTCGACCTCCGCGACGAAATGATGCGGATCGACGACGACGCCATTGCCGATCACCGACAGCTTGCCGCGCACCACGCCCGAGGGCAGCAGCGCCAGTTTGTAGCTGATCCCGTCGATCACCAGGGTGTGGCCGGCATTGTGTCCACCCTGGTAGCGCACGACGATATCGGCGCGCTCGCTCAGCCAGTCGACGATCTTGCCCTTGCCCTCGTCACCCCATTGGCTGCCGACGACGATCACATTTGCCATCTGGTCACATGCTCCCCGCCCTGGGCCGTTTTGACCATTGGGCGAATGCTGATAAGGCGGTCGGCGGGAGCCCGCAAGTCCTTCGATGCCTCAGCCGAATTCACCAACCCTCGCCAGCCGGCTGATGTCCCGGCCCTATGCCCTGCTGGTGCTCTGCAACCTGTTCTGGGGCGGCAATGTCGTCGCCGGCAAGGCTGCCGTCGGCCAGATCGATCCCTACGCGCTGATGTTGCTGCGCTGGGCCGGCGCCCTGCTGCTCCTGCTGCCCTTTGCCATCGGACCGCTGAAGCGCGACTGGCCGACCATTCGCGCCAAGTGGTGGCTCTATCTGTTCTACGGCGTGGTCGGCTACGCCACCTTCAACGTGCTGGCCTATGTCGCAGCGCACTACACCTCGGGCATCAACAACGCCATCGACCAGGTGACGATCAACATCCTCGTCATGCTGTTCAACTTCATCCTGTTCCGCACCCGCGTGCGCGCCCTGCAATTGGCCGGCGTTGCCCTCACGATCGTGGGCGTGGCCCTCACCGCAACGCATGGCGATCTCCGGCGCATTCTCACCCTCGACATCAATTTCGGCGACCTCCTGGTGCTGTTCGCGTGCCTTGCCTACGCGGTCTATTCGATCAGCCTGCGCTGGCGGCCGAAGAGCGACTGGCTGAGTTTCCTGTTTGCGAGCTTCAGCGGCGCGGTCCTCGCCTCGATCGTCTTTCAGCTCACGCTGGGCGGCGGCGCCGGCCATTTCGTCGCGGGCCTTCCGACCATCACGCCCCTCGGCTGGCTGATCGCCGCCTACACGGTGATCTTCCCATCGCTGATCAGCCAGCTGTTCTACGTGCGCGGCGTCGAACTGATCGGGGCCAATCGCGCCAGCCTGTTCATCAACCTGATCCCGCTGTTCGGCGCCGTCGGTTCGGTGCTGATCCTGGGCGAACAGCTGCAGCCATTCCATCTGCTGGCCGGCGCGCTGATCATCATCGGCATCGGGCTGGCCGAATGGAGCGCCCGCCGCTAGCTCCAGGCCGCGTCGGCCGCCACCTTTTGTCGCGAGAATTTCGGCCCGATCGAGACCAGATAGTCCATCACGGCGCGCACTCGCGGCATCGCGGCGATATCGCGATGGACGACCATCCACAGATCGAATGTCTGCACCTCCTCGGGCGGCACGAGACAGACCAGCGACGCGTCGCTGTCGGCACCGAAGCACGGCAGGATCGCCAGACCCAGTCCAGAGGCGCAGGCCGAATAGAGCAGCCGCGACGAATTGACGTGGAGCGCGACGCGGGCGGCGCCGGCGTGTTCGGCGAGCCAGGGCCCTCCCCTGAGGCCGGCCATTTCCTCGATCCAGGTCACTGTCTCGACCATGCTGAAATCGACGTGTCCCGGCTCGAGCCCGCGAGCCTCGGCATAGGACCGTGCCGCATAGACCGCCAGGTCGACCGCGCCGATGCGCCGCATCAGCAGGTCGCCCGCTTCCGGCCGCACGGAACGCAGTGCGATATCGGCGTCCCGTCGTGTGAGATTGACCAGCGACATGCCGACGACGAGTTCGACCGCGATGCCGGGATGTCGCGCCGCGAATGGCGCGAGGTTGGGCACGATGACCATGCTGGCCATGTCTTCGGTGGTGGCGACTCGCACCTTGCCGGTAAGATTGGGATCGCTCGAGGCCACTTCGCGCTCGACGGCGAGCACGGCCGCCTCGACGCTCTCGGCACGGGCGACAATCAAGCGACCGATTTCGGTCAGCACATAGCCGGTCGACCGATGCTCGAAGAGCCGCGCCCCGAGCCGTGTTTCGAGCGCATCGATATGCCGCCCCACCGTCGCGGCACTGGCTTTCAGCGCTCGCGCCGCCTCAGTCAGGCTTCCCGACCGCGCGACGGCCAGGAAGTGTTTGAGGTCATCCCATTCCATGGCGTTTCAAAATTGAAGACCGGCCCATCGAACATTTCTGTAGCACGAAGGGCCTCGTCGCGCAGATCAATTGGGCACCGGCACAGCATTGCAGCCGAGATGGGAGAACTCGAAATGCACGATATGTTGGCGAAGGCCGAAGGCGCGGCGTTACAGCCGAAATTTCTGCCGCCGCAAGGCGGGCTCAGGCTCCAGTCCGGCCCCGGCCGCGACCTGATCTTCAAGGTCACCGGCGAGGACACCGGCGGCCTCTTCGACTACTTCATCGTCGAGGTGGCGCCGCACGGCGGCCCGCCGCTGCATGTGCACCACATCCAGGAAGAGACCATCCACGTCTTGACGGGCCGCTTCAAGGTCCGCTGCGGCGACGAGACAATGATCCTCGAACCCGGCGGCTTCGCCTACCTGCCGGCCAAGCTGCCCCACGCCTTCCTCAACCTGACCGCCGAGCCGGCGGAGATCATCGTCGTCTATGTGCCGGGTGGCGGTCACAAATTCTATGAGGAGCTCGGCCCTGTCTCGCGTGCGGAAAAGCCCGACCGCGCCGCCATCGCCGCCGTGTTCGAACGCCACGACATGACGTTGCTCGGGCCGCCGCTCAGCGCCGACTAGCCGCGCGAAACCGGCCAGAACGGGACCAGCATCGGCACGCGGCGCCGGTACCCCTCATAGGCTTCGGCGCCGAGCTCCTGCATCAGGAAGCGCTCCTCGAGCCTGAGCTTGATCACGAACGCCACGGTGAGCAGCGCCGCCCCGGCGATGCCGAAGACGCCCGGTCGCAGCAGCACCGTCGCATAGATCGCCGCTAGAATGCCGGTGTAAATCGGGTGGCGGACAATGCCGTAGGGGCCGGTGTCGATGATATGGTGGTCGGCCTTGCGCGTCACACTGCCCGACCACAGCGTGCCGAGGTGAATGCGGGCCCACCAGGTGAAGGCCAGCCCCGCGGCCGCCACCGCGAACAACGCCCATTCGACCGCATCGGGCGTGCTCCAGACCAGCGTCAGCGAGCCGTCGCGGCGGAAATTGAAGAACATCAGCGCCGCACCGGCCACCGTCAGCAGCCAGTAGAACCGCTCCTCCGTCGCCGCCGGCCGCTTCGCCGGCTTGCTCGCCCAGAACGCGGCGATGCCCCACGAGGCCATCCACACGGTCCACAGCGCGGCAAAGGCGATGCTGTAGGTCACCGGCTAAGCGATGGCCGCGACGCGGGATGGAGGCGGGATGTCGCGACCCAGGTCTTGCGCGGCCTCGATCCAGCTCAGGATCGCGTCCTGGACGTTGACGAGCGCTTCCTCGGGCGTCTCGCCATCGCTCATGCAGCCGGCCAGATCGGGCACGGTGGCGAGAAGTCCGCCGCCGTCGTCGGCGCTCAACGGCTCGATCACCACGGGATAGCGAAGCTCGGTCACGGCAGGTTCCTGACTTGGTCGACCATCTCGACCAGCCTCCTAATATAGACCGCTTTGACGGGCCGTTTGAAGGGCACTGTCAGAATTTCCCGTATGCCGGGATGCTTCACCTGGTAGTGCGAGTTGCCCGATCGTGATGGCCGGCATTCGATATCGAACTCCCGGCAAGCCGCCTCGACATCCGTGATCTTTCAATCCGCCTTGGGATTGGCGCGCATCTGCTCGAGGCGCTTGCTCACCTCAGAACGCCAGCGACTTCGCCTGCTTGACCCCCGGCAGCGCCGCGACCTGCTTGAGCTGTTCGTCCTTGAGCGAACCGTCGATCGAGAGCAGCGCGATGGCGTCGCCGCCGACCTCGGCCCGGCCGAGGTTAAAGTTGGCGATGTTGATGCCGAGCGTCCCCAAAAGCGTGCCGAGCCGGCCGATATGGCCCGGCTTGTCCTCGTTGGTGACATAGAGCATCGAGGGCGTGAGTTCCGCCTCCATGTTGATGCCCTTGACCTGGATGATGCGCGGTTTGCCGTTGGCGAACACCGTGCCGGCGACGCTGCGCTCCTGCCGCTCGGTGACCACCGTCAGCCGGATATAGTTCTCATAGGCGCCCTGCTGATCGCGGGTGATGACTTCGACGTTGATGCCGCGATCCTTGGCGATCTGCGGCGCCGAGACCATGTTGACATCTTCCATCTGCGGCTTCAGCACGCCGTTGAGCGCCGCCGCCGTCATCGGCTTGGTGTTGAGCAGAGCAACCGCCCCCTCGTATTCGATGCGGATGGCCTTGAGCGAGGTCTCTGTGAGCTGGCCGGCGAACGAACCCAGCGCCTCGGCGAGCTTGACCCACGGCGTCAGCCGCGGCGCCTCTTCCGCCGAAATCGACGGGAAGTTGAGGGCATTGGTGATCTCGCCGGTCATCAGATAGGCCGAGATCTGCTCGGCGACCTGCAGCGCGACATTCTCCTGTGCCTCGGTGGTCGAGGCGCCCAGGTGGGGCGTGCAGATGACGTTGGGCAGCTCGAACAGCGGGCTGTTCTGCGCCGGCTCCTCGAGGAACACGTCGAGCGCGGCGCCCGCCACCTTCCCCGCTTTCAGCGCCTCGTAGAGCGCCGCCTCGTCGACCAGTCCGCCGCGGGCGCAGTTGATGATCCGCACCCCCGCCTTCATCCTGGCGATCGCTTCGGCCGAGATGATGTTGCGGGTCGCATCGATCAGCGGCGTGTGGAGCGTGATGAAGTCGGCGCGCTTGAACAACTCGTCGAGATCGACCTTTTCGACACCCATGGTCTGCGCCCGCTCCGGCGACAGGAACGGATCGAACGCGATCACCTTCATCTTGAGGCCGATCGCCCGGTCGGCGACGATCGAGCCGATATTGCCCGCCCCGATGATGCCGAGCACCTTGTTGGTGACCTCGACGCCCATGAAGCGGTTCTTCTCCCACTTGCTCGCCTTGGTCGAGACATCCGCTTCCGGGATCTGGCGCGCCAGCGACAGCATCAGGCTGATCGCATGCTCGGCGGTGGTGATCGAGTTGCCGAAGGGCGTGTTCATCACGATGATGCCCTTCTTGGTCGCCGCCGGGATGTCGACATTGTCGACGCCGATGCCGGCCCGGCCGATCACCTTCAGGTTCTTGGCCGCCGAAATGATCTTTTCGGTGACCTTGGTCGCCGAGCGGATGGCGAGGCCGTCATACTGGCCGATCACCTCGAAGAGCTTGTCCTTGTCCTTGCCGAGGTCCGGCAGGTAGTCGACCTCGACGCCGTTGTCCTTGAAGATCTGCACGGCGGTCTTGCTGAGCTTGTCCGAAACGAGAACCTTGGGCATGGGAGCCTCCAAGTCGTGATTGGTGAATAGTGAATGGTGAGTTGTGAATGGTGCGGCGAAAGCCGGTGTCCGGGCCGAAACCCATTCACCATTGGCCATTCACCGTTCACGAATTTCAGGCCGCGGCCTTGAGCGCTGCCTTCTCGGACGCGAACGCCCAATCGAGCCACGGCAGCAGCGCCTTGAGCGAGTCCGCCTCGACGGTGGAACCCGCCCAGATACGCAACCCCGGAGGTGCGTCTTTGTAGGCCCCGATGTCGTAGGCGGCGCCGGCCTTGTCGAGCCGCGATACTATCGCCTTGGTGAAGGCAGCCTGCGCTTCCGCGGGCAATCCCGCCACCGCCGGATCGACGATCGACAGGCACACCGATGTGTTAGAACGCTGTTCCGGAACGTTGGCGAGAAAGTCGATCCACGGCGTCTTCGCCACCCAGTCGGCGATCACCTTGGCATTGGCGTCTGCCCGCGCCTGCAGCGCCTTGAGGCCGCCGGCGGCGAGGCCCCACTCCATCGCGTCGATGGCGTCCTCGATCACCAGCATGGAGGGCGTGTTGATCGTCGCCGCCTCGAAGATTTCCTCGAGCAGCTTGCCGCCTTTGGTCAGCCGGAAGATCTTGGGCAGCGGCCAGCTCGGCTTATAGCTTTCGAGCCGGGCCACGGCGCGGGGCGAAAGGATCAGCACGCCATGCGCGGCCTCCCCGCCCAGCGCCTTCTGCCAGGAGAAGGTCACCACATCGAGCTTCGAAAAATCGAGGTTCTGCGCGAACGCCCCCGAGGTCGCGTCGCAGATGGTGAGGCCCTGCCGGTCGGCCGGGATCCAGTCCGCGTTCGGCACGCGCACACCCGAGGTCGTGCCGTTCCAGGTGAAGACCACGTCGTGGCTGAAATCGACCTGCTTCAAATCGGGCAGGTCGCCGTAGCCGGCCTTGAGGACGCGCGCATCGGCGAGCTTGAGCTGCTTGGCGACGTCGGTCACCCAGCCTTCGCCAAAGCTTTCCCAGGCCAGCATGTCGACCGGACGCTCGCCGAGCAGCGACCACATCGCCATCTCGACCGCGCCGGTATCCGAGGCCGGCACGATGCCGATGCGGTAGTCGGCCGGCACTTCCAGCAGCTGCCGCGTCAGGTCGATCGCCTTCTGGATGCGCGCCTTGCCCGGCTTGCTGCGGTGCGAGCGGCCGACCAGCGCGTTGGCGAGCGCGTCCACCGTCCAGCCAGGACGTTTGGCGCAGGGACCCGACGAGAAATTTGGATTGGCCGGTTTAACCGCCGGTGCGGTGAGCATGTCTGCCATGGCGACCCTCCCAGGTCGAAAGCCTCACGTTAGGGCGAGGTGTCCTGAGGCGGGAGATACTCCCGGCCGGCCCGGGACGTCAATGGGCTAATCGGCCGCAACCATCTTCAGCACCTGGCCGTCGTCGGTCAGCACGTGAAGCTCGCCCGCGGCGTCTGTTCCGAAAGAGGTGACGCTCCCGAGGCTTCCGAGATCGTCCGCCGTGCTGGCAAGGTCCGACGCTGCGCCGCCGCTGAAGCGCAGCGACTGCACCACGCCCGAGCAATAATCGGCAAAGAAGTATCGGCCCTGGAGGGCGGGGAGCGCCGCGCCGCGATAGACAAGTCCACCGGTGATCGAACAGCCCTCGTCATGCGAATAGACGTGAATGGGAACGACGAAGCCGCCCTGCACGCAGACCGCGCCTGCCGGGTAGCATTCACGGCCCTCCATGGTGTTCCAGCCAAGATTGGCGCCCGCGTCCCTGCGGCCGACGACGTCGATCTCCTCCCAGGCATTCTGTCCGACATCGGCGATGTAAAGCAGGTCGCCGTCGAAGGCATTGCGCCACGGATTGCGGAGGCCATAGAGGTACACCTCCGGCGCGCCGCCGCCCTTGGCGAAGGGATTGTCCGCGGGAATGGCGTAGGATTGTCCGTCCCGAATGTCGATCCTCAGGATCTTGCCGAGCAGCACGTCCTTGTTCTGGCCGTTCCCGTTGGGGTCGCCACCGCCGCCGCCGTCGCCCGTCGCGATGTAGAGCAAGCCATCCGGCCCGAACGCGATCCAGCCGCCATTATGGTTCGCCGCCGGCTGCTCGATGCTGAGCAGCGTCTTCGCGGATGCCGGATCGGCGACGCCGCCGACCGCCGTGTAAGCGACGATCTGGGTGTCGCCGCCCCGATCGGTGTAGTCGACATAGAGGCGGCCGTTCGTCACGTAATCGGGGTCGAACGCGAGGCCAAGAAGGCCCTGCTCGTTGCCGCCGCTGACGCTGCTGGAAAGGTCGAGGAACACGGCACCGGGCTTGCCATCCTCGATGGCTCGAACGCGGCCGGTCTTTTCGACCACCAGCAAACCCTCCCCGCCCGGCGGCGATATCGCCAGCACCGGCCGCCCGAAGCCGCTTGCCACCACCCGAAACTCCACCGCGACGCCACCAATCGTCGTGGTGGCGGCGACTGCCGGCAGCGCGCCGCTCGCTGCCGCAGCCAAGCTCAGCCAAAGCCAGAATTTCCGCATCGCTCAGTCCTCCACGACGCCAGGCTAGACGCAAAGGCGCCGCCCAAACATCTCGATTCCCTCAACGCCTTGTGATCGTATGTCGTTGCTGGCTGTCGTCGGCTGGGGGAACGGAGGACGCCGGCTGAGATGGACAAGACCGCGACCCCCGACGAGTTCCTCGCCCAGGTCGCCGAGCCGGCGCAAACCGCTTTGCGCAAGCTGCGCGCGCAGATCAGGGCCGCGGCACCGGGCGCCGAGGAGTACATGGGCTATGGCGTTCCGGCCTTCCGCCAGGATGGCGCGCTCGTCTCCTACGCCGCCGCCAAGGCTCATTGCTCGTTCTTCGTCCAGAGTCCCAAGACCATGGAGGCCTTTGCCGCCGAACTTGTGGGTTTCGACACCTCCAAGGGCACCATCCGCTTTCAGCCGGAAAAGCCCATCCCCGCCGCCCTGGTGAAGCGGATCGTCAAGGCGCGGCTCGCCGAGAACGCGGGGCGCCGAGCAAAGAAGTAACCACCCCGGCGCCGCCGCCATTGCGAACAAAACGGGAATGAGGCTCACTGGCCAGCACCGCCAACACCCCTGATTCGCCCGTGCTCGCAGAAATCGACTATCTCCACCGCCTCAATCCCGAGCAGCGCCGGGCGGTCGAGCACGGCGTGGGCGACGCCGGTGGCGGGCCGCTGCTGGTCATCGCCGGCGCCGGCTCGGGCAAGACCAACACCCTGGCCCATCGGGTGGCGCACCTGATCGTCAATGGCGCCGATCCGCGGCGTATCCTGCTGATGACCTTTTCGCGCCGCGCCGCCGGCGAGATGAGCCGCCGTGTCGAGCGCATCGCCGGCCAGGTGATGGGCACCAGCTCCGGCGCCGTGGCCGACGCGCTGGCCTGGGCTGGCACCTTTCACGGCATCGGCGCCCGGCTGCTGCGCGAATACGCGCAAGGCCTTGGACTCGATCCGCAATTCACCATCCACGACCGCGAGGATTCGGCCGACCTCATCAACATCGTCCGCCATGATCTGGGTCTGCACGAACAGACGTCGCGCTTTCCGGCCAAGGGCACCTGCCTTGCCATCTATTCGCGTACGGTCAACGCGCAGGACGAACTGGCCGAAACGCTCAAAACCGCCTTCCCGTGGGCGGCGATGTGGGAGGCCCAGCTCCGTGAACTATTCTCACGTTATGTCCGGGCCAAGCAGGACCAGAACGTCCTCGATTACGACGACCTGCTGCTCTACTGGGCGGTGATGATGAAGGAGCCGGCGATCGCCGCCGATCTCGGCGCGCGCTTCGATCATGTGCTCGTCGACGAGTATCAGGACACCAACCGCCTGCAGTCGGCGATCCTCTTGGCGTTGAAGCCGGATGGCGCCGGCCTCACCGTCGTCGGCGACGATGCCCAGTCGATCTATTCGTTCCGCGCCGCGACGGTGCGCAACATCCTGGAATTCCCCTCCAGTTTCGCGCCCCCTGCCCGCATCATCACCCTCGACCGCAATTACCGCTCGACCGCGCCCATCCTCGACGCCGCCAATGCGGTGATCGCCGAGGCCGAAGAGCGCTTCACCAAGAACCTGTGGACCGACCGCAAGTCCGAGATGAAACCGCAGCTCGTCACCGTCCGCGACGAGGCCGATCAGGCCCGCTATGTGGTCGAGCGCGTCCTCGAGGCGCGCGAGGGCGGCGCCCGCCTCAAGGACCAGGCGGTGCTGTTCCGCACCTCCAGCCATTCCGGCCCACTCGAGATCGAGCTCACCCGGCGCAACATCCCTTTCGTCAAGTTCGGCGGGCTCAAGTTCCTCGACGCCGCCCACGTCAAGGACATGCTGGCGCTGCTGCGCTGGGCCGAAAACCCACGCGACCGCGTCGCCGGCTTCCGCGTGCTGCAACTCCTGCCTGGCATCGGGCCGACCATCGCCGGACGCGTGCTCGATGCGATGGATGAAGCGCCGCGCCCCTTCGCGGCGCTGGCCGAGCTGCCGGCGCCGTCGCGCGGCGAAGGCTGGCCCGGCTTCGTCGAGGTCGTTGCCGATCTTGCCGCGACACCGGTGTGGCCCGCCACCTTCGCGCGTGCACGGCTCTGGTACGAACCGATCCTCGCCGAGGCGCATGACGACGCCGCGATCCGGCTGCTCGATCTGCTGCAGCTCGAGCAGATCGCCTCGGGCTATCCGAGCCGCGAGCGGTTCCTCACCGAACTCACCCTCGATCCGCCGGACGCGACCTCGGACCAGTCCGGCGTGCCGCACCGCGACGAGGACTATCTGATCCTCTCGACCATCCATTCGGCCAAGGGCCAGGAATGGCGCTCGGTGCACGTGCTCAACGTCGTCGACGGCTGCATCCCGTCCGACCTCGGCACCGGCTCCACCCACGAACTCGAGGAAGAGCGGCGGCTGCTCTATGTGGCGATGACCCGGGCCCGTGACGAGCTGCATCTGCTCGTGCCGCAGCGCTTCTTCGTCACCCAGCAGCAAAAGCACGGCGACCGGCATCTCTATGCGCAGCGCAGCCGCTTCGTCACCCGCGCCATGCTGCCGCTCTACGACGACATTCTATGGCCGGCGCTGAAACCGCTGGCGACCGAGATGGCCCCCAAGGGGCCGGCTATCGACCTCCGCGCCCAGATGCGTGACATGTGGGCGAAGTGAGGTTGGCGGTGCAGGGATCAGTGGTCGACCAGTGCTGCGGCGCGTCCGAGGAAGCCCTGCTCGGCGCTCTGGTAGACGATGTGGCTGCGCTCGCCCGGCTCGGAGAGCTGCACCTCGCTGCGGTGACCGGCGCGCGCCAGGTCCTTGGCGTGCTTGGTGGCCTCCGCCAGCGCGCTGTCCTTGCTCAGGAACGGCCCCTGGGTGTGGCCGTTGAGATCGATCCACCACTTCTTGCGGGCGAAGATGACGATGAAGATGGCCGTGGTCATGTTGCGCGATCCGTTGAACTCGCCGCTGCCCCTGAGAATAAGCGCCGCACCGCCCGGCCGGCTGCGGTTTTCGCGATCATCGTTAAAATTTGTGCCGTGTTGATGACAAAATGGCCCTGAAACCGCGCCCGGTCTCGCTCGCCGATGCGCGCCGCATCTGGCTGCGCGCACAGCGGCTCGACAGCCGCGAGACCTTCGGCACCGGTCCTGCCGCGGTGCTCGCCGCCATCGAGCAGCTCGGCTACGTGCAGATCGACACCATCAACGTGATCGAGCGCTCGCACCACCACATCCTCTTTAGCCGCATCCCCGCCTACCGGCGCGCCGATCTGCACCACGCGCAAACCGTCGACAAAACGGTGTTCGAGTACTGGACGCATGCGCTTGCCTATGTCCCGACGCGCGACCTGCCCTTCTTCGTGCCGCTGATGAAGGCCTTCCGCGCCGAACCGATCCCCTGGTACGAGGGGGTGCCCGACCAGGACGTGCGCCGGGTGCTGACCCTCATCCGCAAGGATGGCCCCGTCACGCTGCGCGACATCGACGACGTTCCGGTCGAAAAGACTCACCCCTGGGGCAGCCGCAAGCCCTCCAAAGGCGCGCTGCAGCGGGGCTTTTTCGAGGGTCGGCTCGCCATCAGCGAGCGCACCGGCATGCTCAAGACCTACGAGCTGCTGGAACGCCATTTCGGCTGGAGCCGGTTGCCCAGGGCGGCGACGCCGAAGCAGGAACTCGAGTACAGGCTCGACCGCGCCCTGCGTTCACAGGGCCTGATCAGCGCCCCCTCGGTGATGCATCCGCGTCTCCGGTTCTCACCGGAACTCGCGCAGATCGTCGAACGCCGTGTCCGCAGCAAGGAACTGGTCGAGGTCGCGCTCGAAGGCGGCGACACCCCGCACTACGCGACGCCCGAGGTGCTCGACAAAACGTCCGAGCCGGCCTCGGGCCTGGTGCATATCCTGTCGCCCTTCGATCCGCTGGTGATCCAGCGGCGGCGCCTGAAGCTGTTTTTCGGCTACGATCATGTGTTCGAGGCCTACACACCCAAGGCGAAGCGCAAGTTCGGCTATTTCACCCTGCCGGTGCTGGTCGGCGACCAGATGGTCGCCGCGCTGGACCTCAAGACGGATCGCGCTGCTGGAAAACTGCTGATCCAGGCCTGGCACTGGCTCGATGCCGCCCGGCCGCGCAGCCACAAGCGGCTCATCGAGGACGAACTCCAGCGCTTCGAGCGGTTCCAGTTGGGGGCGTAAGCGACCTGAGCGTGGGCTCCCCCTCATCCGTCTCGGCCTGCGGCCGATCCACCTTCTCCCACGAGGGGAGAAGGGAATCCCGACTGAGACTGCGTCGCGTGCTGGGCCCGAGCACACTTCACGTTCCGATGGAATCGGAACGCGTGCTCAATTGATTTGTCGCGCTTCCGAACCGGAAAACCGCTTGGCACTCTTCCTGGAAGCGCGCCAGCTGCGGCGGCTTTGTCGCCTTCTCCCCCTGTGGGAGAAGGTGCCCGAAGGGCGGATGAGGGGGAGCCACGAACACCAACTTCTCGTCTCTTCAAACGACAACGGCGCCGCGAGGGCGCCGTTGCAGGTTCGGGTGTCGTCCGGCGCTGCCTTATTGGATGCGGTAGCGCACCGTTCCGCGGATTTCGTGGATGGTGTTGCCGTTGAGGTAGTAGGACGGCATGCCGATGGCATTGTTGGTGATGGTGGGCATGTAGATCAGGCGGTAGCCGAGATCGGCAACCCAGGTGCCCGCATCATAGCTGACGCCGGCCATGGCCGCGGCCGCCGGTGTCCAGCTTGCGCCGTCCGGAAGCGCCGCGTTCACGGGGGTCACGTGCGTCAGATTGTAGGCCGCGCCGAAGCCGCCGCCGACATAGGCGCCGATGCCGCCGCCGGCCGAGCCGCCGCCCGAAAGCGGGAAATCGTAGTAGGCGTTGGCCAATGCAACGGTCGACCGCAGATGCAGCGTGTTCACGCCGTCGGTCAGCCCGTCATTGGCAATGTAGTCCACCGTGCCGTCGACACGCAGGCCCGTGCCGGTCTCGTAGCCGAAGCCTGCACCCAGCGAGTAGCCGTAGCCGGCGCCTGCGGTGACCAGGCAGACGCAACCCGCCGTATCCACATGCTCCTGGGTCCACAGCAAGTTGAGCGCGCCGCTGCCGCGCAGATAGAAGCCGCCCTGCAGGCCGTAGTCGACCTCGGGAATTTCGATATCCGGATAGTCGGGGAGGTCCGCCGCGCGGGCGGGAGCGCCGATCAGGGTGGCAAACGCCACCAGCAGCACTGCAAGAAGAATACGCATGTTACACAGTCCTTGAGTTCGCCACGACGACACCCGTCGATCGAACACAAGTCTGGCATCACTTTCTTAAAAGCCGCTTAACCCTAAGGGGTAACCTTAACAGGAGGTGAACGCCGGGAATGGTGAATGGTGAATGGTGAATGGTGAAGAGAGATGGCTTCTTCTCCCTTCCAATTCACAATTCACAATTCACAATTCACAATTCACAATTCACCACTTTACGCCACCTGCTTGATCGTCGCGGCGATCTCGTCGACCACCTTTTCGACGAGCCCGGCATCATCGCTTTCGGCCATCACCCGGATCACCGGTTCGGTGCCCGAGGCACGGATCACCAGGCGTCCCTCCTTGCCGAGCCGGTCGCGGCTTTCGGCGATCACCTGCACCACCAGCTTGTGATCGAGCGGCTTGCCCTGCTTGTAGCGCACGCTCGTGAGCTTCTGCGGCACCTTCTCGAAGCGTTTGCACACCTCCGAGACGCGCAGGCCCGCCTCCTTGACCACCGACAGCACCTGCAGCGCGGCGACCAGCCCATCGCCCGTCGTGGTAAAATCGGAGAGGATGATGTGGCCCGACTGCTCGCCGCCGACGTTAAAGCCATGCGCCCGCATCGCTTCGAGCACATAGCGGTCACCGACCTGGGTGCGCTCGAGCCCGAGTCCGAGTTCGGTGAGGTACCGCTCGAGGCCGAGATTGCTCATCACCGTGGCAACGATGCTGCCCCCCTTCAGGCTTCCCCGCGCCTGCCAGGATTGCGCGATCACCGCCATCAGCTGGTCGCCGTCGACCACTTCGCCATGCTCGTCGACGATGATCACCCGGTCGGCGTCGCCGTCGAGCGCAATGCCGATATCGGCACGCACTTCCTTCACCTTGGCGCGCAATGCGTCCGGCGCGGTCGAGCCGACCTTGTCGTTGATGTTGAAGCCGTCCGGCTCGACACCGATCGAGAACACCTCGGCGCCCAGTTCCCACAGCGCGATGGGTGCCACCTTGTAGGCGGCGCCGTTGGCGCAGTCGATCACCACGCGGAGCCCGGATAGATCGACGTTCTTGGGCAGCGTGCGCTTGGCGTATTCGATGTAGCGCGTCTGCGCCGCTTCGTCGCGATAGGCGCGCCCGATCTCACGGCCCTGCGA
This sequence comes from Devosia nanyangense, assembly GCA_016213505.1. GTDB lineage: Bacteria > Pseudomonadota > Alphaproteobacteria > Rhizobiales > Devosiaceae > Devosia_A > Devosia_A nanyangense. The sequence continues at coordinate 25,015 of JACRAF010000014.1, forward strand.
CAACTGCTTGAAGATGTCGCCATCCATCAGCGCCTCGATATCGTCCTCAAGCGCGTCGGAGAGCTTGTAACCGTCGGGCCGGAACAGCTTGATGCCGTTGTCCTCGAACGAATTGTGCGACGCCGAAATCATCACCCCGAGGTCGGCACGCAGCGAGCGCGTCAGCATGGCGACCGCGGGCGTCGGCATCGGCCCGAGGAAGTAGACATCCATGCCCACCGCGGTGAAACCGGCGGCAAGCGCATTCTCGATCATGTAGCCGGAGCGGCGCGTATCCTTGCCGATCACCACGCGGTTGCGGTGCTCGCCGCGGTCGAACTTCAGGCCAGCCGCCATGCCCACCTTGAGGGCCAGCTCCGGCGTCAGCTTGTCGCCGTTCGCCAGCCCGCGAATGCCGTCGGTACCGAAATACTTGCGCGCCATGGGCAGAACTCCGATTCAGTATGTCCACATCTTAGCGCAACTTGCGACAAACGCGGAATCGCTCCGTCGGGCGCAGTTAACCGTGTCGCGCCACTGGGCGCCCGCGTGAACGACTCCAAAATGAACGGGCCGCCCGAAGGCGGCCCGTTGAGGCTTTCTGGATCAGGCGCCGGGCAACGGCTCGGGCGTTCCGTCCGGCTCGGCGTCGGGGCGCTTGCGCACCGTCTTGCCGGCCGAGGGCACGCCGGTCGATTTCGGCTGGGTGTCCAGCTCGTGCTCGCGCACCGGCGGAATGCCGTCCATGAGATTGCGTATCTCGTCGCCGGTCAGCGTCTCGTACTCGAGCAGCGCCTGGGCGATGGTGTGCAGCCCATCGATGTTCTCGCGGATCACCGTCTGCGCCGTGGTATAGCCTTCCTCGACGAAGCGCTTCACTTCCGCATCGACCATCTGCTGCGTCTCGTCGGACATGTGGACGGTGCGCTGCATCATCGAGCGGCCGAGGAACACCTCGTCCTGGTTGTCGCCATAGAGCAGCGGCCCGAGCTTGTCCGACATGCCCCATTCGGTCGCCATGGCGCGGGCGAGGCCCGTCGCCATCTTGATGTCGGCGGAGGCGCCCGAGGTCACCTTCTCGTAGCCGAAGATTTCCTCTTCGGCGACGCGGCCACCCATGGCGACCGCGAGGTCGGCATAGGCTTTGCGCCGGGTCAGCGACACCTGATCGCGCTCCGGCAGGCGCATCACCATGCCCAGCGCGCGGCCGCGCGGGATGATGGTGGCCTTATGGATCGGATCGGACGCGTCCATCTTGATCGCCAGCAGGGCGTGGCCAGCCTCGTGATAGGCGGTGAGCTTCTTGTCTTCCTCGGTCAGGCTGAGGGTGCGGCGCTCGGCGCCCATCATCAGCTTGTCCTTGGCGTCCTCGAATTCGGCCATGGTCACGAAACGCTTGTTGCGGCGGGCCGCGAGCAAGGCGCCCTCGTTGACGAGGTTCATGAGGTCGGCGCCGGAGAAGCCTGGCGTGCCACGGGCCAGAATCTTGAGGTCGACATCGGGAGCCAGCGGCACCTTGCGGACGTGGACCTTGAGGATCTTCTCGCGGCCCTGCACATCCGGGTTCGGCACCACGACCTGCCGGTCGAAGCGGCCCGGGCGCAGCAGCGCCGGGTCGAGCACGTCCGGACGGTTGGTCGCGGCGATGAGGATGATGCCCTCGTTCGCCTCGAAGCCATCCATCTCGACCAGCAACTGGTTCAGCGTCTGCTCGCGCTCGTCATTGCCACCGCCCAGGCCTGCGCCACGATGACGGCCCACGGCGTCGATTTCGTCGATGAAGATGATGCACGGGGCATTTTTCTTGGCCTGCTCGAACATGTCGCGCACGCGGCTCGCGCCGACGCCCACGAACATCTCGACGAAGTCGGAACCCGAAATGGTGAAGAACGGCACGTTCGCTTCGCCGGCGACGGCGCGCGCAATCAGCGTCTTGCCGTTGCCCGGCGGGCCGACCAGCAGCACGCCGCGCGGACTCCGGCCGCCCAGCCGCTGGAACTTGCC